>JAZULV010000125.1:0-12674 GCA_045603305.1 Lachnospiraceae bacterium | reverse complement strand
ATACCAATAAGCACATCTCCATCTTTTAAGTCTGCACCTGTGATCAGGTCTTTTTCATCTACCACACCTACTGCAAAACCAGCTAAGTCGTAATCTTCTTCCGGCATAAGACCCGGATGTTCTGCTGTTTCACCACCGATTAAGGCTGCTCCAGCCTGCTTACATCCTTCTGCAACACCTTTTACGATAGTTGCAATCTTCTCAGGATAGTTCTTACCACATGCAATATAATCCAAGAAGAATAATGGTTCTCCACCTGCACATGCAACATCATTTACACACATAGCAACGCAGTCAATACCGATTGTATCATGCTTATCCATAAGGAAAGCAAGCTTAACCTTTGTACCACATCCATCTGTACCAGATAAAAGGATAGGATTCTCCATCTCCTTAATCTTTGCAAGAGAGAAAGCTCCTGAGAATCCACCGATACCACCAAGTACCTCTGGTCTCATAGTCTCCTTAACATGCTTCTTCATAAGCTCTACTGACTTATATCCAGCTTCAATATCCACACCTGCGTTCTTATAATCCATAATTATCCTCCATTCATCATATCGGGTTCCCCGATATGTGTTTTATTAACAACGTAATGTACAGCACCGCCAAAGTGTCATTCAGTGACAATTTCTTCTGCTTTGGCGTGTGCATAAATTGCAGAAATCCTATTTCTGCATATATGCTTTGTAGTCAACTTCCTGCAATCTTGCATCCTTAGCCACCACCTGATCCTTCAAAGATGCTGAATAAGCCTTAAGCTTATCTAATAATGCAGCATCCGATGTAGCAAGAATCTTTGCTGCAAGGATACCAGCATTCGCACCACCATTGATTGCAACTGTTGCAACCGGGATGCCTGAAGGCATCTGTACTATAGAATAAAGGGAATCCCTGCCTCCAAGTGATGTGGTATGCATCGGAATACCAATAACAGGCATTGGGAATATTGCCGCACACATGCCCGGAAGATGAGCTGCCATACCTGCTCCGGCGATAATCACCTTAAATCCCTTAGCCTCTGCGCTCTTTGCATACTCAAAGAATACGTCAGGCTCTCTGTGGGCAGAAATAATTGTCATCTCATAATCCACACCAAGCTTCTCAAGGATGTCAGCTGCCTTGCTCATCACAGGCATATCTGAATCACTTCCCATTACAATACCTACTTTAGCCATAATGAAATCTCCTTTGTCTCATTTTTTCTATAATGATTTTACTATCACACTTTACCAACGTCAATCATTTTCGTACCATTCAATAACATCAAACGATTCATTTTATTTTAAGACAATCTTTTTATATCAATTAATACTACCAAATGTACATTTAAAGACTCTACTGTTAACCAATACTATCAAAAGCCTCATTCAAAGCTTCTGTACCCGGAAGTACAAATCTGCCCTCAAGTATAATCGGTGTTTTGCTGCCGTCAGCCCCAATTACCCATATACCTTTAATCTCGTCATAAGGAATGGTGATATCCGTATGGCAGTTAAAATAGGCTTTCCCAGGTTCAGTATGTCTTAATGATGAACATTCATTTTCCCTCGCGGTAATCTCTTTACCATCAGGATTATATACCTTAACCTCCTCTGAATGAGAGTAACAGGTGTCGCCTATGGCAAAATGAGGTCCCATCTTCTCAATAATAAGAATCTTTAAGCGATTTATTATATCGTACTTCTTTGCCATCGCATATGCTGCAGTATTAGTTCCGATTGCAAATTCGCCCATAGGAAGAGTGTCATGATTATAAAGCAAAGTCTCTTTAATAAGTGAGCGGTTCTGCTCCTCGCTGTCATAAACTGAACATCCATAATCACTGACCTTACCATCAGCAAACTTAAGCCACAAATCCTTGTATTCCACCTGATTAATATATATCTGGGATACATTAAGAACTCCGTTTGTTCCTGAAAGCTTCGGTGAGGTAAATACCTCTCCTAAAGGAATATTCACATCTGAAAGACAATTCTCAAAGTTTGTTTCCTTTTCAGGGCAATTAAGCTCATGAAAACTCACAGTCAAATCAGTTTTATTGCCATTTCCTCCAAGAATATGTGCACCCACACCACTATCTAAGGCATCAATAATTCTCTGCTGGATATCCCTGTACATCACATAGTCAAGAGTATTTATCTTAATTGTTTCCTTGAAAATCTCTTCAAAATCTTCACCTATCTCAGGAATTGGGAAAGAAATAATGGTGAAACTTCTTTCCTCGCCGCGAATATAGTTATTAACAAGTTCTGCTGCCTCAGAAGCATAAGCAGTACTGATACCTCTTTGCTTTTCACTTAAAGTAAGGCTCTCCGGCTTAGCAATCAGGCTCTTTGGTGCTTCACCGAAGGTCTCCATAACGGCAGGCCCGGCATACACCCTCGCCTTATCCTTATACTCCTCATAGGCTACCTTCATCATGGCAAGCTTGCGTTCTTTGAAAGGTTTGTCCAAAAATAGAGCATCATCAAATCTGTGGTCATAATCATACTGGCTGTTAGGTATGCCGCCGTAATAACCGATTCTTAAATGCTGCTTCTTATTAACTACACTTACCGCTGACCTGAAAACAACCGGCTCAAGACCCATTGTTTCAAAATTCTTAACAGCCTGCCTAATCATTCGCTCGAAACCTACTCGGAATCGAATTTCTACAGTTTTCTTCTTGCTTAAGTCAATGCCGGCAAGTTCAAAGCCTCGGCGGTACCCTTCTGTATAAGTAGATGCCATCGCATCAATATCTTCCTGTGACAAAGAATTTAAAAACTCTGCCACCTTAATTTCATTATCAGAAATATACTCACCATAAGTATACAAGTAACGCAAGTCGCTTAAATCGCTGTTCATTACGATATCCACTGCAAACTTCAGGGATGAATCCACCTGCTCACGAACTCTGTGGGTAACGGTAACATCACAGTAATCACTTACATAATAATAAATAGTCTCTTTCAGTTCACTTTCAAGATCCCTCTCTGAAAGCTCGCCTGCCTGCTTTAACTCATAAAGATTATACACCTGAACAAAAAGCTCCAGAACACTGGTCAGCTCTAAAAGCCTGTACTCATAAGCGTAAGCAATTATACCTCTTATCTCCGCATAAAGAAAAGAAAGCATCTGGCCCTGACTTCTGCCAAACTGTGTCACCGCATAAGCAGGGTTTGCAAAGCTTGTCTCATAATTCTTCTCTAATATATCACTGTACATCTTTTCGTTAATACTATGATGCTTCTCTATAGTATGATTTTTAATTTCACCACTTTTAATATCCTCAAACAAATCGGCAACAATACAGATAAACTCAGCCACTGAACTAAAATACGCCTGTTCCTTTTCAGGCAGCACATTTTCACCTGCAATACTTCGTATTCTTTCAATCACCAGTTCATATCTTTCCTCTGCCAATTCATTCTCAGCCCTAAGAATGTCTCTGTAATCCATAAACAACGCTTACCTCTTTATCAACTATTCCTTTTCAACTCTATTCGTCTTTAATATGCCCCATCTCAACATTCTTATCTATAATGTCTTTTATCCAGTTCCATATCTCTTCTGAACCCTCATGAACCTTAGCATTTCTGTTTACTATCTGGTACTTTGCCACACCATGCTCCATCCATGCCCTTCCACCGGTCGCATCATTGAGCATAAGCGGCTGCATTTTGTCTAAAGCATTGGCAAACTTTGATTCAGGAGTCTCGCATGCCTCAAACTCTTCCCAAAGCTCCCACATCATTTTCTCCTGGTCCTCCGGTAACATGCCAAAAATTCTTGCCGCCGCCTTCTCCTCACGCTCACGCTTGGTAGCATTGCCTGCTTCATCGTATGCATAAGTATCTCCTGCATCTATTTCAATAATATCATGTATGAGAACCATGCTCATAACACGGAGGGTATCAATCTTTTCATTAGAATATTCACTAAGAAGCATTGCCATAAGGGCAAGATGCCAGGAGTGCTCTGCGTCATTTTCCTTTCCTAAACCATCGGACAGATATGTCTGTCTCTTTATTTTTTTAAGCTTGTCTACCTCAAGGATAAACTCCATCTGTTGTTTTAATCTGTTCATCCACTAACCTCTTCTTATCGCTACAACTATACATATATCGCGTTTAGGATAATAATCCCCACACATATACTCCAACAGTTACAACAAACATAACACTATTTAATCCAATTCCCCACTTGTCAAATAAAAATAACCTTTTATATTTCTTTAAACCAATGCATTCTGTAACTATACCTACTACTGACAAAAGCAATGCGATACAGCCAAAAGCTGCCGGAGTCACAACATCCCTATCGGCCGGATATACTATCATATACATACCCATGGCAAAAAAAGCCGCGCCTGTAATAAAAGTCAGCAAGGCTATTACAGACGCACCACTTAATTTTTTTCTATCAATTTTTCTAACGTATTTGCCCTTTTCTTTCATAAACTACTCCCTGATAAAACACACAAGTTTAAGAACTGCAAGTCCCAGCATTATTCCGGATACATTAAGAATCACATCATCTACATCAAGAGTTCCTACCCGGGTTACAAGCTGTATACACTCTATAACACTACTAAATATAATACCTGTCGGCAAAAGTGCGTACCACTTCGCTAAAGGTTTATATATAATCGGCAGTAATAATCCGAAAGGAATAAACACACCCACATTACCTACAAGATTGATAATAACCATCTTGTAGCCTATAACATCCCTGTACTTCCAATAACGTACTATCTCTTTAAAAGGCTGCAGATTATATCGGTAATAATCTACAGCCTCGGTTCTTCCATATCTTTCAGAAAAGAAGAGAAAATATATCAGACTGAACATATATATCAGAAATACCAGCACAACTATTCCTTTTATTAACTTCTTATTCTGCACCATACTGCTCATAATATGCATCGATTGCCGCCTTTAATGTATCATCAATTATTATCTTGCCCTTGTATGGTCTGTTATAAAGATGTTCTACCACTTCTGCCATAGTAACAATTGCAGTAGTTTCAAAACCATACTTCTCTCTAATCTCATTAAGAGCTGACTTAGTACCCTGTCCGCGCTCCATTCTGTCTACAGATACCACAAGACCAAGTACATCCACATCTCCCTGGGCCTTAATAATAGGAAGAGTCTCACCGATTGATGTTCCGGCGGTAGTAACATCCTCAATGATTACTACCTTATCTCCATCAGCTATAGGACTTCCTAAGAGAATGCCCTTATCACCGTGATCTTTTACTTCTTTTCTGTTTGAACAATACTTGATATCCTTGCCATACTCCTTGTTAAAAGCAATAGACGCTGTAACAGTAAGAGGAATGCCCTTATATGCAGGTCCGAAAAGCACATCAATATCTGTACCAAACTTATCATTAATCGCCTTCGCATAATATTCACCTAAACGGCTTAACTGAGCGCCGGTTCTGTAAAATCCGGTATTAATAAAGAAAGGAGTCTTTCTTCCGCTCTTAGTTACAAAATCACCAAACTTAAGTACGTTACAATCTACCATAAACTCAATAAATTCCTGCTTGTATTGCTCCATAATTCAAAGACCTCCTGTATTCTCCGGCCATCCAGCCTGTATATATTCAATTTCTAACCCATACTATCATATATTCTTGCTTATTTCAATGGATTTAATCAAATGCCTCGCCATTGCCAGGTGCTTTTATCCCCAGCAAGCACCTCTGCAAACTTAAAATCTCCTTGGGTTACTTTTCTTTTCTAATATCAGTTTTTTATAGTTTAAATTATATCCCCAGCAAGCACCTCTACAACACAAAATCACCTTGGATTACTTTTCTTTTTGTCTATTTGTATATTTTATATTTGAACTTTTATCCTCAGCAAGCGCCTACCAGAAAACTGTCACTGGCAGTTTTCTGGCATACTATGGTATTGATGGCGAAGCCTGAACGAAGCTTGCGAGGATAAAAATTCAAATATAACTAAAAATACATATATCTCAAAAAGCTCAAGTAACCCAAGGGGATTAAATCATTTTATTTGAAGTACTCAACACCTGACTCGAACAGCTTCATATCCTGCTCTCCGTAGATGTTAATTGCTACGCTGTCACCGCGTCTCTCTGAATGTGCCATCTTACCAAGCACACGTCCGTCCGGACTTGTGATACCTTCGATTGCACAGTAGGATCCGTTTGGATTCCAGTACTCGTCCATTGTAGGGTTGCCAAATTCGTCAACATACTGGGTTGCAACCTGGCCATTTGCAAATAACTTCTTAAGCCACTCATCATTTGCAACGAAACGTCCCTCACCATGAGATGCAGGGTTACAGTATACACCACCAAGCTCTGCCTTCTGTAACCAAGGAGACTTATTTGTAACAACCTTTGTGTAAACCATCTTAGATACGTGGCGGCCGATTGTATTGTAAGTAAGTGTAGGTGAATCTGCTGTCTGTGGACGAATCTCGCCGTAAGGCACAAGACCAAGCTTGATAAGTGCCTGGAAACCGTTACAGATACCGAGCATAAGTCCGTCACGCTCATTGAGAAGCTTCTCTACTGCTTCCTTCATGCGGTCATTTCTAAAGGCTGTAGCGAAGAACTTCGCTGAACCTTCCGGCTCATCACCGGCTGAGAAACCACCCGGGAACATGATAATCTGTGCCTGGGAAATTGCCTTCTCAAAGATTTCAACTGAATCTCTGATATCCTCAGCAGTAATGTTCTTAAGTACCTTTGTAACTACATTTGCACCGGCTCTCTCGAAGGCCTTTGTGCTGTCGTACTCACAGTTTGTACCCGGGAATACCGGAATAAATACTGTAGGCTTAGCAATCTTGTTCTTGCAAACGTAAATGCTGTCAGCCTTGTAAACCGGAGTATCTACCTTCTCCTGCTTTACGCCGGATACTGTAGGGAATATCTTTTCTAATGTGCCATTCCATGCGTCAAGCACATCATCTATAGCAATGCTCATGTCACCATAGGTAATAGCTGCACTGTCATTTACACTGCCGATTACCTTGTATGAGCCCTTAAGGCTGTCAACCTTGTCTGCAGGAACTTCTGCTACAATGTTACCCCAGCCTGCTGCAAAGAGCTCATCTGCTGATACTGCCTTGTCGCATACTGATACGCCCATCTTGTTACCAAATGCCATCTTGCTCAATGCTTCAGCGAGACCATTTCTTTCAATCTCATAAGCTGAAACGATGCTTCCGGCCTTGATATTCTCATGGATTGCAGAGTACTGCTCCATAATCTGTGAATATACAGGAAGGTCGTATTCATTCTTCTCTATCTCAAATAATACAAGCTTGTTACCTGCGCTCTTAAGCTCAGGAGTAATAATAGTCTTGTCGCTAGCCACATCTACCGCAAATGAAACTAATGTAGGAGGTACGTCCATATCGTTGAATGTTCCGGACATAGAGTCCTTACCGCCGATTGAAGGAAGACCAAAGCCCATCTGTGCCTCATAAGCACCAAGGAGTGCCTGGAATGGAGCTCCCCATCTCTTTGAATCCTCGGTCATTCTCTGGAAGTATTCCTGGAATGTAAATCTAATCTTTGAGAAGTCACCACCGGCTGCCACAATCTTAGCAACTGATGATACTACTGCGTACTGAGCACCGTGGTATGGGCTCCATGATGAAAGGTATGGGTCGAAACCATAACTCATCATAGTTACTGTATCAGTCTTGCCATTAAGCACCGGAAGCTTAGCAACCATAGACTGAGTCTCTGTAAGCTGGTACTTTCCGCCGTAAGGCATATATACAGAACCTGCACCGATAGAAGCATCAAACATCTCAACAAGGCCCTTCTGTGAACAAACATTAAGGTCCTTAACTGTATCCATCCACTTAGCCTTAACATCGGTTACAGCTTCTTTTTCAAATGGTGTACCCTCCTTGTTAGGAACAACTACTGTTACGTCAGTCTCCTGATGAGCACCGTTTGTATCAAGGAATGCACGACTTAAATCAACAATTGTCTTGCCTCTCCAGTTCATAACAAGACGCTTTTCCTCTGTAACTGTTGCAACTGTTACAGCCTCTAAGTTCTCTTCATTTGCATAAGCAAGGAACTGGTCCACATCCTTAGGGTCAACTACAACTGCCATACGCTCCTGAGACTCGGAAATACCAATCTCAGTACCGTCAAGTCCGGCATACTTCTTTGGTACCTTGTCAAGGTCGATAAGAAGACCATCAGCAAGCTCACCGATAGCAACGGATACGCCACCGGCACCAAAGTCATTACATTTCTTTATTAATTTACTAACCTCTTCTCTTCTGAAAAGACGCTGAATCTTTCTTTCTGTAGGAGCATTACCCTTCTGAACCTCTGCTCCGCAGGTCTCAATAGAAGCCTCTGTATGAACCTTTGATGAACCTGTAGCACCACCACAGCCATCACGGCCTGTACGTCCGCCAAGAAGGATAATGATATCGCCCGGATCAGATGTCTCACGAATTACTGCACGTCTTGGAGCCGCACCCATAACTGCACCGATTTCCATTCTCTTGGCAGCGTAGTTTGGATGATAAATCTCCTTAACATAGCCTGTAGCAAGACCAATCTGGTTACCGTATGAGCTGTAACCGCTTGCAGCACCACGAACCAGCTTCTTCTGTGGAAGCTTACCCTTCATAGTCTCTGATACAGGAACTGTAGGGTCAGCTGCACCGGTAATACGCATAGCCTGATATACATAAGTACGTCCTGAAAGCGGGTCACGGATTGCACCGCCGAGGCAGGTTGCAGCGCCACCAAATGGCTCAATCTCTGTAGGGTGGTTGTGAGTCTCATTCTTGAAGTTTACAAGCCACTCCTCTGTAACACCGTCAACCTCTACAGGAACGACGATACTACATGCATTGATTTCCTCTGACTCTTCCTGGTCATCAAGCTTGCCCTCTTTCTTAAGCTTTCTCATAGCGATAAGGGCAAGGTCCATAAGGCAGACAAACTTGTCCTTGCGGCCCTTAAATACTTCTTCTCTTGTAGCAATATATTTATCGTAGCTCTCCATGATAGGTGCCTTGTAATCACCATCAAGGAAGCTTACATTCTTAAGCTCTGTCTGGAAGGTTGTATGACGGCAGTGGTCTGACCAATATGTATCAAGCACACGAATCTCTGTCATGGAAGGATCTCTGTTCTCTTCGTTCTTGTAGTAGTTCTGAATGTGAAGGAAATCCTTGAAAGTCATGGCAAGACCTAAAGAATCATATAATTCCTTAAGCTCAGCCTCGTTCATATCTTTAAATCCATCAAATATAATAACATCTGCCGGTTCGTCATACTCAGCAATAAGTGTCTCAGGAATCTCAAGAGAAGCTTCCCTGCTGTCAACCGGGTTGATACAATGATTCTTAATTGCTGCAAACTCTTCATCTGTAATATTTCCGCTGATTACATAAGTAGTAGCTGAACGGATAACCGGTTCTTCATTCTCATTCAGGAGCTTAACACACTGCTCAGCAGAATCGGCTCTCTGGTCGAACTGTCCCGGAAGATACTCTACTGAAAATACTCTGTCATCTGCATTCTTCTCAAAATCACCTTCAAATAAATAATCAACAGGTGGTTCAGAGAAAATAGTATCCTTAGACTTCTCGTAAGTCTCCTCTGATAAATTCTCAACATCATATCTTACTAACACTCTAACCTTAGTAACATCTTTGATGCCAAGATAGCTGCCCATCTCATCCATAAGTCCCTTGGCAGCAACTGCATATGCTTCTTTCTTCTCAACATAAATTCGTCTTACGCTCATATGACCCTCCTTGCTTTATCTTGTATAAGTTATGTAGAAACCACTGCTGTACACTATTGTCTAAACAGCAATTAAATCCTACATGACTTACTGCATTTACTACAATGAATAATTTCACCTTATTCATAGAATACACTTCTTTTATATATAAGTAAAGTTAATATAATTTATTTGATTTATTATTTGTGCTTATAGATTTAGATTCCCCAGCCGCTTTCCAAAGCACTTTCACTATCATCTTCGTCAAAGTCATCTTCGTCGAAATCTCCCTCATCTTCTGAAAGCCAGTTCATAAAATCAGATGTATCCGGTTCCTCTATATCGTAATCTGACATATCCCCTGATGAAACAGCCCTCCAGCCATCACCGGCAGTCTCACCGTCTTCATAGGCTGCCTCGAAATACTGCCTGTCCTCCTCAGAAATACTGTCTGTCTGACCAAAGGTCTCGCCGCTGCCGGTAGCCTCCGCCATATCGAGAGCATCCATGGATATCTTCATAATATCCCTTACTACTTCCTCTGACAGATTCATCTTTGCCGCTACCTCCTCTAAAGTTGCTTCCCTGCCAAGTTCCTCAGCAATCTTAGCAGTAGCTTCCATAAGAGCATTCGCCTCAGACGCCAAATGGCTTCCGGTGCTTGAATAACCTTCCTGATCCATAACAACCATCTTAAAGGCTTCTTCTACTTCAGAATTAATCCAGGCATCATAATCACCACCGGTGAAACTATTCACAGCCATCATTAATGCCATATTGCCCTCCTGAACAATATCAGAAATAAGCACGCCCTTGCCACAGTATCTCTTTGACATCTCCACAACCTTGTGAAGTCTGCCCTCAATAAGCCGGTTCTTCACTGAAGCATCCCCGGAAAGAAGCTTCTCAACCAGTAAAACCTCTTCCTCCGGCGAGAGCGGAGAAACCATCGCCAAATCTTCAAGATACATATCATAAAGCTTAGCATCTTCTACCGAAAGGTCTCTTGGTGCATCCTGGGCTAAATCCTCAAAAAGCTCCGAATACTTTCCGCAGGCTTCGTAATCATCTATAACTATCTTATTAAGCTCAAGGTAGCTGTAAACCAGCTCCCACTGCTCTTCATTAAGAGTTATACCCTTAAAACAACTCTCCACCTGTGCTTTTGTAACATGATTTGCTGAAAGCTTCGCCGCTGAAATAATCGCCGCCAGTCCTTCTTTAAATCGCCCTGTTTCGTTCATATCAATCTCCATATCTTATTAAACACAAATAGTATTAAAACTACTCTTCACCATTCCAACAGTAAGTGCAAAGCTTTGATTTATCAATTCCAACAGCATCAATCATATCATCCAGTCTATGGTATCTGAGACTTGTAAAGTGAAGTTTCTCTCCAATAACCTCTACCATCTTCTGATACTTCTCACTGTCAGGATTACAATATTCCTTAACTACCTCATCACTTACATCATCACCTTCAAGCTCCTTAATAACACGACGGGTAATAAGGTCCATCTCTGATGTAGAACGTGAAAAATTAAGATACTTACAGCTGTACATAATCGGAGGACATGCAGGTCTGATATGAACCTCCCTTGCACCACTCTCGTAAAGAAACTCTGTGGTTTCGCTTAACTGGGTACCGCGTACAATGGAATCATCTATAAGCAAAAGACTCTTATCCTTTATAAGGTCATGAACAGGTATAAGCTTCATCTTAGCTATAAGTTTTCTCTTGTTCTGCATTGTAGGCATAAATGAACGTGGCCAGGTTGGTGTATACTTGATAAATGGTCTTGAAAAAGGTATTCCCGACTCATTCGCATATCCAATCGCATGGGCAATACCTGAATCCGGTACTCCGGCAACCACATCCGGTTTCGCATCATCTCTCTTGGCCAAAAGTCTGCCACAGTTATATCTCATCTTTTCAACGCTGATTCCTTCGTAAGTTGATGAAGGATAACCATAATACACCCAGAGGAAGGTACAAATCTTCATATCTTTGCCTGGTGCTATAAGGGTCTTAACCGAATCAGGAGTCATAATAACTACTTCACCCGGTCCTAATTCCTTAAACTCTGTATAGCCAAGATTACCGAGAGCGGTGCTCTCAAAGCAGGCGCAATATCCCTCTTCCTTCTTTCCTATAATAACCGGAGTTCTGCCATGCTTATCTCTTGCTGCATATATGCCCAAAGGAGTAAGCAAAAGCATCGACATTGAACCTTCAATTATCTCCTGGGCATACTTGATACCTTCAATAAAATTATCCTTCTGGTTAATTAAAATTGCAACCAGTTCTGTAGGATTAATCTCTCCGTTGCTCATCTCATAAAAATGAGTCTTATCCTTCAAAAGTTCATCTACAATACTATCAATATTATTTATCTTTCCAACAGTGGTAATGGCAAAGGTTCCATGATGAGAGCGCATAAGGATAGGCTGTGCCTCATAATCTGAAATACAACCAATACCTAAATTACCATGCATGGAATTTGACTCTTTGTCAAATTTTGTACGAAAAGGTGAGTTTTCCACATTGTGAATCGCCTTATCAAAGCCTTTCTCCTCACTGTACACAGCCATACCAGCTCTTCTGGTACCTAAATGTGAATGATAATCAGTTCCAAAAAACAAATCAAAAACGCAGTCTTCCTTAGAAGCTACTCCAAAAAATCCGCCCATATTGACCTCCTGTAATAATATCAGACTGCAAGAGTTAAAATAGCTGATGCAGACATAGCTTATTTTATTATAACATAGGTTTTGACAGAATTCTATATGGTAAAAGTAAAGGATATTGAAGGTATAATGGAAGAATTTATGGAGAAATGTACAATTTGAAGGCCCTTAAAAAGAGCTCTCCCAATAGGTAACAAATCGTGACTCTTATTTTTGAACAGCCTATTGAATAAAGCAAATC
>JAZULV010000124.1:0-6541 GCA_045603305.1 Lachnospiraceae bacterium | reverse complement strand
AATAAATATTTAAATATTGACACCTCACTTCTTTAATGATAGTATTGTAAAAAAATTAAGGAGAACACAGATGAACCAGAACTTACATTTCACAGGATATATGTACATGTACTACAGACGTACTTTCCTGTAGCTGTTATTTTGCACAGCTATAGGTCGGTAGGTCTTATAGGTCTGTGCACAGGATGTAAGTTTTGATTTTTATTTATCATATAGACTATACATTTATGATTATCGCACAGACATAACGATGTTTGTGCGATTTTTGTTGTGTCACAATAAAAACATCTGCTTTGTACTGACTCAGGGACAATTATCTTTAGTATCAAATACTAAACCCTGTCAGTCAAATGTTAATTTAATGCACATAACATCCGCTATACCGAATGTTCATCAAGTAAAAAGGAGGAAACCATGAAAGAGAAAGCAAACCAAAACGACATAAACCTGTTACCTGCAACCGAAAATGATGCCCCATTAATTCATGTAATTAAGTATAAGGCATTTTTACCTTTGTACAAAAAATATCAGGATGATGAAACTAATCCGGTTAAGGATACTCTTGAAAGAACAATCTCGCTTATAAATCAGGAAAACAGTGACTACCTTATTATCAATTACAAGCAAGTTCCTGTTGGGGCTGTACGTATTGTCAGCGATAAGCCTAATGTATATCGTATTTCACCACTGTTTATATTACCGGAGTATCAAAACATTGGTATCGCAAGCACTGCCCTTGAATTAGTATTTGAAAAGTATACCGGAGCAGTTGTATGGAGACTGACAACAATCCTACAGGAATCCGGCAACTGCCACCTATATGAAAAACTCGGTTTCACAAGAACTTCTTACGAAAATAGAATCAACGATAAAATGACCCTTATCGGCTACGAAAAAAGCAATGTAACTGTGCGCAGATTTACTAAAGAAGATGCTGATGATGTCGCAAACCTTGTTATCCGAAACTTTAAAGAGGTAAATATCAAAGACTATGGCAAAGAAGCTATTGATGAACTGGTAAAGACCCATGATGCCAACTGGGTGCTTTATGTTGCTTCCTATGCCCACATGTATGTGTTCTGCCATGGTGATAAAATCGTTGCCACAGGCTCAATATCCAGCTACTGGGGCAGCCCTACAGAAAGTATACTGCTTACAATTTTTGTACTTCCCGAATACCACGGCATGGGTATCGGAAGAAAAATAATTGTCACTCTAGAAGAAGACGAACTGTTCAAAAGAGCCTCAAGAATAGAAATTCCGGCATCAATTACCGGCGTAGAGTTTTACAGAAAGTATGGATATGATTTTAAGAATGGTAAGAAGGAATTGGTTGAGGAGAGTTTATACAGGCTGGAGAAGTTTAGAACACCAATGACAATTCGTAACATGACAGCCAACGACTATGACAAGGTATATAATCTCTGGATTAACACTCCCGGCATGGGACTTAACAATGTAGATGACTCAAAAGAAGGCATCGAGAAATATCTTAAACGTAACCCCGCAACCTGCTTTGTGGCAGAAGAAAATGATAATATTGTAGGAGTAATTTTATGTGGTCATGACGGCAGACGAGGGTATATTCATCACACTGCTGTGGCTGCAGATTTTAGGAATCAGGGAATAGGCCGCAGACTGGTAGAGCATG
This sequence comes from Lachnospiraceae bacterium, assembly GCA_045603305.1. GTDB lineage: Bacteria > Bacillota > Clostridia > Lachnospirales > Lachnospiraceae > JAFRXK01. The sequence continues at coordinate 4,890 of JAZULV010000124.1, read as the reverse complement.
CAATAGAAGCCCTGAAATCTGAAGGCATAATAAAGGTTGCACTTGTGGTATTTGCTAAAAACGAGCTTGGCAATGGCTTCTGGGAGAAGATTGGATTTGACGTGAGGGAAGATTTGTACTACAGAAATAAGAGCATTGTAGTTGCTAAGAGAATCGACACATAATATTAATTATAAAATACTATATAGTTATTAATTTAATCCAAAATCCACTTGTAATGTGCGACACTTTTGCTATAATATAATTAAAGAGGCAATCGCCACAGAGTGGTTGACCAAAATATTGATTTTAAAAACCTTCCAATACTCGGGCAAAGTACAGGGAAGGTTTTTTACTGTCTTACTGACAAATAAGATAAATAAATGTCAGTAATGTCAAGAGAAACATTCCAAAAGACATAAGGTCTTCAAAACTAAAATGATTCTTCATGAGCATCACCTCCATTCTATGTAGAATAGAGGTCAACCACCCTGTAACACGATTGCCAGCAGCTAAAAGCTGCTAAAGCAAGTGTATTACATTATTATATAGAACACAAGTTCGTTTTTTATAATGTTAAAAGTGCCGCAACACCAATAATCCAGTGTTACGGCACTTTTGCTTTAACTAATATATATTTCAAAAACTAAAGCCTAAGCCTCATCTATCGCCTTACCGATATCATTTCTCTTATACTTGTTAGCAAACTCAATCCACTCGGTTGCTTTGTAAGCATTGGCACGGGCTTCTTTTAAGTTACTTCCCTTTGCAGTAACGCCAAGTACACGTCCGCCATTTGTCACTATCTGACCATCAGCAAACTTTGTTCCGGCATGGAATACATAATATCCTTCTGCCTCGTGAGCCTTTACTGTATCAAGGCCGGTGATTGGAAGCCCTTTATCATACTTTACAGGATAGCCTTCTGAAGCAAGAACTACACATACTGCTGCATTATCCTCAAACTCAAGCTCTATCTCTGAAAGTGTACCATCGATACAAGCCTCAAATACATCAACTATATCATTCTTCATACGAGGAATAACAACCTGCGCCTCCGGGTCACCAAATCTTGCATTGTACTCAAGCACCTTTGGTCCCTTTGGTGTAAGCATAAGTCCGAAGAAAATAATACCCTTGAAGGTACGTCCTTCCGCCTTCATGGCATCAACAGTTGCCTGATAAATATACTTCTTGCAGAACTCATCAACCTCTTCTGTGTAGAACGGGCTTGGTGAAAATGTTCCCATACCACCGGTATTCAATCCGGTATCTCCGTCGCCTGCTCTCTTGTGATCCTGGGCACTTGTCATTATGCGGATAGTATCACCATCAACGAAAGACAGTACTGATACCTCACGTCCGGTCATGAACTCCTCAACAACCATCTGATTTCCTGCTGAACCAAACTGCTTGTCAAGCATAATTGTCTTAACTCCGGCCTTCGCCTCCTCTAAATCATTGCAGATAAGTACGCCCTTACCAAGAGCCAGACCATCTGCCTTAAGCACTATCGGAAACTCGGCAGTCTCAAGATATGCTAAAGCCTTATCAGCATCATCAAAGGTCTCATATCCTGCAGTCGGAATATTGTACTTCTTCATCAAATCCTTTGAAAATGCCTTTGAACCCTCAAGAATAGCTGCATTCTTTCTAGGTCCGAATACTCTTAAACCCTTTGCCTCAAATGCATCAACCACTCCGGCAACTAACGGATCATCCATACCGATAACCGTAAGATCAATCTTATTCTCTGCTGCAAACTCAGCAAGCTTGTCTATCTCCATTGCTCCAATCGGAACACACTCTGCATATTCTGCGATGCCGGCATTTCCCGGAGCACAGTAAAGCTTGTCTACCTTCTCACTCTGGGCAATCTTCCACGCAAGCGCATGCTCTCTGCCGCCGCTTCCTACTATTAAAACCTTCATGCTAATCCTCCGTAATTTACTCTAAAACACTTGCAATTCCGTCAACTATCTGTACCTTACCATTTGCAATTAAATCTATTGCCTTAGGTAAAATAACCCACTCTGCCTGCTGCATTACTCTAAGCTGCAGTTCTTCCGGTGTGTCACCATTCTGTACATCAACAGCCTTCTGCAAAATAATTGGTCCCGTGTCAGTTCCCTCATCTACAAAATGAACTGTAGCACCAACTACTTTTACACCTCTATTAAGAGCTGCCTCATGAACCTTGAGTCCATAGTAGCCCTTACCGCAGAAAGACGGAATAAGTGAAGGATGAATATTAATAATTTTATTTGTATATTTTCTAATCATCTGTGCCGGAATATTCACAAGGTATCCGGCAAGCACTATCAAATCCAAGTCGAAACTGTCGATAGTCTCAAGGAGTGCATCATTGAACTCTTCACGGCTTACGTAGTCCTTAGGGGATACACAGACTGCATTGATACCCGCAGACTTAGCACGCTCTAAAGCAAATGCATCTGCATTGTTACTGATTACTACCTCTATGCAGGTATTTGTAATGCCGCCATTTTTTACGCCATCAATAATCGCCTGAAGGTTTGTTCCTCCTCCTGATACGCAAACGCCTATCTTTAGCATAATGTTACTCCCTTTTCTCCGGCTGTAATCTTACCAATTACATATGGCTGCTCGCCTGCTGCCTTGATTGCTTCCATAGTCTTATCCACATCTGCCACATCAACAGCAACTACCATACCGATACCCATGTTAAATGTGTTATACATCATCTTCTCTTCGATATTACCTTCCTTAGCAAGCATCTTGAAAATAGGAAGTACAGGGTAGCTGTCCTTTTCAATAACTGCATGTGTATTCTCTGAAAGCATTCTAGGAACGTTCTCATAGAAGCCACCGCCTGTAATGTGGCTGCATGCCTTAACTGTTACACCACTGTCCTTGATTGACTTAAGAGCCTTTACATAAATCTTTGTAGGAGTGATAAGTGCCTCTCCTAAAGTTGCACCGAGCTCATCAAAATATGTATTAAGAACTTCTGTGTTCATTGAAAATACTTTTCTTACAAGTGAATAACCATTGCTGTGAACACCTGATGACGCAATACCGATAAGCACGTCTCCGTCCTTAAGGTCCTTACCTGAGATAATATCCTTCTGGTCAACAACACCTACTGCAAATCCTGCAAGGTCATACTCATCAACCGGATAGAATCCAGGCATCTCTGCTGTCTCACCACCGATAAGGGCACAGCCTGCCTGCTTACAGCCCTCAGCAACACCACTTACAATTGTAGCAATCTTCTCAGGATAGTTCTTGCCACAGGCAATATAATCCAAGAAGAATAATGGCTCTCCGCCTGCACATGCAATATCATTTACACACATAGCAACACAGTCAATACCGATTGTGTCATGCTTGTCAAGTAAAAATGCAAGCTTTAACTTTGTTCCTACACCATCTGTTCCTGATACAAGGGTAGGATGCTCCATATTCTTAAATGCATCCATAGAGAATGCACCAGAGAAACCACCAAGTCCGCCTAAAACCTCCGGACGCATAGTTTCCTTAACATGCTTCTTCATAAGTTCTACTGAACGGTATCCAGCTTCAATATCAACACCCGCGTTCTTATAATCCATTTTTATTTCCTCCGTTTTATTTTTAACTCCTATTTTTTATTATTTTAAACTTGTGTAGATATTTATCCACACAAGCTTAGGCTCCGGCTTCGCCTGCGATGCGCTTGTCGCGGATAAATATCTACACAAGTTAGTATACTAAAAAGTACTAGTAAAAAGTAAAATGCTTCGTTCCACATTCCTTAACACATCGCGACAAAATAAAGCTTCCACCTTATAAATTTTTAATCATAAAAAAATTTTATATAAGTATTTCTGCTAACATACTTTATAATAAAAATATATGTATAGGCTAATATTCTATACTTACCTCCTAATTAATGTTGTATTTACTTTAAACTAATACAACACTAATTATATCACCGCATACATATGCCATGATTTCTCTTCTTTATTTCTTGTTGATATTCTTTTGCCAATGTACTAAAGTATTGATATATTTTATCTAAATCAATGTTTATTATATTAATGTTTTATTCCTTAACACGACTCTTTCTAAAGCGTTAGAGCAACTTGCTTTTATTCGCTAAGATTGCCAAGTCGACGTTTCTTATATTTATCTTATTAATATTTTATTCCTTTGTCCGGCGCCTTGGAGACATAACCCCAACTTGCTTTGATCCCCTAAGATTGCCAAGTCGACGTTTCTTATGTTTATCTTATTAATATTTTATTCCTTAGTCCGGCGCCTTGGAGGCGTTAGCCGGAGCGAAGCCGGCGGGGAATAAAATATTAATAAGCCCCTAATAAAAGAAACTTCTACTTCTGCTTCATATATTCTTTGTAGCCGATTTCATCCAGCTTCGCAGCCTTTGCCTCTACCTGCTCCTTTAACTCCTGTGAGTAAGCCTTAAGCTTGTCAAGAAGCTCTGCATCTGATGTGGCAAGTATCTTCGCTGCAAGAAGTCCTGCATTGGCACCACCATTGATTGCAACGGTTGCAACTGGTACACCTGTTGGCATCTGTACGATAGAGTACAGAGAGTCAACACCACCAAGGTCGGATGTTTTCATAGGAATACCGATAACTGGCATTGGAAAAATCGCTGCGCACATACCTGGAAGATGTGCTGCCTTACCAGCTCCTGCAATGATGATCTTATAACCCTTGTCCTCTGCGGATTTTGCATATTCAAAAAATCGATCTGGCATACGATGCGCAGAAATGATGGTCATTTCATATTCAATACCAAATTTTTCTAAAATCTCTGCTGCCTTCGCCATTACAGGCATATCAGAGTCGCTGCCCATTACAATTCCAACTTTTGCCATGAAATCATGTCTCCTTTATCACATTAATTTGGTCGTGAGCGACAAA
>JAZULV010000123.1:0-3510 GCA_045603305.1 Lachnospiraceae bacterium | reverse complement strand
CCTGTTTCTTATTTTCAACTAAGAGCAGGTATTTGGTATATAGAAAGCAGAGGTATATTCATGTCATTATTTGCAGACAGGGCGAAAATTTTTATTAAGTCCGGTAAGGGCGGAGATGGTCACGTAAGCTTCAGACGTGAGCTTTTTGTTGCTGCCGGTGGACCTGACGGCGGAGACGGCGGCAAAGGCGGAGATATAATTTTTGAAGTTGATAAGGGGTTAAATACTCTTTATGAATTCAGACATATAAGAAAATATATTGCTAAGGATGGCGAGCCTGGCGGAAAGAGCAAATGTCATGGTGCCAATGCTGAAAATTTAGTTATTAAGGTACCGGAGGGTACTGTTATCCGTGACTTTGAATCCGGTAAGGTAATTGCTGATATGTCCGGTGATAACCAGAGGGCAACTATTCTTAAGGGTGGTCGAGGCGGTCTTGGTAATATGCATTTTGCAACAGCAACCATGCAGGTGCCTAAGTATGCCCAGCCGGGTAAGGATGGTATGGAGCTTTGGGTACAGCTTGAGCTTAAGGTAATCGCTGACGTAGGACTTGTTGGCTTCCCTAACGTAGGTAAGTCTACATTCCTGTCAAGAACTACAAATGCTAAGCCAAAGATTGCAAACTACCACTTTACAACTCTGAATCCTAATTTGGGAGTGGTAGATCTTCCCGGTGGCGGTTTTGTAATTGCCGATATTCCCGGACTTATAGAAGGTGCATCTGAGGGTATAGGCTTAGGCTACGAGTTCCTTAGACATATTGAAAGAACTAAAGTAATCATTCATGTAGTAGATGCTGCATCAGTAGAGGGCAGAGACCCTATTGATGACATACGCAAGATTAATAAAGAGCTTGAAGCATATAATCCGGCGCTTCTTAAGCGTCCGCAGGTAATTGCAGCCAATAAGATTGATGCTATTTATGATGAGGACGAAAGTATTATTTCAGTTTTAAAGGAAGAATTTGAGCCGGAAGGTATCAAAGTGTTCCCTATATCAGCAGTTAGCGGTAAGGGTATCAAGGAGCTTCTGTTCCATGTGAATGATTTGTTGAAGAATCTTGATTCTGAGCCGATTGTATTCGAGCAGGAGTTCAATCCTGAAGAAATGCTTATTGCCGGTGACCTTCCATATACAGTTGAGAAGCTGGAGGATGGCTTATACGCAGTAGAAGGACCGAAGATTGAGAAGATGCTAGGTTATACAAACCTCGACTCTGAAAAGGGCTTTGAATTCTTCCAGAAGTTCTTAAAGAATACAGGTATCTTGCAGGAGCTTGAAGAAGCCGGAATAGAAGAGGGCGATACAGTAAAGATGTACGGTCTTGAATTTGATTATTATAAATAAGTGTAAGTTATTTATCGATATTATAATGATAACTTACCATTACAAATACAGAAAGGGATGCTTAAGTTAAATGACAAGCAAAGACAGAGCATATTTAAGAAGCCTTGCAATGACCATGGAGCCGATATTCCAGATTGGCAAGTCAAGCGTTACTCCTGAAGTTACAGAAGCAATTGCTGAGGCATTAGAGGCTAGAGAACTTATAAAGATAAGTGTATTAAAAAATTGTATTCATGAGCCAAAGGATATAGCAGTGGTTCTTGGTGAGAGAACTCATTCAGAGGTTGTACAGGTTGTAGGCAGAAAGATAACCCTCTACAGACCTTCAAAGAAGAAGCTCATCGAATTTCCTAAGACAGCAAAATCAAAATAATTAAAAGGAATGAACGTCTATGGATTCCAAAATTAAAATCGGTATTATGGGTGGAACCTTCGACCCGATACACAATGCACATTTAGCGCTAGCTGAGGCTGCTTACGAGCAGCTTGAACTGGATTATGTGCTTTTTATACCGGCATGTCAGCCGCCTCATAAGAATAAGTCCGGTGTTTCATCTGCAAGTATAAGAACTGATATGGTGAAGCTTGCCATTGAGAGCAATCCTCACTTTGTGTTTTCTGATATAGAGTTAATGAGAACCGGTAAATCATATACCGTCGATACTTTAAACGAGCTGCACCAGATGAATGATAATGCTGAATATTATTTTATAATGGGTGCTGATTCACTTTTTGCAATCTCATCGTGGTATAAGCCGGAAGAGATAATGCAGAAAGCAATAATAGCTGCGGGTATTCGTGACGGTAAAACCATTGATGAGATGAATAACTGTATTGATGAGCTTAAAGAAAAGTATAATGCCGACATTAGATTTTTGAAGTTTCCTGATTTAGATATATCATCAACTGATTTACGAAATATCAGGGCTGAGGGACGTTCTATCAGATATCTTGTGCCTGAGAAGGTTAATGATTATTTAGTCAGTAAAGGGCTTTATTTGGGCAATGAGTGAAGTTTTATGTTTAGGTGAATAAATGAATATAGATGAGATTAAAAATCAATTAAAAGCAGAATTAAAGCCTTCCAGATACAAGCATACCATAGGCGTTGCCTACACTGCCATGGCACTGGCCATGAGGTATGAAGTGTCTATTGAAGATGCCGAACTTGCGGGACTTCTTCATGACTGTGCCAAATGCATGTCAAATGACGAATTATTAAAGATATGTGAAGATAATAATATATCTTTATCCGAGGCTGAACTTATCAACCCGTCATTACTTCATGCAAAGGCCGGCGTAATAGTTGCTAAAAAGCATTATAATATTGATGACGAGCCTATCTTAAATGCTATCCGTTTTCATACTACCGGTAAGCCTGATATGTCGATACTGGAGAAGATAATATTTGTAGCGGATTATATAGAACCGGGCAGATCAAGACAGCCTAGACTATCAGAGGTTAGAAAGATGGCATTTATTGATATTGATGCAAGTGTTCATATGGTCTCAACAGATACATTGGCATATTTAAATAATATAAATGATGCAATTGATACATTAACAGAAGAAACCTGTGAATATTACAGGGAATCTTATGATAATTGGAGGAAAGCAAATGAATGATTCAAAGAAAATGGCAAAGCTTGCAGTAGAAGCTCTTGAGGATAAGAAGGCTTCTGACGTTACTGTGATTGATATATCAGGAGTAACATGCATAGCTGACTACTTTATAATAGCAAACGGACAGAACAGCAATCAGGTACAGGCTATGGTAGACAACGTAACTGACAAGCTTGGCAGGGCTGGATATGACTACAGCCATATCGAAGGCTACAATGCTGCCAACTGGGTGCTTGTTGACTATAAGGATATAGTAATCCACGTATTCTCAAGCGATGACAGAAGATTCTACGATATAGAAAGAATCTGGAGAGATGGTAAGTTTATAACTACTGAGGAATTGGAGTAAAGTACAAAAGTCCGGAGACCTGTATTATATTGAAGTCCCCGGACTTGTTTAAATTCTGAATTTATATTAATTCTATATTTTGTTTAGTTTGTAATGAACAAATAGTTGAAATAGCATTAAAAAGTTTTAAGCAATCAATTTTATCTGATGTATGGCTCGTTCTACCATGAACCATCCAGTGTCTGTTT
>JAZULV010000122.1:0-32723 GCA_045603305.1 Lachnospiraceae bacterium | reverse complement strand
TTATGATTATTACAAATGTTATTGTAAAATTAAATATAATGCCTTCTGTTAATGAAATTATTCATATGTATTTTAATCATATCAAAATACCTCTACACTTTATATACATAATTTTTACCGGATTCTTATGTGGTTTTCCTATGGGAGCAAAGGTTATTTGTGATTTTAGAACCAATGGTGATATTACTGATAATGAAGCAGCCTGGCTTATATCTTTTTGTAATCTTCCAAGCCCTGTGTTTATTATTTCTTATGTTGCCACCAAATGTTTAAATACTGATAATATTCTTTTTTTAATATTAGTCTTTTATCTGCCATTGCTAATTATTGTTCCGATATCCTATAAATTTTATATGAAAAATTCAACAGTATTTAACAACAACATCTCAAACAAAAATAAAAGCGATGCCACAAAGGAACATCGCTTGTCAATATCGTTAATTGAAAAATCCATGACCGATTCTTATATTGCCATTGCAAAAATAGGAGGATATATAATTATTTTTTCAATTTTCGCAACATTTCTGGAAAAAGTTCAATTTATACCTTACCTAATCAGGTGCTCGTTAATCTGCCTTTTTGAAATGACAACGGGCATAAATCTGGTATCAAATTTACACGCACCGGGTCACATAATTACTATGATCTGTATTGCTGCATTATGTATAGGAGGAATGTCCTGTGTTGCCCAAACAGCAGGAATTATCAGTGATAGCAATATAAAACTTAACCACTATATTATATGGAGATTAGTTCATGCTGCATTATCCCTTTTACTATATCAGCTTGCTATAAATATATAATTAAGTATATTATTCTTCTGACAAAGCATCCTCACCAATAAGTTCGTTACGGTTATTCATAATCGTCTCATAATCAGCCTGAAGTGTTGCAACCATTTCTGAGTAATTATTTCTGTAAGCTTCAAGAGAGTTAACAATAATCTCCTGTACATGAGCAAGGAGTCCGTCGGTATATTCAATTGCACCTATTCTCACTGCTTCAGACTCTTCGGTTGCTTTGTCAGTAATAACTCGTGAATATTCCTGTGCCTCACTAACACGTGAAGCCGCATCTGTTTCTGCCTCATGTATTATTGACGCTGCCTTAGCTTCGGCCTCTTCAAGAATAACTTTTGCCTTAGCCTGTGCCTCCTGCATAATAACACTTTCATCAAGGATTATTGCTCTTTCTTTCTTGGCGTTTTCTATCAATTCTTCTCCTTCGAGCTTTGCCTTGTCAAGAATAGCATCTTTATTATTAATAACCTTCTGACATCTCTTAATTTCTTCAGGAGTTCTCATCTTGAGCTGTACAAGAAGATCCTGCATATCATCCTTATCAACTATAATCTTACGATTGCCTGAAAAAGGTGCTGGTTTACAACTCTCAATATAATTCTCTATTTCATAAATAATTTCTTCTATCTTGCTCATCTCAAAATTCCTCCCTGGTGTTATCGTTTAAATTTAGCTTTTACCTTTTCTGCCACTAAAGGAGTAACAAATTCAGTAATATCACCACCTAACATCGCTACTTCCTTAACTATACTTGAACTAAGATATGCGTATCTTAAATCGGTTGTAAGGAATATGGTATCTATATCAGGTGCCATAATTCTGTTAGTCTGAGCCATCTGTAATTCATATTCGAAATCCGTTACTGCTCGAAGACCTCTTACTATAATGGCTGCATTACATTCTCTTGCAAAATCAATAGTCAATCCTCCAAAATATCTGATTTCGACATTTGGCAGATGTGTAGTCACTTCCTTCAACATATTAACACGTTCATCGACAGAAAACAATGAATTTTTTGAATTGTTATTTAAAACTGCTACGATTAATTTATCTGCCATTTTTGATGAACGTTCAATTACATCTATATGTCCATTTGTTACAGGGTCGAAACTTCCCGGATATATCGCTGTTCTCACATTAGCCCTTCTTTCTTAAAAAAACATGCTTGTTTGTCTTATAAATCTTTTCTCTTGTTACATCAAAACCACAGTCTTCTGCAAAATCAAAATCCCTGTCCTTTACAGCTTCAATAATTACCATAGAATATTCATCTATGAGATCTGAATTGCTAAGGGTGTTAAGTACAGCTGCTTCTATACCAAGACTGTAAGGAGGATCCATAAACACTATATCATAAACAGTTCCCTTTGAATTAAGTCTGTTCAACGCTGTAATAACATCAGTTTCCATCACTACAGCCTTGTCTGACAATCGTGTCTTTAATAAGTTGTCACGAATACATTCACAGGATTTTTTAGAATTGTCTACAAAAGCACATGAAACAGCACCTCTGCTTAAAGCTTCTATACCAATGGCACCACTACCTGAAAACAAGTCTATAAAATTACTACCCTGTATGTTCATCTGCAAAATATTAAACAGCGTTTCTTTTATCCTGTCTGTCGTAGGTCTTGTATCTAAACCCTCTAAAGTTTTTAAAGGTATACTTCTTGCAATTCCAGCAATCACTCTCATAATTACTCTTCCTTCCAAATCTTCTATACTAAAATTATCATATAACACTAAACTGCTATTCCGTCTAATTAATTATAGTATGCACTAAAATATCAGGCAAGAGCTTTTTTTATTTTAATGTCACTACTTTTAATTTTTGTATAAGATAAAAGAAAAAGTAATTATTTTATGCCTGATAATTTTGACAGAAACCATCAGGCAAATTCTTTTAATGACAAAGCACCAGGCTACCTGCCTGGTGCTTACTTTACAGATTAACTATCTGCTTTTGACTTAACAGTCTGATTCAGGATTTATTTACCTGCCATCTGTCTTTCCTGGTTCTCGATCATCTTCTTGACCATATAACCACCAACGGAACCATTCTGGTAGGAAGTCAAGTTACCATTGTAACCATTTGATAATGGTACCCCCAGCTCATCGGCAACTTCCATCTTGAATCTATCCATTGCTTCCTTAGCTTCTGGAACATTGTGTCTGTTTGAACTTGAACTTGACATATTAAACGCCTCCTTGAATTTTTCTATAACAAGGCGAAGACTTTCATAACTCCGCCTTGTGAGGCTAAGTGTTCTGCACAATCTTACGTGCTTGCTTCGCTTCGTTACACGCATATTATGTGCATTATAAAATATTATACACTGGCAAGTTCTGTCTTAACTGGCAGGCAAATTTAATATGATGTTTTCAAAAATAATAATTCAAAATTATTATAAATATACAACTTAAAATTTTATATACAAGGCATAACTCCTGATTACACTTCACAAAACTACTTGGTGACTGCAAACTGCTTCCCTTGATAACTGGCTCTCTTTTTCATCTCACTATGCAATGAATTAAGAACTACTCTTTTCTTTGTACTCCACATTGGTGCAAGCATCAAATCTCCCGGACCATCGCCTGTTACTCTGTGTATTATCGTATCAGGTGATATATGTTCCAGACAATTTATAAGAAGATCAATATATTCTTCAAATTCCAATGCCTTATACAGTCCTTGCTCATATTCTACTGCAAGGTCAGTATTTTTAAGTACATGAAGAAGCTGAAGCTTAATACCGTCTATGCCAAGATGGTTAAGATAATTAATTGTAGAAATCACATCTTCTTTCGATTCACCAGGCAGTCCTAATATTGTATGAACTATTACAGTGATTTCTCGCTTCTTAAGTTTCTTTACCGTATCTTCAAATACATCAAGCTTATAACCTCGCCGCATCCATGCCGCAGTAGCTTCGTGGATAGTCTGGAGCCCAAGTTCAATCCACACCGGCTTAATCTTATTGAGTTCACAAAGAAGTTCCAGCACATCTTCCGGTATGCAGTCCGGTCGTGTTGCTATGGAGAGTATTTTTACCTGAGGATGATTAATTGCTTCAAAAAACAATTCTCTAAGATACTCTGTCGGAGCGTATGTATTCGTAAAGGACTGAAAGTAGGCAATATATCCTGCAGCACTTACCTTCTTTGATACACCACTTATAGCGTTCTCAATCTGTAATGTCACAGAAGAACATCTTGGTGAAGCAAAATCTCCGGAACCGGCTTCACTACAGAATATACACCCCTTTGTACCTAAAGTACCGTCTCTGTTCGGACAGGTCATTCCACCATCTAAAGCTATCTTATATATCTTCGCACCATACTGCTGTTTCATCGCAAAGTCCAGAGAATAATACGGTTTATCACCCCAGAGCATATACTACCTCCAAATAATTAATAAACTCAAATAATGTTAATCTTCTTCAGCTCACAAAACATATCATTTCATTATACTTTCCTGAAAATTTATCAACTCTTCTGTCATTTGTTTGGCTACAATACAGTTTTGAATCCAGTCTATTATACTTGCGATAACATATATAATAAATACACTGATTCCTACAGCAATTATAATTGATGACTGTTGCCAAAAAGCATCCACGTTGTGAAAAGCAACAAACAGAACACTGATTTCTATTAATATAAACTGTATCACTTTCCGAACAAGAAGTTCCTTTATTGTTAATTCTCTCTTTGAGTACATTACAACATTAGGCAGAGTTCCTACAGCTCCATAAATCAAAGGTGCTGCAAAAGCATCATATCCAAAGCGATTATCCGGAGCAATCTGCATACCCATAACAAGTATCACCACATTTATCAATGCTACTACTGCAAAATAAGTTCTAATACAATCTATAATAAATCCTTTTCCATGCATCAGGAAACACCACCCTTCAATGCTTTTTTTAGCTCTGGTACATACTTTCTGGAAATAATAATTTCCTCATCACTACTTAAAATGGCCTGCAAACGACCGTTCAAAGCTGGTTTGATAGATTTTACTTTCATCAGATTTAAAAGAAGCGACTTTGATGCACGAAGAAAATACTTTTCACTTAAAATTTCTTCCAGTTCATAAAGCTTCTGCTTGGTTTCATAGACTTGTTTCTGGGTGTAAAGAAAAACCTTGTTATCCACTGCCTCAATATAACAGATATCCAGCACCGGAACTTCGTACTGCTGTCCTTCCTGTATACCGGTCAACTGCCCCTGTCTTGTCTTGACAAAAGCAACAATTTCACGAATTTCTTCCGTTACTTCATGACAACGGATTTCTATTTGTTCCGGCTGTTCTTTTGAAACTTTTAGTAATTTGACTTTCATCTGGTACTCCGCTTTATTATCTAAAACCAATAACTATTCTCTAAGGTTTTCTCAGTAACATTCCTTAATGGTTACCACACCTTCATCCTTTAGATAATAGTTATAGTATTCAAGAATAATCTGATTCATCGTAGTAATACATTCCGTTGCATCTACTTCTCCCACTCCAAGAAGCGACGCAAGAAATGGCGAAAACAGTGGTAAGTCCGTAAAATTCATGTGCCCACTGCCAACAAAATAAGTATACTTACTATCAACTGCATTTTCAAGCACCACATTATTCACATAAAGTGCTCCTGTTGCTTCGCTTTCCAGGTGATGCTCTTCATTATTGAACGAAAGAAGTGGCACCGGATATGCTTCTTCATATAATTCCATTTCTCCATTTTCATAGCTCAGCTCTTCACCCAGCATCGTCCCATCAAGGTCAATTACTGCATCAATATCATCTCTGGTTCGTCCCAGTGTCACACTGGCAGCCCCACCAAGAGAATGTCCCATCACACCAATATTATCTGTATCAGTCATTGATAGTACGCTAAGGAGCTCCTCTGTTACACTCTCATCTGAAACAAACCATCTATCTGACAGTGTATCTCCTGTTTCTTTTGCATCTTTTACACTATCTAGTACAAAGTCCATGTCTGAAACCCGAATATCCAGCCACTTATGAGACAGTTCAATAACTTCCGCCGGTGAATCACTCTCACCATTAGCGTCCATAACTTCCTGTAAAAATGTAGGATTTACTATAATAGTCTTTCCTTTAGTATCCTTGGTAAAAAATGAATGATATGGATGGTCAAGACTGATAACCACATATCCATGACTGGCAAGCTCCATGTATGTAGAAGTATTGCTTTGATAATATCCAAAAGCACCATGAGAAAAGATTACCAAAGGAAAACTGCTTTCAGTAGCATCGTCTGTATCCGGATAGTAAAAATACACCGGAACTTCTCGGTTTGAACCATCTGTTTCAAAGGTTTCCAAACGATTATCATCAACAAGAATTGAAGATACAAGCTTAACTTCATAAGCTCCTGTGGTTGGAAGGCCTTCATAATCTGTAAATAAAAGCTTTGGAATTGAAAGAATTGCTAATATAATAACAAAAATAATTACTCCTATTACAATCCATACTTTGCGCTTGCGTTTTGATGTTTTTTTATCTTTTTTCATTATAATCACCATTCCTTTTCTTTGATATAATGACTATAAATTAAATCCAAAAATCTAACAATAGTTAAAAAAGTAAGATGCATTTTTATAAGCTAAGATGCATTTAACATTTATACAAACATCACCCATCTCTTCTCCTCAGTAAAAAACACAAGCCGTACTTCCGCCTCTAAAATCCCCTGTCTGATGATACAGTTATATTCTACCGAAGGAACTCCTGAGTAATTCTTATTCTCATAATGTATTACATTTATATCATTAATAGTCCGTATAAGACCTTCTTTATCCTGATACTTTATCGTATGTGGAATAGTTCTGCCGGTGGAGGTAAACCAACAGTCACAGGCGATTTTTGTCTGCTCACCTCTTAAACTTCCTGCCGAAACCGGCTCATCATTTATCCCAATTCCAAAAGCCATAACTCATCACCTCTATAAACAAATGCTTAATACTAATCTATCTTAACTTTTGAATAATCCACATGTCTTTTCTCTCTGGATATTCCTCCTGACATATGGTCTACTTTATTGTCCAGAAACACAGCTCTTTTTATGGAATCAATACCAAACTTGTTACGTATCGAATCAACGGCCGTATCAAGCTTCTCAAGTCTCTCATACTTACCGTTGTCGAACAAATCCATCTGACGGCTATTCTCATACTCGGTTACTCTCATGGCATGTACACCAAGGTGACGTATAGGTATCTTATCCCAACATTCATCAAAAAGCTTGCAGGCTGTTTCATAAAGCTCCTGAGTAATATTGGTTGCCGATGAAAGTACACACTGATGAGTTGTATACTTAAAATCATAATCCTTGATACTTACGGCAAGAACCTCTGCCTGCACATTATCCTTGCGAAGCCTCGTTCCTACGGTCTCACAGAGAGCTAACAAAATAGTCTTTGCTGTATCGGCGTCAGTGACATCAAAAGCAATAGTTGTGCTGTTGCCATAGCCTTTATTCGTCGCAGCCTCACTTAACACCGGTGTATCATCATAACCATTAGCATAATTCCAGATAGTCTCGCCATGCTTCTTAAAATATGACTTTAAAATCGTCACATCCATACGGGCTATATCACCTATGGTATGCACGCCTATACCATTCAACTTCTTAAGTGTTGACCTTCCCACGAAAAACAGTTCATTCGCAGGCAGGTTCCACATCTTACTCTCTACTTCTTCCGGAAATAACGTGTGAACCTTATCCGGCTTCTCAAAATCCGACGCCATCTTGGCTAAAAGTTTGTTACAAGAAACACCTATATTCACAGTGAATCCAAGAGTATCTCTTATCCTGTCACGCATATCAACGGCAGCTTCTACAGGTGTTGCAAAACTCCCCAGTGCTCCGGTCATATCTACAAAAGCTTCATCTATACTGTACTTCTCAACTACTGGCGAATACTCTCTGAGTATATCCATGAATGCCTTAGAAGAGCGTTCATAAAGACTGTAATTCGGAGGTACGAGGGTAAGTGCCGGACACTTCTTAAGTGCATCAGTTATCGGCTCTCCCGTAGATACGCCGTATTTCTTAGCCGGAATAGACTTCGCTAAGATGATGCCATGTCTCTGGGATATGTCACCACCCACAGCTGAAGGAATCTCCCTTAAATCAAGAGTTCCTCCCTTATGCTTCAAACGATACACAGCTTCCCATGAAAGAAATGCTGAATTAACATCTATATGAAATATAATACGGTTATCCATACTGCCCTCCGTTCATATAACAACTCTAAATTATTTATTATACAATTATTATATCAGAACATTTGTTCGTAGTAAAGTGTTAAGTTTAGGTAATAGAAAATTATTATTATATAAAGTTAAGTTTTATACGCTTTATTATTTAACAAAACCCGAAATATAAGGCACTTCTTACATTTCGGGCAATACATTTATATGATTTAAAACATTATGCTAGTTCTGTTAGCAAACAATCTGATATATAAAGTCTTTTATTTTAAAAGCAGGGTCTTCAATTCCGTAACGCTTTCCGCTATATAATCCGCACCTGCTTCTGTCAGTTCGTCTGTTCCGCCATAACCATAAGTAACACCTATAGTTTTGATGTTATATTCTCCGGCACCGATGACATCATACTTTCGGTCACCTACCATAACAGCACGATTAACATTAAATTCTTCACCGAACTGCTCAATTACTTCTTTAATTACATCAGCCTTATTAGTACGTTTTCCATTAAGCTCACTTCCAACTATTACGTCAAATAAATCTTTTATGCCAAAATGTTCAAGAATCTTTTCAGAAAAGACCTGCGGCTTTGATGTGGCAAGAGCAATCTTCTTACCTGCCTGCTTAAGACTAGTCAGAAGTTCTTTAATACCATCATATATCTCATTCTCAAACATTCCCACAGTGCTGAAACGCTCTCTGTACTTAGAAACCAAAAATTCCCCAGTTGCTTCATCCACATTACAATGAGACATAAACATCTCTTTAAGCGGAGGACCTATAAATGGTATTAACTTATCATTATCCGGCTCCGGCTGTCCGATTGCTTCTAAAGCATGCTGAACACAGCTGGTTATACCAAGCTTAGGGTCTGTAAGTGTTCCGTCTAAATCGAATAAAATAATATCAAACATAACAACCTCCATAATATTGCTGATATAAGATAATACTGACAAAAATAATGTTAATCTAAACTACTTTTTATAAAATTGCTTTACGTTATCGTAGAAATATCGTACCGCACTCTGATTATTGCTTACCTGCATTACTGCGTTAACCCGGTTACTTATAAAGCTCTCCAGCTTAACCATGTATTCCCCCTCAGTTATCTCGCCGTTTGCAACATAAGTAAGCCCCTTTTCCCAGCTGGCGGTAAGCTCCGGGTTAAGCATCTGCTTCATTGAATGATTTACAACATCATAAATCATCTCGCCTAAAAGGGTTGGTGTGATAATCTGAGTCTTTTTGTTCAGTGAAAGATACTTAATATTAAATAATTTCTTTAATATCTCAGCTCTTGTTGCACTGGTTCCGATACCGCTTCCTTTTATCTGGGCTCTTAGTTCTTCATCTTCTATAAGCTGACCCGCATTCTCCATGGCAAGAATCATTGAACCTGAAGAATAGCGTTTTGGTGGAGAAGTTTCACCTTCTTTAATAGTCAAATCATTAACATTAAACTCCTGATTCTTTTTCAAGGTTTTAAGAACTTCAAGAAAAGAATCATCCATCTCCTTACTGTCATCTGCTTCATTATCGCTGTCTTTAGTCTCTTTATCCTTTAGAGAATTATTTGCTGCAGGCTTTTTATATCCGGTAACTGCAAGATACCCTTCTTCTATAAGAATCTTAAAGCTTGCAAAGAAATGTTCTTCCTTGATTGTAAATTCAAGGCCGGTCTTCTGATATACCGCTGCAGGATAAAATATGCTTAAGAAACGTCTTACAATCTTCTCATATACTTTGACACTGGTAGGATTCATACTCTTTAAAGCATTAATCCCCTGTCCGGTCGGAATAATTGCATAGTGGTCTGTAATCAATTTATCATTGGTATACTTAGTTTTAGCGATATTTTTATGTAATCCATTCTCAAGAATATGCTCTGCAAAGCCTTTAACGCCCGGTATATTCCTCAAACCACTTATATTCTTGTAAATCTCCTTTGCAACTGCTGTGGATAAAACTCTCGCATCGGTCCTGGGATATGTAACAAGCTTCTTCTCGTAAAGCTCCTGTACTACCTTAAGAGTCTCATCGGGACTTAACTTAAACGCCTTTGAACAGTCGTTCTGAAGCTCCGCAAGGTTGTATAATAAAGGAGGATTCTTCTTCTCTTTTTTCTTATCCAGATTAATCAGCATAGCAGTCACAGGCTGGGGAGACTTCAAATATTCAATCATATTCTCAGCATCAGCCCTGTTTAAAAAACCATTATCCTTATACAAATAAGGCTTGTTAAAATGTCTGCTTCCTTCTACCGCCTTCCACTCTGCCTCTACTGAATGTCCGTCACAGTCAATGTCTGCAATAACTCTGTAAAAAGGAGTCTTTACAAAGTTTCTGATTTCTCTTTCTCTTTTAACAACCATGCCCAATACACAGGTCATTACTCTGCCTATGGAAACTACGGTCTTGTCCGAATTCATGCAGGAAGAAATAGAGCTGCCATACTTTAAAGTCATAAGTCTTGAGAAGTTAATACCCATCAGGTAATCTTCCTTTGCTCTCAAATAAGCCGAAGAAGAAAGATTATCATACTCGGATAAATCCTTGGCGTTACTGATCCCCTTCAAAATCTCTTCTTCAGTCTGAGAATCAATCCAGACTCTCTTACGTTCTTTGTTCTTAACGCCAGCCATCTGCTCAACCAGACGGTATATATACTCTCCCTCTCGTCCGGAGTCAGTACACACATAAATAGTAGTTATATCGTCTCTGTTAAGAAGTCTGCTTACAATATTAAACTGCTTTTTAACCGCATCAATCACTTCATATTTAAACTCTTTTGGAAGAAACGGCAAAGTGTCAAGGCTCCATCTCTTTAATGCAGCATCATAAACTTCAGGATAACTCATAGTTACCAAATGACCTACGCACCAGGTAACTACACTGTCTGCCGATTCAATATAGCCGTCATTTTTCTTGCCGTTAATTTTCAGTGCCTTGGCAAATTCCTGGGCTACACTTGGTTTTTCTGCTATATATAATGATTTTGACATATAAATTCCTCGTTCATTATTTCATAAACTATTTATACAATTATAAGACAGAAAAGGTTAACTTGCAAATTTATTTGTTGAATATATTAAAATTTATGTTATTATAATATATAGAAAGGCACTACCGATAGACGGTTAGTCCAAGTTTATTAGTTACAAAAAAGTAACCGCAAACCTTTGGTCAGGGGCGGTTACTTTTTTGTGTTTATGTACTCAATCAGAATTGCCACAATAATAGTAATTATCATAAGCATTATAGAAAGAATCTCATAATCGCTCATAAAGTGTTATCCCCCTTTCACAGATTACCTTTTACAAGGTTTTCTATCTAATCAGAGGGTCACAGTCCCTCTGCTATAAAGGAAATTTTACATTAGTAAATTTCCTCGTGTGCTGCAAAGGACTAACCGCCTACCGTTTTTCAAATAGTGCCATTTATTATTCTAACAGTCATTCTTTATGTTTACAAGCGTTCGCATATATATCAACAACAAACGACAAATAAGCAATAATAAACAAAAAACTATCTACGGTGAATCATAAAAAACACACCATAGATAGTCTCTAAAATTACTTCTTTGAAATATATCCCTTAGCTGTAAGAAGCTCAGCACAAAGAACAGCACCACCGGCTGCACCACGAACTGTATTGTGTGAAAGTCCTACAAACTTGTAATCATATACTGTATCTTCACGAAGACGTCCAAGAGTTACACCCATACCCTTCTCGTAGTCACGGTCAAGAGCTGCCTGTGGACGATTGTCCTCTTCAAAATACTTAATAAACTGCTTTGGAGCACTTGGAAGGTTAAGTCTCTGTGGTTCGCCTTCAAAACTTTCCCATCTTGAAATAATCTCTTCCTTAGTAGGCTTCTTATCAAAAGAAACAAATACCGCTGCTGTATGTCCGTTTGATACAGGAACACGGATACACTGAGTTGTAATTACAGGAGCTTCAGCCTTCTTAATTACTCCATCTTCAATCTTACCCCAGATTCTAAGTGGTTCCTGCTCTGACTTCTCCTCTTCCCCACCGATATAAGGAATAATATTATCAATCATCTCCGGCCAATCCTTGAAAGTCTTACCTGCTCCTGAAATAGCCTGATATGTAGTTGCAACTACTACCTTAGGACCAAATTCCTTTAATGCATGTAAAGCAGGTGTGTAGCTCTGAATTGAACAGTTAGGCTTAACTGCCACGAAACCTCTTGTAGTTCCAAGACGCTTCTTCTGGAACTCAATTACCTCGGCATGTTCAGGGTTAATCTCCGGAATAATCATCGGAACATCCGGTGTCCATCTATGTGCACTGTTATTTGAAACTACCGGTATCTCAGCCTTAGCATATGCATCCTCAATAGCACGAATCTCATCCTTAGTCATATCAACAGCACTAAATACGAAGTCTACTGTAGCAGCAACAGCCTCAACCTCATTTACGTTCATAACTACAAGATTCTTAACAGCCTCAGGCATTGGAGTATCAAGCTTCCATCTGCCGCCTACAGCCTCTTCATAAGTCTTGCCTGCACTTCTTGGACTTGCAGCAACTGTAACAACCTCGTACCATGGATGATTATCAAGCAGTGAAATGAAACGCTGACCAACCATACCTGTAGCACCTAAAGTACCAACCTTTAGTTTCTCATTCATTATAACTACCTCACTGTCAATAGTACTTCACCTATCTTAAAATAACATTTGATAGGTTGTTTTATCTCGAAGACAAATGTACGTACAGCACATACATTGTTGTCACTAGTTCAGTATAATATACTATTTTTTATTAAATTGCAACCACTTTTTTAAATTATTTTTTTGCACCTATTATTTTTTTGTGTTTATTAGTTTCAATAATTGATACATCTCCTCGAAGAACTGTTAATACAGTCCCTACACATACAAATTCATATAAATCAGCAATTTCAAAATTTCTTGAGTGTTCATTTAAAGCAACTAATTTTACACCGTTATCAGTACGATAATATTTTCTGACATATTGTCTGTGATTATGCAAAAAAATCGCAGTTTCACCATTCACAGGAAACCGATATCCAATAATTAATATATCATTCTGGTAAAAAACAGGTCCTAATGCATCGGTAACTACTTTGATTGCAAAATCCGCATTACCGTTTAGCACAAGATTTGAAAATTCAATTAATTCTATATTACAGCTTTCATAAAACGAATTGTCTCCATATATACCGGTAGGAACAAAACATTCTAGTATGCTTTTGCATCCGGTAGAATGTCTGCTTGAAATTTCTGTTTCTAAGTCTATAATATACCTTATATTTTCTTTACAATGATTATTTAAGGTTCTATATGTATCCAGTAATTCTCTTTCATCCTCAGTTAAAGAAGAATCAATCAAATCAGTAAAATCATCCAGAGAACACCCTAAAGCTTTTGCAATAAGGCACATATTATGATATGAAGGCTTTGAACATCCTGAACTAATCTTCGATAAAGTACCTACCGGTATTCCGGTTTCCTCTGATAAACTTTCAAGTGTCATATTTTTCTTTAATCTCAGATCGTCAAAATATTCTTTGTTCATAATTCTCCTATCTTCCAAAAATGGTAATTTACAAAATAATCTACATAATTCGCAATATATTTTTTCCAATTTTGAAGTTGTACCCCAATTAAATGCATTTTATAATA
The DNA here is from genome assembly GCA_045603305.1 of Lachnospiraceae bacterium. Taxonomy (GTDB): domain Bacteria; phylum Bacillota; class Clostridia; order Lachnospirales; family Lachnospiraceae; genus JAFRXK01. The sequence continues at coordinate 19,017 of JAZULV010000122.1, read as the reverse complement.
TTTTTCGAAATAATGCAATAGTATATACAATTTGCATTTAATAAAAAAATAGGAGATGTTGTATGGAAAAATTTAATGTCGTAATTGCTGATACTAACGACAATCTGCTTAACTCCCTCAAAGAACACTTTGAAAAAGATGGCGCATTTTGTGTATCCGGAGTAGCAAAAGATGGGGAAAGTGTACTAAAAATACTTAACGAGAACAATATTGATGTTGTAATAACTGATCTGATTTTACCTATAATTGATGGATTTAGTCTTATTGAACATGTAATGAAAAACAAAAGCATAATTAATAAACCAAAATTTATTGTCTTATCAGGTATAAGCAATGACAAAATTGTCAACACAGCATTTTCATTAGGTGCCGCTTATTTTATGTTAAAACCCTTTGATATTGAAACACTTATCAACCGTGTAAAACAAATAGGTAATCTGGAATATTCAGAACAAAATATTCTATATACCCAAAAAAACAACAGCCTTATCGAATTTAGCAATGAAGAAAAAATATCAACTCCTTCACCGGAAAAAGATATGGAATTCAGAATCACTGAACTTGTACATGAATTATGTGTACCTGCACATATAAAAGGTTATCGCTATCTGGTTCAAGCAATACTATTATGTGTAAAAGATATGGAAATGCTAGGAGCGGTTACAAAAATAATGTATCCCGAGATTGCTAAAAATTTCTCAACAACACCAAGCAGAGTCGAACGTGCCATACGCCACTCTATTGAACTATCCTGGCAGCTTTGCAGTCCGTCGAAGCTATATAAAATCTTCGGATATACAGTAAATACAAAAAAGGGAAAGCCAACAAATTCAGAGTACATAGCGTTAATTGCTGACAAAGTAAGGTTAGAATACAAGAATCGTCAAAAAGACGTAATTTAAATTTAATAAGACCTTAATCAAAAAGCTCCTTCTAAAACGGTATTGGTAAATTACCCAATATTATTTAGGAGGAGCTTAATTAATATCAAAAATCTATTCTAATATATATCTAGTTATTCACAGGCAGCTTAAATGAACTCTTCATTGATACTGTTCTGTTAAATACTAAATGTTCAGGTGTGGAATCTTTATAATCCACACAGAAATAACCATTTCTTACAAACTGGAAACTCTCAAAAGCTTTAGCATCCGAAAGACTTGGCTCTACCTTACATTCAACAACCTGCTTTGAATTAGGGTTGAGATTAATCTCTCCTGTTTCTTCATCATATACACCCTTTTCTTCATCGATAAGGTTCTCGAAAAGGTATGCTGTCGCATCTAAAGCATGGCGTGCAGATACCCAGTGAATAGTACCTTTAACCTTACGGGCATTAAATCCGCTGCCACTTCTGGTCTCCGGGTCATAAGTACAATGTACTTCAATAATATTACCATCTTCATCCTTAACAACATCTGTACATGTTACAAAATATGCGTTCATAAGACGTACTTCATTACCAGGGAAAAGTCTGAAATACTTCTTAACAGGAACCTCCATGAAGTCTTCCTGTTCAATATAAAGCTCCTTACAGAATGGCACCATTCTCTTGCCAAGTTCAGGATTCTCAAGGTTGTTGTCAACCTCCATGTACTCAACCATATCTTCAGGATAGTTGTCAATTACAAGCTTTAAAGGATTAAGAATAGCCATCACTCTTGGACGCTTAAGCTTAAGATCCTCTCTGATACAATACTCAAGAGCAGCGTAATCACAGGCACTGTTACTCTTAGATACTCCGGCAAGCTCTACAAACATCTTAATAGCCTCAGGAGTATAGCCTCTTCTTCTGAGACCGCTGATAGATACAAGTCTAGGGTCATCCCAACCATCTACAATACCTGTTTCTACAAGCTTCTTAATATATCTCTTACCGGTAACAATATTTCTTAAATATAACTTAGCAAACTCAATCTGTTTTGGTGGGTTCTCAAACTCGCACTCTCTTACAACCCAGTCATAAAGCGGTCTGTGATCTTCAAACTCAAGAGTACAAATTGAATGAGTAATACGCTCAATAGCATCTTCAATAGGATGGGCAAAATCGTACATAGGATAAATGCACCACTTGTCACCTGTATTATGATGAGACATATGAGCTACACGATAAATAATCGGGTCACGCATATTCATATTAGGTGATGCCATATCAATCTTGGCACGAAGAACCTTCTCTCCGTCCTTATACAAACCATTCTTCATATTCTCAAAAAGCTCAAGATTCTCCTCAATACTTCTGTTTCTATATGGACTTTCTTTGCCAGGCTCAGTAAGAGTTCCTCTGTACTCTCTCATCTCATCTGCAGTCAAATCGCATACGAATGCCTTGCCCTTCTTAATAAGCTTAACGGCACACTCATACATCTGCTCAAAGTAATCTGATGCAAAGAAAAGACGATCTTCGTAATCAGCACCAAGCCACTCAACATCCTGCTTAATTGACTCAACAAACTCAATCTTTTCCTTTGTAGGGTTAGTATCGTCGAAACGCATATTAAACTTACCATTATACTTCTGAGCAAGTCCGTAGTTCAAAAGAATAGACTTGGCATGTCCTATATGAAGATAACCGTTAGGCTCCGGCGGGAATCTGGTCTGCACATGATCATAATATCCGTCTGCCAAATCTTTCTCAATAATCTGCTCAATAAAGTTTTTACTTACAACTTCTTCTTTTATAATTTCATTCTCGGCTGCCATAATGTCCTCCGTAGTAATAATAAATTCAAGATTATGTTATATAATACCACAAATTATTTATTTGTAAAACAATTTTTATAAAAGTACTTATACAAGTTTAGATATAATTTATCATAGTTTATTAATTATTGATAAGAATAGTATTGTTAACAACAGCAAAATATAATATTATTATAATTGTAAATATCTAAATAACTATTTATACATTTACACAATTTCAGAAATATCTCAACAAGGAGTGATTTTTCATGTATTTCGATATGACATATTTAGTTTTGGTTCTTCCCGCTGTTATTTTTTCTTTATGGGCAAGCGCCAGAGTTAATTCAACCTTTAAAAAGTATTCTACTGTACTCTCTAAGAGAAATATTACCGGATATGAGGCTGCACGATATGTACTCGACTACAATGGTCTCAGCAACATAACTATCGAACATATTTCAGGTAACCTGACAGATCATTATGACCCGTCAGCAGGTGTTATAAGACTTTCTAACTCAGTCTATAACTCCACCTCAGCAGCTGCCATTGGTGTTGCTGCCCATGAAGCAGGTCACGCAATTCAATACTCCGTAAATTATGCTCCTATTAAATTAAGAGCCGCTATAGTTCCTATTACAAACTTTGCTTCAAAACTTTCCGTACCGCTTATAATGATTGGATTAATCTTTGCAGGAAGAATTGGTACTACTCTTGCATACATTGGTATCATAGGATTTATGCTTTGCACCTTCTTCCAGCTCTTAACTCTTCCTACTGAATTTAATGCCAGCAGACGTGCATTAGATTCAATTAAGCAGTACAACATCTTAGATTATGATGAACTTTCAAGTGCAAAGAAAGTACTTTCTGCAGCAGCCATGACATATGTAGCAGCTCTTGCAGTTTCACTTACCCAGCTTTTACGACTTATTCTATTGGTAAATGGTCGTAGCCGACGAAGATAAATACATTCACTGTTTATATACAGAAGATTTTAATGCAAATAACAGTTATTATTTTTGTTCTGTATTAATAAACCGGTTGACTTTTTTTAATATATATAGTATCATTATTTGCGTTGACTGACAAATGCTGACGTGGCACAGGCGGTAGCGCACTTCATTGGTAATGAAGAGGTCGGCGGTTCAAGTCCGCTCGTCAGCTCTTTAGGAACTGTAGTATTACAGTTCCTTTTTCTTTGCTGTATACTATTTTAAGACAGAAAAGTCCCTTTCGCTAAATTAACGAAAGGGACTAAATTATGTATTCATATCAATAATTAATTTAATTTACTTTTTAACGAATGCATTAGCTGTACTTCCCGGTGCCGGCTGATCCTTCTTAACAACAACTATCTGTATTGCTTCTAATCGTTTAGCAAAGCCTTCTGTTCCGGCAGACTGGCCATTCTTAGCCCATCCAAGCCATCCATAAGATTGGGCATGTACACGATAATAAATATCGTATTTCTTGGATAATTCTCCGGTTAATCTTAACTGAATAGCTTCAAGTCTCTTTGCCTCACCGCTTGTACCACTTATCTCTCCGTCTTTTCTCCATGTTTTCTCCCAGCCATAGGTCTGCACATGAGTACGATACTCAACACCGCCAACCTCAGGTTCTACACAAAGATCAATGATAATAGCTTCAAGTCGTTTTGCCTCACCGCTTGTACCGCTTATCTCTCCGTCTTTTCTTAAAGTAGTCTCCCAGCCATAACTCTGTACATGAGTAGCATATTGTATGCTCTTAGTTGGTGTTGTACCATCAATATAACTAAGATAACTATCAAGTTCCATATCCTGGCTCTCTAAAAAGCCTCTATAAACAATCAAAATCTGAATAGCCTCAAGACGTTTTGCAAATCCGGCTGTTCCGGCAGTTTCACCATTTTTAGCCCATCCGAGCCATCCGAATGTCTCTGCATGAACACGGTAATATACATCATATTTTAATCCCATCTTGCCGGTAAGTCTTATCTGAATAGCTTCGAGTCTCTTTGCCTCACCGCTTGTACCGCTTATCTCACCGTTTTTACTCCATGTGTTTTCCCAACCATAAGTCTGTACATGAGTACGATATTCGATATTTCCTGCTAACGGCTGGTCATAAAGCTGGATAGAAATAGCTTCAAGTCTCTTTGCCTCACCGCTTGTACCACTTACTTCTCCATCAGAACGCCATTCGGTTTCCCAGCCATAGGTCTGTACATGAGTACGATAATCTACACTAGGAACTAAAGGTAAATCGATAGGAACAAATGTGATATTATCATGGGCATTTGCAAATATCTCGGCTGTTGAATCACTATATCCGCCTACAATAAGTCCGGCTATCTGACTATAACTTCCTATATTTACAATGTTACAATCAGCATTTAAAAATACAAGTTCTTCAAGATTATTACAGCCATCAAAACATGAGCGGCCAACAGTGGTAACATTTTCAGGGAAAACCACACTCAGAAGACTTGTACAACCGCTAAATGCAAATGCACCAACCGCTCTAAGTGTATCAGGTAATTCTATAGCTGAAAGAGAAGTTAAATTTTTAAATGCATTTTCTCTAATCTCAGTAACCGGCTTGTTATCAATATAGTCCGGTACTTCAATTTCCACAACATCATTATCTGTACATCCGGTAATTACTATTGTACCATCAACAGTTGCTTCATACTTAAGAACCCCATAAACACCGTTATACGGAGTATCAAAAGGTGCTTCATTGTCACCAAACTCAGCTAATGCAACACCACCATCAAACTGCTCTGACTGCTGTAAATTAATATTAGTTATAAGACTAATAGACATTATCAAAGTCAGACAAATACTTAGAATTCGTCTTTTCATGAACTCTCCTCCTGATTTACAATATATTATATGAAAAATTATATAATCGCTAATTATCCCCCACTAGCAATCATAGTATTCTCATAGTTCATTTTACAATATATCATTTGTATTTGCAATATACACACTAACAAATAATGTTAATATTTTATCAATCGGTTTCGGTAAGTCTAAGTCTCTCCATATACTCCGCCATCTCCGGTGAAAGGTTATCAATCAGACAATTTCTTTTTGATACCGGCTTTTCAATATATGTAAGTCTTATATGGGACTCTAATTCTTTTACTTCCTTATAAAGCTCTCTTGCTGAAACTCGGGCGGCACCCTCTCCAAGCACAATAATCTGCTCTAACTTATCAGAGGTGGCAACCCTCACTAAATTATCTCTGGCATACTCTCCTGTTATCTTCTCAATATACTGGTCAGCAGTCTCAGCTTCTTTAGTATACACCACATAAATATTGTGGTATTTTAACACACTGCCGGTATTACCCTTTGATTTATGACCATCAAAAACTAAAATAACCGTGCATTTTTTATATCCCTGATAATTTGACAGTGTATCCTGAAGTTTAGCTCTGGCTGCATCAAGATTCGTCTCTGCCAGCTTCTTTAAATTATCCCACGCAAATATTATATTATAGCCATCTACAAGCAAATATTCTTTCAAGACTCTACCCCTTTACTTTAATCTCTGGCGTACAATCTCGTAAGCCAGTACACCACAGGCAACAGAAGCATTAAGTGAGTCAATATCACCCTTCATAGGAATTGATGCAATCATATCACACTTTTCCTTTACAAGTCGGCTGACACCGCTTCCTTCATTACCTATTACGAGGCCAATTGAACCGGTAAGGTTGAGGTTATACATAGTTTCTCCGCCCATATCAGCACATACAAACCACATGCCCTTTTCCTTAAGCTCCTCTATTGTATTAGAAATATTATTAACCTTTACTACCGGAGTGTAATTAAGCGCACCGGCTGAAGCCTTGGCTACAGTTGCAGTAAGTCCCACTGCACGTCTCTTAGGTATAATCACACCATGAGCACCGGATAAATTTGCAGTTCTTATAATCGCTCCAAGGTTGTGAGGATCTTCTATACCATCAAGGATAAATACAAATGGTGCTTCACCCTTATCCTCAGCCGCCTTTAATACATCATTTAGCTCCGCATACTCGTAAGCCGCAGCAAAAGCAATAGCCCCCTGATGCTTTCCGGTCTCAGAAAGCTGGTCCAGCCTTTCTTTTTTTACAAAATTAATTATTGTATCATGCTTCTTAGCTTCCCTTAAAATACTCTTTATCGGGCCATCCTGACAACCATCAAGTATGAACAGCTTGTCTATGGTTTTACCTGAACGAAAGGCCTCAAGCACAGCATTTCGTCCCTCTATAGTAAATTCTTCGTATCTCACGCTAATCCTCCATGTTTTCACTAACATAAATAATCACTATATAAAGTATATGATAGTGCTTGCTATTTATTATCTACAGCATCTACACACAGCTTTGCAAGCTCCATCATTCTCTCTGTACGACCTGACAGATAAAGATATCCAAATAACGCCTCTAAACCGGTCGCACATTTATAGTCATAGGTAGAAGCACTTCTTGTATGGCCGTTTACATGGGTATTCTTGCCTCTCCTATATATATCAGCCTCTTCTTCTGTCAGATATGCAGCAATGCTTTCAGCCATCAGAGCCTGAGACTGAGCCTTAACATAATGACTTGTTATATTGTGAAGCATATTTGCCTTTGTATTTGCCTTAGCAACCACCATAGTTCTGATAATCATGGTAAATACCGCATCTCCCACAAAGGCAAAGCTCAAAGGCGAATAGGTTCTTAAATCCAGCCCTTCAAGATTGAACATCTTCCCTGTCTCAGCAAAAAAGTCTGAACTATTTAAGCCTTTGTCCATTTTACACCTTCTCTTGTATCCTTAAGAATAATACCCTTTGCTAAAAGCTCATCTCTTATCTGGTCAGCAAGAGCAAAGTTCTTATCCTTTCTTGCCTGCTGTCTCTTCTCAATAAGTTCTTCAATCTCAGTATCAAGAATCTCTTCTTTCTTTTCTGTGATAATTCCAAGAACATCTGTAAGCTTCTCTATTACTTCAAGAGACTTATTGACAAACTCTTTGCTGCTGTTTTCACTTGCATAAGTGTTTGTTATTTTAACAATCTCAAATATAGCAGAAATAGCATCAGCAGTATTGAAGTCATCATCCATTGCAGCTTCGTACTTCTTTACAAGCGCTAATACTTCCTCAAACCTTGCAGATTCTTCTGCTGTCATTTCCTCATTAACAACCTTAGCACCACAGTCTTTTAATTTTTCTACAGCATTCAATATTCTGTCTAAACCATTCTTTGAAGCCTCCATAAGCTCTGCGCTGAAGTTAAGCGGACTTCTGTAATGGGCACTAAGCATGAAGAAACGAAGTACCTGAAGGTCATACTTCTCACTGATTTCTCTTACAGTAAAGAAGTTACCGGCTGATTTTGACATCTTCTTGTTATCAATATTTAAGAATGCATTATGCATCCAGTACTTAGCAAATTCCTTACCATTGCAAGCCTCACTCTGAGCAATCTCATTCTCATGGTGAGGGAATACTAAATCCTCACCGCCGGCATGAATATCAATCTGCTCACCTAAATACTTCTTAGACATAACTGAACACTCAATATGCCAGCCCGGACGACCGTTGCACCATGGTGACTCCCAGTAAGGCTCTCCATCCTTCTTAGGCTTCCAGAGCACGAAATCTAACTCGTCTTCTTTGCCACCGTTACCGGTTACCTTAATCTCTCTGTGTCCGGCCTGAAGGTCATCAAGGTTCTTATGTGAAAGCTTGCCGTATTCTTCAAACATTCTGGTGCGGAAATACACTGTACCGTCTTCAGCAGCGTAAGCATAACCCTTCTCGATAAGGGTTGCTATCATCTCAAGCATACCGCAGATTTCTTCTGTAGCAAGAGGATGCTTTGTGGCCGGTCTTACATTCATACCCTCCATATCCTTCTTGCACTCTGCAATATATCTCTGTGAAATTACAGAAGCATCTACGCCTTCCTCTATCGCCTTCTTAATAATCTTATCATCTACATCAGTGAAATTAGATACAAAATTTACATCATAACCCTTATATTCAAAATATCTTCTTACTGTATCAAATACTATCATAGGACGGGCATTTCCAATGTGTATATAATTGTATACGGTAGGGCCGCACACATACATCTTTACCTTGCCCGGCTCCAATGGAACAAACTCCTGCTTACTCTTTGACAATGTGTTATAAATCTTCATCAATAATACCTCCTGTTAGTTATCTTCTTCATCAATCTGAATATATTTTTTGAGTAATTCCAAGTCTTTTTTCAACTCTTCATTTTCTTTCTTAAGATACTCTATATCGTTGTAAACCGGGTCCGGCAGATGTATCTGGTCCATATCCATTCTTGGAATCTTGACATTATTCATCTTAACAATTCTGCCCGGAACACCTACTACAGTACAGTTCGGCGGAACCTCCTGAAGCACAACCGAACCGGCACCAATTTTTGAATTCTCACCAATCGTAAATGAGCCCAAAATCTTAGCTCCCGCAGACACCATAACATTATCCTCAATGGTTGGATGTCTCTTTCCCTGTTCTTTACCATTACCACCAAGGGTAACACCCTGAAACAGTGTAATGTTATCACCAAGTATCGCAGTTTCACCAATTACAACGCCATGACCATGGTCAATAAACAATCCCTTGCCAATAGTTGCTCCCGGATGAATCTCAATACCGGTCTTTCTTGCAGCCTTCTGGGAAATCAGTCGAGCAAGAAAATAATGTTTCTTTTTATATAGTTTATGGGATAACCTGTACCAAATCATCGCCTTAAAGGAAGGATAAAGAAAAACCTCCATAGATGATTTTATCGCAGGGTCACGCTCTTTTACAATCGCTATTTCTTCTTTTATAAAATCAATATATTTCATGAAGCCTCCTAATTAATATTATTATTTATATGCTCACAAATCAACAAATCATTTTCAAGTTAAATAAACTTAAGCACATAATTAATAATACAAAAAAGCTCCATCTCACAAAGAGACGAAGCTTAAAGTCCGTGGTTCCACTCTAATTAAGGTTATAAACCTTCACTCAAACCATTAACGCTGGTAACGTGCATAGCTACTATAAATTCACCATGCCTGCTCCCGGACGCACTTCGGTACCGCCTAATTAAAGACTGCTTTCAGCCGATGACAGTCTATCTCTAATAACCTTACGAAACCTACTCTTTCCGTTCAAAGCATTTAACATATATTATAGTCTATTCAAATAATAAAAATTTGTCAAGATAATTTATTCCGGCATACCTAACCAAAATTATCCCAGCTTAGGGCATCCACTGCAGCCACCACAATCTTCTGAAATTTTCATCGGATTGTATGAATAATTAGCCACTGACTCAAGAAGCACTATAGCCTGGGAAGATATGCCTTCTCCGCTTCCGGTAAAACCAAGCCCCTCTTCTGTTGTTGCCTTTATACTGACCTGATTAATCCCAATACCCAAAGCTTCAGCTATATTCTTAGTCATCTGCTCTCTGTGTGGGGCAAGCTTTGGTCTCTGGGCAATAACTGTAGCATCGATATTGCCTATAACATAGCAGTTTTCCTCAATAAGTGCTCCAACATGCTTTAAAAGCTCAATACTTGAAATTCCCTTATATCTCTCATCAGTATCAGGGAAATGCTTTCCTATGTCTCCAAGTGCCGCCGCACCTAAAATCGCATCCATAATAGCGTGAGTCAGTACATCTGCATCAGAATGTCCTAATAACCCTTTCTCGTAAGGTATCTCAACACCACCGAGTATAAATTTACGTCCCTCAACCAGTCTGTGTACATCATATCCGATTCCTACGCGCATTTAATACCTCCAACTTATATTTCACTTGATATTCTGCTATTATACAATTCCAAAAACTTGTCTGCAAGTACATCCCAAGTGTAACCATTAACAACAGTGTCATGTGCATTTTTACACATGTTATCATAACGTTCTTTATCATTTAATAAGGTTACTATTTCATCTGCCCATCTGTCTGATGACTCTAAATCAAGAACAATACCATTATCCTCATTCATCATCGTACTGGATCCGCCATTATATGTTGTTACAACCGGAACTCCAAAATACATTGATTCAAGAATAACCATGCCGTATATCTCAAACTTAGTAGGTATTACAAATACATCTGCAACCTCATACAATGCCTTTAAATATTTCTGTTCCAGACTATCATGCCAGATAACATTATCATCAAGTCCCAGCTCAGAAATCTTCTGTTTACACTCTTCAGTATATACCGGATCACCCTTACCTATAATAATAAGCCTGTATTCATTATTATTATCAATCTCTTTAATTCTATTTAGCACATCAATAAGAAACTTGGTATTACGTAAGTCTCTAATTGTGCCTATGTAAAGAAGCGTTCTGTCACTAAGCTTTGATAATATTGATTTTACAGTTTCATTTTGCTGTATATCATCGCCTGCACTGTTCAAGTTACTAATATCAAGACCAACACCAATTGTCATAGTGTTATTAATACCCTTACTATTCATATACTCAGTTGCAAGACTGCTCTTTGTACCTACAATCATCTTGCTCCTATCAACAAGTCTGAGCAAAGTGTTATCCTGAATTTTCGCTTTTCTCATGGCACCTGTACAATAATCAGAATAATAAGGTCCTTGATAATTAACTACTTTATGACTATAATTTCTGTTAAGCCAGGCTGACATCACACCAATATATTCGCAGACATGAATTATATCATAATCATCAATATATTTCTTAAATGTAGGATAAATGCCATCCTTCATGATGTTGAGTCCTCTAAGCCAGAGGATTTTTACTTTCTTATCTTCATCAAAGGTTATTTCTTCAGAATAATCCTTCTCATTGCCACCATAATAAGCAACATCACATACATGACCTTTTCTTATAAGGGCTTTAGCAAGCCCTATCTCCTGTAAATTGTATGTGTTGATATTTACTTTACCCGGATAAGTCCTGAATATCAAAATTTTCATGAATTATAGTCTCCAATGTCTGATTCCTAAGTTACTTAATGTCTCTATATCTAACAGTCCCTTAACATCAATGATAATCTTCTCATCATTCGGCACATCGCCAAACAACTGTGATAATTCATCAACTGTCATCTTCTTAAACTCTTCATGTGCAACAGCAAGAATTAAGCAATCAATGTTATTAACATCGTCAAACGGTGTTAAAGTTACATCATATTCTCTCATGGCATCATTATTGTTCGCCCATGGATCTACTACTATAGGTGAAATACCATATTCATTTAATCTGAAGATAATATCTGCAACCTTTGAATTACGTGTATCAGGACAATTTTCTTTAAATGTTAAACCAAAAATAGCAACCTTGGCATCTCTTGGTGCCTTGCCGGCCATTATCATCTGCTTAATTGCAGCATCTGCCACAAAAGCACCCATTCCATCATTAACCTTTCTGCCGGAAAGAATAATCTGGCTGTGGTATCCTAACTTCTCTGCTTCATATACAAAATAATATGGATCCACACCAATACAATGACCACCTACTAAACCAGGTCTGAAGCCTAAAGCATTCCACTTAGTATTCATACCGTCTACTACTTCATTTGTATCAATACCCATACGATCAAAAACCATTGCTAATTCATTCATAAATGCAATATTAATATCTCTCTGGCTATTCTCTACAACCTTGATTGCTTCGGCAGTTTTTATTGATGAAACAGGATATGTACCAACTTCAATTACTAAATCATAAATATTCTTTATCTCTTCAAGAGACTCTTTATCCATACCTGAAACTATCTTTGTTATGTTTTCCAGACGATGAACCTTATCACCCGGATTAATTCTCTCAGGAGAATACCCTACCTTAAAATCCACACCACACTTTAATCCGGACTCTCTCTCTAAAATCGGAATACATACATCTTCTGTAACTCCCGGATATACTGTTGACTCATATACAACAATTGAACCTGCTGTTAAATTACGTCCAAGAATCTCACTTGCACCAATTACAGGAGCTAAATCCGGTGTTTTATCCTGATTTACAGGTGTAGGCACTGCTACTATATGAAACTTTGCATTTTTCAACTCTGATTCATCAGATGTGAAAAGCACATTAGTATTGCTGATAACATCATCTCCAACTTCATGTGTCGGGTCAATACCGGAACGATACAACTCTATCTTAGCCTTATTAAGGTCAAAACCAATAACATCAACCTTTTTAGCAAAAGCAACTGCTATAGGCATACCTACATATCCAAGTCCTATTAACGCTAATTTCTCTTCTTTGTTTATAAGCTTATTATACAAAGACATATAAAATCCTCCTCAATATATCCAAATATCATTTATATAGCGTGATGCATTATTTAGCAGCATTATTCATCATCTGCCTCTTCTGAAATACCAGAATCAGAAAGTTTAAGCTCTTTAACAATGACTTTGCCGCTACCGCCAAGCTTCGTTCTGTCTTCCCCTACCTGATAAACCTCTACTTCATAAACATCATCAATATCCAAATCTGCATCAGGTGCATATAAAACATTGTCAGATAAAAATTCCGTATCAATCAGTTTATCGTCTATAAATATTTTACTGAATTCATTGAACCGGCCACCCAATACATACATAAATTCATCTTTAATCCATATATCTTCTATATATATATCATAATTGCCAAAGTTCAGCTCAGTTGCTTTATATGGTGTCATACCATTATACACTTCCTGATCACCATATAAAATATCATATTCTAAAATCTCCATTTCATCAAGATAATTCTGCTCAACTTCAGCAGTCATTTCAGAATTATCAAGATAGTTTTGATGATAACATACCATTGTACCAACATGGATATCAAGCAAGTCGAGTACATAAGAACTAAGCTGATAAGCCTCTAAATCTCTCGCCTGACCCTCAATCTCAAAATTACTCCAGATAATATACTCTGTCTGGAAAAGATCTTTATTTGTTAAATCTTCTTCAGTCAGTCCAAGACTAGGAAGATGGTCACCATATAGTACGAGGACCGTCTTCTCATCATAAGATGCAAGTATATCCGTAAGTCTTTTTATGAAAAGATCCATCTCATACAACTGATTCACATAATACTCAAAAGAATTCTTTTCTTCTTCAGTCTCAAAGCCGGATACCGTTATGATTTTTTCATCGCCGAGTATATCCTCTGTCGGATATGCACCATGTCCCTGAACTGAAATCGTATATATATAATCAACATTTTCTGTAGCATTGAGAGTCCTGTAAATCTCTTCTACAAGTATAGAATCTTTAAGCCACCCAAGTGGTGTTACGTTATAATTCTTCATATACTCCATAGGAATAAATTTATCAAACCCTAACTGGGAGAACACTTCATTTCTATTATAAAAAGAACCGTCATTATTATGAATTGCAGCAGCACTATAACCAATCTCTTTTAAATCAAAGGCGATACTTTCACACACCGTAGACTTTAAAACTGTGTTATACGGATATTCTCCGGCACCAAAAAAGTCCAGATTCATACCTGTAATCAGCTCAAACTCTGTATTTGCAGTTCCTGCTCCAACAGAAGGCACACTTAAAAATCCACTGATATAATTATCCTTCATGCTACGAAAATTAGGTATAGGATCCTGTGAAAAACTAATATCTTTAATTCTAGTTACATCAAAAAATGATTCTAGTTGCAGGAATATAACATTCGGTGTCTTATCGCTTGCTTCTACAACAACCTTATTATCATCAGAAGAAGCATTATTTTCAGAAGTTCCTTCAGTTTCCGGAACATTAATAATCAAATCTGAAGACAATGTTTCTTTCGGTAATATATCTTCATTAACAATACCATTTACAACTTCTTCACTATAATTATCCGGCTTACTGATACCAATATTAAGCAGGCTGTTAGAAAAACAATATGCTATACCATAATCAGCATAAGCCTCTGAAAGATTGCCGAACTTAGCCGGAACCAGCTTGATATGTACTGCACCACTCGCCAAACCATTAACTGCAAAAAAAGTAACAACAACCGTAGCAAGAGATACTAAAAACTTTACATTACCTTCACTTTTAGGTAATTTAATAAAAAGATATATTATCGATGAAATAAATGCTACTATCCCTATAATTATTAATGCAATCAACCACCAGTCCATATATACAAATGCTATATCAACAGCTGATTTAATCAATGTAAGATCGGAAGCATTGAATGGTGTCACCCTATAGCTTCTCAAAACAAAATCCACGATACCTACTACAAGCCACAAAGCACTAATTAGTATCGTGGTAAACATCTTACGTCTTGTAAGCATTACCAGTGAATAGGTCCAGAGTACTATTATTACATTAAGCAAAAAAATTACCGGGTGAGTAAACAGATACCCAATTCCTCTAAATAGTGAACGTCTGCTAAAGCACTCGGTAATAAGATAAACAGCTGTTGATAATAAAAAATAATATAATATATGATTTTTAAATAATTCCTTTAATTTATCTTTCATACCGCAATATCCTATAATCAAAACATCTTAAACAACCTAATTATAATATAACATCTGACTATAAAATTCAATAAATTTATGTAGAAATTAATATTATTTTGATATGTAAATCTCCTACTATTATTAGTCGGTATTATACTGCAGCAGACAAAAAACAAGTGTCTGAACATATCCTGCCAGACACTTATTAAAATATTATATTTTGTTACATATTAGAAAAACTTATTTCTTCCACTCAATAAAAGAGTAACTCTCTAATATCTGAAAATACTTCGCCAGACGCTCATACAATGGCTCAGCTTTATCACCGAAGTGTTCTTTTACAAGAACGCCCAAAGCAACAATATCCTTCTCACCATCTATAAGCGGCCAGATAAAACTTCCCATCTCATCCAAATGAATGTGACTAAATCTAGGTTTTTTTAGTAACTTCTGAGCTATTCGATTAAATACACCGGTATTTTCTATATCAAGGGTAACAATACCATCTTCATCGGCTGCCCAATCGATACGCTCCGGTCTCATCGGACGTCGCTCTAAATAGTTTTCTGATTCTTTATTATTCTTTTTCATAGACTCTTATTTTCTCTTCTTCCAAATAGAAAACTTTAATAATGAAAGAATTACTAATGCAAATACAACAAGGCTGCCAATGTTGCTTACAGCTGTAGGTACATTTATGTACTTAGATAAGTCAACAACCTTGTCTAATCCAAGTATTGCAAAGAATGCAAGGATAATTCCCATCAAACCTTCACCGGCAATCATACCTGAACAGTACAAGATACCATCGCTTACAGTCTGCTTCTTATTCTCTTCATCCTTCTTCATCTTATCAAATGCAAGACGAACAAGACCACCTACCATGATACATGCATTTAACTGTACAGGTAAGTATACACCAATAGCAAACGGAAGCACAGGAATACCGATAACCTCTACTACAACAGCGATAAATACACCGATGAATACTAAGCCCCATGGAAGATTACTTTCCATAACACCTTCGATAATCATCTTCATAAGTGTAGCCTGTGGAGCAGCAAGTTCTTCTGTACCAAAGCCCCAAGCCTGATCTAATAAGTATAATGTTGCACCGATAGCAAGCGCTGATGATACAACACCAATAACCTCACCAATCTGCTGCTTCTTAGGTGTAGCACCTAAAAGATAACCTGTCTTTAAGTCCTGTGAAGTATCACCGGCAATCGCCGCTACAATACAAATAATAGACCCGATTGCGATAGCTCCCTGCATACCTGGAACACCAACAGAACCTGTAACCTTTAATACAACTGTTGCAATCAGAAGTGTAGCAATAGCCATACCTGATACCGGGTTATTACTGCTTCCAACAAGACCTACCATACGTGAAGATACTGTAGCAAAGAAGAAACCAAAAACAACAACTATAACAGCTCCTAATAAGCTAACCGGAATAGCCGGAACAAGCCATATTAACACTGTGATTACTGCTATACATGCAATAACTGCAACAATGCTGATATCCTTTGATGTACGTGTGTTTTCACCAACTGATGAGCCCTTCATACTCTTAATAGCATCGCGGAATGTTCTGACAATAAGAGGAAGTGACTTAACTAAGCTGATAATACCACCTGCTGCAAGAGCACCGGCACCGATGTAACGGATGTATGAGCCCCAGATAGCAGAAGCACCGCCGGCTGCAAACATCTCACCAATCGGAACCTCGCCCGGATATAATGTAAGTTCACTACCGAACAAAACAATTATAGGTATAAGCACTAACCAGCTTAATACACCACCGGCAAACATATATGATGAAATACGTGGTCCGCAGATATAACCAACACTCATTACTGCAGGATAAATCTGAGTACCGATTTCACCAAAATAATTCTTAACCTTAAATGAAACCTCACTTGGTACAACTTTAAGTCCATCAATGATAAACTTAAATGCTGCTGCAAAGCCCATGCCGGCAAATACAGTTGAAGCATTCGCTCCGCCTTCTTCTCCGGCTAAAAGAACTTCTGCACATGCTGTTCCTTCAGGATATGGTAAAACACCATGCTCCTTAACAATAAGTGCATTTCTAAGCGGCACCATAAAAAATACGCCTAAAAGACCGCCAAATAATGCAATTAATGTTATCTCAATAATGCTTGGCTTGTCCATTCTTCCTTCAGCAGCCCATAAAAACAGTGCCGGAAGGGTAAAAATAGCGCCTGCCGCTAAAGACTCACCTGCTGAACCTACTGTCTGTACAATATTACTCTCTAAAATAGAGTTCTTACGCATAATTACGCGAATTACGCCCATCGCAATAACAGCTGCAGGAATAGATGCCGATACAGTCATACCTACTCTAAGACCTAAGTACGCATTAGCTGCACCGAATATTACAGCAAGAAGAATACCCATTAAAATAGAAGTTACTGTAAACTCAGGGGTAACCTTGTCTGCCGGAATATAAGGTTTAAATTCTTTTTTCTCACTCATAACCTTCTCCTTAGTTTATAATATTTATCTTTTATATTGTACCTAAAAAAATCGTTTTACGCAAGCATAAAACGACTTTCATATAACTTTTTTGGTTAGTAATAATAGCCAGTTAATATCACATCGCGTATTGATAGTAATATTCATCTATTATTTATTCGCATCTTTACGCCTCTCCACTGCCCTTCGATAATTAGTTGCTTTATTACTAAATTTTCTTGCATATTCCTTACCATCTAAAGCAAGTTTCTCGAGTTCTTCCGTAGTAAGCTCCTGTTTCATTAAAGCATGAATCATTCGATTACGTTCTTCTTTCCAAATTAATATGTTATCAAGAAACTCGTCAGCAAAATACTTATTCAGTAGGTCCTTCTTAGATTCAGCAAGTTTGATAATATATCTAATTTTTGAATCAATGGTCTCCTGTCTGCCCTTTCGGCTTTTTACATATGCTTCATGTTTATCCGCATGACGCAGAACCGACTCTGCCCTGTCCTCCATAATCGCATAGGCAATAAACATAGCTTCCAGATTGAAACCATAATTAATTGCTCGGTCTAAACGTTTGAATTGTTCTTTATAATTCTTATACTTCTGAATATTCATTTGGTTGTCAGCTTCTGTCATTAGTGTTTCCTCCATAGCGGTACCTCAATGTAGTTATCATGTATATTTCTTGGTATCTATAATTTGAATTTTCATAACTTGCGACGCTCTATTTCATTTGCATCTTTGCATACTTTCTAATATGCCCGTCTTTATCATTTAGAAAATTTATCATCAAATCTACTCTATTAAACTTCTGCGCTATTTTACACGACACCATTCTGATGTGTGGCTGCTCATCAAATTCAAACATATCGAATAGTGACATATAATTTTCTTCATCTGCAAACCTTAATAATTGTTCAGCCAATGTAATACGTACACTAGCATTACTCTGCCTCATGATATATAATTTCAAAAGCTCTTCAAAATTCTTATTATTAATCTCTAGCTGAGCTACGGCAAGATAATACCAATTGTTCAATTCTTTGTACTTTTTCAGTACCCCTATAAGTATATTATCGTCTATTGCTATATTATAATTAATAATAGCCTTTAATGCTGTTGTAGCCATGAATCCATTAGTATCTTCATTCATTAATGCCTTTTCTAATTCACATTTAAGTTCAACAGCATATGAGTATTCAAATATAATCTCAAGAATAAAACGTCTTTTATATATATCAGCATTATTTACATGCTTCTTTAACATTTTATATGCTTGTAATGTGTTTTTTAATACTAATGCTTTAGCTCCAAGACAAAATTCTTTCATGGAATTTGATTCAAGCATAACTTCTAATTCGGCTATAGTTA
>JAZULV010000121.1:0-33760 GCA_045603305.1 Lachnospiraceae bacterium | reverse complement strand
CTGACCAAGCTTATCATACACGTAGGAACGCTCCTTTGTACCACTAGGACTTGTGGATGTTATGCTTGTTATGTTGCCAAGGCTGTCATAAGTGTAGCTGGTGGTTACCTCACCTTCTTTTACACTTTGCACAAGGGTACTTGTTGTTCCTGCAGCAGCTCCCGGCTTATAGGTGTATTCTGTAACCTTGCCACCTGTGGTCTTTTTATAAAGCCTTCCAAGGTTGTCATATTCATATGTCACCTGATTGGTTCCGTCTATGGTAATGCCTGTTATCGCAGCCTCCGGCTTTCCTATGCTTCCGTCACCGTAGGTAAAGCCGGTCTCGGTGGTGGTACCCTTCACCTCGCTTATTACCGCATCAGTTCTGTTCTTTTCGTCATAGCTTACCTGCAGTGCCTGGCCATGGTTCGTTCTCATTACAGTAGGTCTGCCGATAAGGTCACTGGTGTAGTAGTAGGTTACTCCTGCCGCTATGTCGGTCATCTCTGTGACATTTCCTGCCGAATCGTACCTGTAGGTAAATGCCGGTGTTCCGTTGTAGGATACCTGGCTTACCTGCTCGTCCTGTGTATAGGAGTATTCCACGTACTGCTGGTTACCATAGGTTGACTTTGAAATCATTCCGTTGTGTGGAAGGTATTCATTGGTTACAAGGGTACGGAAACTGTTATCATCCTGAACCTTTACTGATGAGGTATTGCCGAACTGGTCGTAACTGAAGCCATAGGTAAAGCCGTTGTGTCCTATGGAAGCCAGTCTGACATAATTGTAACCGTAGGTAACTTCTTTTCCGTCACATTCAACCTTTGTAAGCTGCTCCATTCCGGTGTTATAGGTATAGTTTGTTACTGTTTCTGCCGCATCAGTGGTGCTTGTAAGCAGTCTTTCGCTTGTGTCACTGCCATTGCTGTAGCTGTAGGTCGTTGTGTTGCCGAGGGCATCGGTCACGATTTCCACCTGACGTCCGCTGTCAGTGTATTCCATGCTGGTTGTTATGCGGCTGCCCTCCACCGGTTCAAGGTACCAGCTCTGGTCGCTGTGGGTGCCGTTTACCGGTCTTGAAGTTATAGCGGTGCTGTCGGATGTACTGCCGCCATAGTTGGTAAGGCAGTTGGCATCATTCGTACACTTCGCTATTATCTGGTAACCGCCGTCATCCAGTTTCTTAAGCTTCCACTTCTGTGCATCTGACTGGTTCTTCGTATAGATGGATACCTGGGCTCCCGCTGCACTACTGCCCTGGTATACCTCCAGTACCCTTCCTGAACTGCTGCACTGGGTCTCAAGGTAATAGTATCCTCCGCCCGCATCTACAAGCTTCCACTGCTGGTTGGTACCGCCGTGGAAGTAGTACTGCTGTGCTATGGCCCTGTCCGCATCAGCGGCTCCCTTAACTTCAAGGTATTTGCCTGAGGTCTTCTGTCGGATGTAGTAAACCTTTCCTGTCTGCGCTTCCCTGCTTCCTGTAAGCACTGATGTCAGAGGGTTGCCCTTATTGTCGTAGGTAAAGGTGTAGCCCTGGCCGTCAGAGGTGTTGGCTGTTATAAGGTTGCCCTTGCTGTCATAGCTGTAGCTGTAGTTTGTACCGTCAGCATTGACAAGCTTTGTAAGGTTGTTGTTGCTGTCGTAGCTGAAGGCTTCTTTTTCAGCCGCTGACTTGGCTGATACCACATTGCCCTCATCGTCATAGACATAGGATGAACCGTTGTCCTTTACCAGCTGGATTCCGTCGAAGTACACGTAGTTGTACTGGTTCTGGTAGAAGGCGTGCACGATTATCGAGGTGTAGGTAAGGTTTGTGGAATCCTTGTTGTCGTCGGTGGTGAACATTCCACCTCCGAACCTCCAGTCATCAACATACGGCTCAAAGTTGAAATGTCTCCAGCCCTTTGTGCCGTCACTGTAGCGGATTTCCGCACTTATGCAGAATTCTTCTCCCGGTATGGCTGTTCCCGCGGTCATTGCCCATCCGCCAAGGGAGTAGACATCGCCCTCACTGCCGCTTACGTTGATTTCCTGACGGAGGTATTTCCTTACGCCCATGCTGCCTGAGATTCTTGCCGTATAAGAGCCTGCACAGGCAATGTTAGCGGTCAGACTGCCGGTACGTCCGTCACTTGATGAAGTGTTGTACATTTCCCATGCCTGCGGTGCAATGCCGCTTGATACTCTTTCAAAGCCTCCGTTGTTTACAAGGTTGAAGGCATTGGCACTGTCCCCCGGTTCCAGCTGGAAGCAGTCAAACCATGCGGTTCCGGTGCTGTTGAAAATGCCACCCATTACCCTTACCGTGGTATTATTGTCAGGCACAGTGAAGGTCATGGTGACTCTTTCCCAGCCGTTATCTATCTTTGTGTTTGTGGTGCCCTGTATGGTCTTTTTGCCGAGTATCTCCCTGTTTATCTGGCTGCCGCTTAAGAAGGTAACCATCAGTCCGGCGCCGTCGGTCTGTACCTGTGTTCCGGTTATGTCTGCGGTCTTTACATAGGCTGACAGGGTGTAGGTGCCTGCCTCTGCTATGGTAACGTTCTGTGCCGCGAAACCGCTTCCTCCAAGGGTCTTGGTCACACGTATGCTGGTATTTCCCAGATATCCGGTATCTGTCATTCTTACCACACCGTAACTTGAACAGCTTGCACTCTTGTAACCGTACCAGCTGTCTCCCTGGGCGGTTACCGAGGATGTAACGTCAAAGCCCGGGTTGGTGATAAGGTTATGCACCGTCCTCTGCATGTAGCCAGATTCCTTGAGGTTGTTGTTGGTCCTTCCCTCGCTGTAGTAGCTGTAGGATGCCGCATCCCCGTCCTTGTCATTTACGCTTACCGGTCTGCCCATAGTGTCAAAGCGGTAGGTTATCTGCGGGTTATCTGCTGTAAGAGTTGTGTCCCCGTCAAGTCCCGGGTAGGTAAATACGGTGGTATTGCCGTTATAATATTTCACCTCTACAGACCGGCCTACGCCGCCGCCTGTTCCTATTTCCCTGAACATGCTTACCCTTGCCACGCCCTGATCCGGTGCGTAACGGTATTCTATCGCACTTCCATCCGCAGCCTGAGCCCTTGAAAGCTTTCTGATACCCATGTAATTGTATGCATAGGTACTCTCTCTTCCTGTGGTGTGGGTGATGGATGTAAGGAAGCCTGTGTTTTCGTCATAGGTATAAGACGTCCTTCTGCCGGTTCCATAATACGAAATACCCGTAAGTCTTGTCTTACTGCTGTTATACTCGAAATCTACTCTTGCACCGGTGGCATCGGTTGCACTGGTCAGACAGTTTTCTGCCCCGGTTACAGGACTGTAATTATAACTTATTGTATTTCCGTTAGGATCAATCTCTCTTCTTAAGTATCCCCATATGTCAAATACAAGCCTGGACTTGTCCTTGCATTCGATTATCCTGTATAAATCGTTATTGGATGATGAGGTCTGGGTTATGGTAAGTCCCAGTCCGTCCTCGTCCTTAAGCTTGTTGCCGTCATCAGTATCCGTATAAAAATAATGCTTTGTGCCGTCCCCGTCGGTGTAGACGTAAGGGAACTTCTCATGAATGCTGCTTGGCTCCAGTCTCTGCATGACATTCAGTCTCCAGCCTTTGCCAAAGCGTGAGTCCACGTCCGACTCGCCGGAGTTGTACACGTGGCTTACGGACAGCGGCATGAGGCTGCCTGCTGTGGTTACATCCGGCACCGTGAACATGAGGTTTCCGTTGAAGTCGTTTGTATATCCTGTTCCTGCTTCACCGGCACTCTGCTCATGGTAGCTCCAGTAGCCTTCCACACCGGTGGTATCCTTGAAGTAGAATTGTCCTGCCGGGTAAAGTGTTGAGTATTCCGTAAGGTTGTTGGAAGCTAAGAAAAATGCTTCCGCATATATGTCTTCATTTCCTTTAAGGAGTATTCCGTGGTTCTTCCCATCTTTATACCACTCCCTTACAAGGGCTGTGACATCGAACTGCTTTCTTCCCTGATTGACTGCTTCCACAGTTTCATAATCAAGTACTACTGATGAATATGATGGGTGGTTATTCCATGTGGCTGTGGTTTCGCTCCATGTTTCCGTTACCTCATGGGCTGTTATGTTAAAGCTTGCTGCAGTGCTGGCTGAGTAGCCGTACTGGTACATGTTAAGCACGGCTTTGAACAGCACTGCATTTTTATCAAGTTCAGGAAGGCTTGTAAACCTTACCAGGCCGTGGATTCTCTCATAAGGATGGCTTCTGCCCACATATACCCTGCCATGGCTTCCCAGCCCCGCGTTGGAAGGTTCAGCCTCACTTAGGAAGGTGTCCTCTATGGTAACACGGTTCTGGGTGGTCTGGGTTACCGGGTCTATTGTTACCGGGTACTCCCTGTCTGCACTAAGCAGCCATTCCCTGTCTGCCCTTACGGTAAGAAGTGTTGTATCTTCATCTTCTTCTGCAAGGATGTATTCAACATCATCGCTGAACACGCCTGCTGAATCGTACATAAACGGTGCCATGAAGCGGTAAATCACTTCTTCTGATGTTTCATCAGCCCTCATGGTTATGCTGCCGTCGTCTTCCTCCACAAGCACCATATCCGGATGGCTTACTTTTAAGGTTATGTCCTTTGTGGCAGCTTCCCTGTTCTTTACTATGATGTTTTCCTTGATGTTTACTGAGTTTATTATGTACTGGATGTCGATGCCCGGTAAAACCTCAGTGTAGCGGCCGCCCTCATTCTGGTTTACGACCTTCATCTGCTCCATGTTGTAACGGGCATTGTTTTCTTCTTCATTTTCTGATGAAGCTGTGTCATCTGCAGTATTTTCTGTTGTACCGTCGTCTGCGGTATTTTCTGTTGTACCGCCGTCTGTGGCATTATCTTCTGCCGTGACACTGTTCGCGGTGTCTGCCGGTGTAATGCTTTCTTCAAGGCTTTCTTTAAGTATTTCAGTCAGCGCCGCATTTAAGCTTCCAGGCGCAAGCCACTCTTCTGCAGCCTGTCCCGCATCTTCAAAGTCTCCTTCAAGGATCATTTTTTCGATGTCCTCTCGGTATAACTGTCTGCTGAATCTTCTTGCAGAATAGGTGTTATTTACAGGGCCTGCAGCTGCAAGTCCCCAGGATATGGTGCTTTCACCGTCATTGATTTTTACCAGCTCATCTGCTGTTGATGATGTCGCAAAGGATACATCAACGCCTGAATCTTTGTTGTGGTATCTTTCATCACCGTTTTCCTCTTTCAGTTCAAGGGTGTTGTCGATGTCAATCCACTCGCCGTCTTTCTCATAATGCACCGGCTCCGGGTAGACTGCCGCAATCTGTCCGCCGCCTTCGGTGAGGAAGTATTTTGTGTTGCTGTCACGCTTTTCCTCAATCTCGCCGATTATGCGCGGCTCATCGCTGCCGCCGTCAATGCCCTCTGTGTTTATGCTTCCGTCCACAAGGTAATATTCCTCGCCGGTGACATCATCATCTGTTTCTGACGATACAAATATGCACTCCCATAATGGTACTGCCATGCCGCTTTCACTGTCTGTTGTACAGGCAGTAACAAGGCCGCTTCCCATGGAGGCTGCGAACATAAGCTGTGTTTCTTCTGAAATACAAGCATTTAGGGTAGCGGTATTAAGGGTGAAGGATACCGGACCTGTGCTGTTCTCTGATAAATCAACAAGTCCGGACAAGGCAGTTCTTATGGTCCGGGTTTCCCAGCTTCCCTCTTCCACACTGCCTTCTTCTGTATTCTGATTTTCTGCTGCTTCTGTATCACCGGCTTCTGTAGCTTCTGTGCCAATGTCTTTTGCAGCCTCTGTATCAATGACTTCTGTGTCTATAACTTCGGTAGCCTCAGCGTCAATGACTTCAGTAGATTCTGTGACTTCTGTAACTTCTGTGTCCATAGCTGCTGTATCTTCCCCAACACTCTCACCGGCACCTGTATCTGCAATATCCTCTGTCTCATTCTCCTGTCCGTCGCCAAGGAAGATTCCTGCTGTGAGGCTTTCCGCTTCTTCTGAATATCCGGTAAACTTTATATCAGCAAAGTTTATCTTTGCACTGTAAAGGGTATACCCCTCTGATACCAGGTATTCTTCAGGTATGTCTATGTATGTGTATACTTCGCTGCCTTCGATGTTATATCCTGCTTGGTATTCCAACGCCTCATATGCAGTTGTACCGGTCTCAGTATCTGACACATCCTTATTGTCATCGGTTTCTGCATTTTCACTGTCACCGGCTGTTTCTGCAATATCATCAGTTTCTGCATTCCCTGCAATGTCATTTTCATTGTCTGCAGTACCGGTATCTTCTGTACCGGTATCTTCTGTGCCGGTGGAACCTGCTTCACTGTCAGAGGCTGCTTCCACCGTCTCATTCTCCAGGGCTGTGACAGTTTCTTCGTAGCCTACAGCATTAATAACTGTAAACCACTCTGCCTCCTGCCAGCCGTCATCTGTCTCCACATGTACCGCCATGTCGTAGACTGTTACTTTTAAGTTACCTGCACTGTCGGTAAACCATTTGGCGTTTTCAGTGCGCCTGTCGGTAAGCTCTGTCCATGCCCCGGTATTCTCCGTGGCTGTCTCACTGTTATCTGCGCAAGTATCCGCAGGCTCTGCTGCAATTGCATCCCATGAAGGTGCTTCTGACAGAAGCAGTACTGCAAGCACCAGGCAGATAAAACGTTTTACCGTGATGTTCCAACTTGTTTTTTCCATGTGTTGCCCTCCTTTATAATATTATATTTTATATTAATTTACATTAATTAGTTGACATTTTATCATTTAAGCAATATACTGTAAGTGATTTACTTAGCATTATTTTACTTGTTAATCAACGTTTAAACTCTACATTCTTACATCTTTGTTTTAATTTGTTTCTATTTCTATAATATCTTGTTTTTACCTTAAAATAACAATATCATAATTGGCAACTATTTGCAATGTGTTTTGGTGAAAATTTGCATTTTGGTGAAATTTGCACAAAGTAATAACAATCTCAATATCTATTATTTGGTAATTGTTTTTACAAAATAAGGTGTCGTTTATGAAATAAACTTTTATGACACCACGACAACAGCCCCGCTGTGAGCATCTCACAGCGGGGCTGATTCATTTTCTTAATATCTAGTTTTCAGCTAACGTAAAACTACTGAAGGTCAGCAGCCTTTCCGTCTGAACCAAGAACGTTAACAAGCTTATGCTTAACAATCGCCTTGATATTTGCTCTGGCTGGTGAAAGATACTGTCTTGGATCGAAGTAATCAGGATGAGCAAACATAGTCTCTCTGATACCTGCTGTAAGACCTAATCTTAAGTCAGAGTCGATGTTAATCTTACAAACTGCTGATCTTGCAGCCTGACGAAGCTGTTCTTCAGGAATACCGATAGCATCCTTTAATGCACCACCGTTCTCGTTGATGATCTTAACATATTCCTGTGGAACTGAAGAAGCACCGTGAAGAACGATTGGGAAGTTAGGAAGTCTCTTCTCGATCTCTGCAAGGATGTCGAAACGAAGCTGTGGGTTTGTGCCTGGCTTAAACTTGTAAGCACCGTGGCTTGTACCAATAGCGATAGCAAGTGAGTCAACACCTGTACGAGCAACGAACTCTTCTACCTCTTCCGGTCTTGTGTATGAAGAATCTTCTTCTGATACGTTTACATCATCTTCGATACCGGCTAATCTACCTAACTCACCTTCTACTACCTTACCATGAGCGTGAGCGTACTCAACAACCTTCTTTGTTAAAGCAATGTTCTCTTCAAAGCTGTACTTTGAACCGTCGATCATAACTGATGAGAAACCGCCATCGATACATGACTTACATAACTCAAAGCTATCGCCGTGGTCTAAGTGAAGAGCGATTGGAAGACCTGTCTCGATAATAGCAGCCTCAACAAGCTTTGTAAGATAAGTATGGTTAGCATACTTTCTTGCACCAGCTGATACCTGAAGGATAAGTGGAGAGTTAACCTCTGCAGCTGCCTCTGTGATACCCTGGATGATTTCCATGTTGTTTACGTTGAAAGCACCGATAGCGTATCCGCCTTCGTAAGCCTTCTTAAACATTTCTGTAGTTGTAACTAAACCCATTTGTCTAATTCCACCTTTCATAAACTTTTGCTTGCGTATACTCTAAACGCCTTTTGACATTATAACATTATATCATACTTAATAAATTTTAACAGACCTTTTTTGAAAAAAAGATGTAGTTATTCCATATTTATTGCAAATAATTATGTCATAGTATATGAAAAACCCTTATATACTGTATAAAATAAGCTTCCGGGAGCTGCCATGAACAAAAAAAGTCCTATTATTTTAGGCACACTTATGCTTACCCTTGCCGGTTTTATCAGCAAAATTATCGGCTTCTTTTATAGAATATATCTATCCAGAATCCTCGGCTCCGAAGCTTTGGGTATTTATCATCTTATCTTCCCTATATTCGGAGTATGCTTTTCCCTGTGCTGCGGAGGTATGCAGACTGCCCTCTCTAAATATATTGCAGGAGAAATGGCTTGTAACAGACGTAAAGCTTCCCAGATGTATTTTAACTGTGCAGTACTTATTGCAACGGCCCTCGCCTTTGGATGCTCTGCAATTCTTTTTAACTTTTCACATCCGATTGCAGTCAGCATTTTGCATGAACCAAGGTGTGAAGAACTGCTGAAAATTTTATCCCTGTGCATACCCTTAAGTGCCATCCACTCCTGCGTTCACGGTTTCTATTATGGCATACATAAAGCCTCTGTTCCGGCATTTTCCCAGCTGGTTGAGCAATTGATACGTGTATCAGCTGTGATTATTATAGTTACAATCACCCTGTCCGAAAACGGACAGGTGACAACTGTCCACGCCGTATACGGACTTGTTGCAGGAGAATTTGCTGCATGCTTATTCAGCCTTGCCGCTTTTGCAATTTATAAAGCAAAAAACTCATGCACTTCACAAAAAAGCATTACCGATAAATATTCTCCACGCTACACAAATATATTCCGAAACCTTGTAAACCTTTTTGTACCTCTTACCTGCACCAGACTTGTTATCAGCCTGTTACAGAGCTGCGAATCCATACTGATACCTATAATGCTTGTCCGCTCAGGACTTATACGAAGTGAGGCTTTAAGTGTTTACGGCGTGCTTACCGGTATGGCTCTGCCGTTTATACTTTTTCCTACCGCCATTACTAACTCAATGGCAGTTATGCTGTTGCCGGCAGTTTCCCAGGCAGAAGCCTCTGACGATTCTGCACGAATTTTAAAAACAACGGAAACTACCACCGGCGTAAGTCTGTATATGGGCTTTCTTTTTGCCGGCCTTTTTATATCCTTCGGACAGTCTATAGGTACACTAATATACGCCGACGAAAGTGCAGGAAGCTTCATTACTATTCTTGCCTGGCTTTGTCCTTTTCTTTACGCTGCCACTACTATGGCAAGCACTATAAATGGTCTGGGCAAACCTAAGGTCTCATTTATTAATACCATAGCAAGTCTCTCTGTAAGACTCTGCTTTATAGTATTACTTGTTCCTTTGCTGGGAATAAAAGCTTATCTTTATGGAATACTTGCAAGCGAGGTACTTTTAACCTGGCTTCATTACCGATACATAAAAATAAGGACAGGATTTATAATAAATCCTATCCTTCATCTCTTTAAACCTATGGCAGCCATGGCAGGTGCCATAATTACTGCAAATGTATTTTCCCGGAGTCTAAGCTCCTTAACCATTCCCGACTTAATAAAGCTGGCACTCTCCGGCGGATGGTTCTGCTTATTCTATATATTTGCAGCTTATTCTTTAAATATAAAGTTTTTATCTAAATATAAAACTTAGTACAGAGTTAATGGGGGCACAGAAAAACAGTAAAAAGATAACCGGTATGAATTTTAAATATTATACTCTTTTTTCATAAACTCTGCAGTTTTTCTGATGCCTTCGCTTAATGCTATAGGATTAAGCTTTCCGTATGCTTCTTCATATCTTGATATATCAAGATAGTTCACAGGAACATCTACCTTTCTTTCAGGCATATATAAGATATTCATATCTGTTCTCAACTCATCATGAATTGTATCCAATACCTCTTTTATACTTGTACCATATCCACAGCCAAGATTAAATATTTTATGCTCATTCTCGCCATTTACGATATTTAATATTGCTCTTATCGCATCGTCTATATATATGAAATCACGTATAACCGAACCGTCCCCATATACCGTTATTTCTTCACCTTTTAATGCCTTATATGTAAAAGTTGATACCGCACCAAGTACTCCATTTGGTCTTTGATAAGGACCGTAAGGATTTGCAAGCCTGATAATACGATAATCCAAACCATACATATACTCATACAAATATAATAGTTTTTCTATTGTAACTTTCTGAACACCATAAGCACTAATAGGCTTTGTGACTATGTCTTCTTTTATAGGACATCCTGCTTCTTTACCATAAACAGTTCCTCCGGAAGATATGAAAACTACTTTTTTTACATTTTTTCGAATACATGCTTCGAACAAATTGACTGAAACAACTATATTCGCTAATAGTTCCTGAGAAATATGCTAATTAGACGTTGTGGGAGCTGTGGTACTAACCAAATGATAAATAATATCCTGCCCCGATACCAATTCATCAAAATCTGTTTCAAGTTCAAATGACGCTTCTTTTATTGATACATTACCAAAATTCATTGATTCAACTGCAGAAAAAAGCATTCTGCTTTTATCAACCAGCGTAATTTTGTTTTCATTATCCTTAGCCAGCTGCATAGTTAAATTAGTACCAATAAACCCGGCTGCACCAATAATCATAATGTTCATTTTGTATTCCTCCAAACATTCCTTTTTGGTTCAATACCATATTTATTAATATCTTTAAGAGTTTATTCCATCCTAAAGAATCCCTTCATCCGAATACAAAAATTAATTAACGCCTTCACCATTTGTCTCTGTGATTAAGCATTTTTATGCCCGTCAAAGCAGCTTTATACTTACTTAATAAAGAGACACCGTCGATGCATTCTCTGCAATAATCATCTTTGCTCCCGGCTTAATTCTCTGCAGTATGGTAACCATGCAATCTTCCGGTATAGCAACACAACCGGCTGTTGGTGCACTTCCGCAGTGAAGGAATATTGCTGAAGTTGAGTCCTTACGTCTGTCCGGATTCACCTCTATATCAATTGAATAATTATAGTCCGGTACAATTTTAGACAGATGCTCGCCTGATGACCAGCCGTCCGGTACCTCTCTGCTGTCTATCATAAGATTATAATAGTCACTGTTTACATCGTCTATCCAGTACAAATATGGATTGACATCAACCCACTCCATTGCAGTTCCCGGATTAGGTAAATTTCCAAAGGCAAGTCCCAGATTAAATGACCCTGCCGGAGTTGTCTGGTCTCCCTCAATAGTGTGATAAGAAATACCATTTCTTCCCCAGAATCCCGGAGTCGTAAGAGTCGTTCTCCATACTGAATCTTCACCCTTCTCAAAGAGATACACTGTGCATCCGGTAAGGCTGCCATCTCCTACTGCCATTACGATCTGATTAGTCTGTCCTGCTGTTGTAAGTGAGGCAATATCATAAGGAAGTCCCTCATTGTTACCTGCTTGTGCCTCAGTCTCCGGCTCCACAACAGGTGGCTCTGTAATTGCCTCTGTTACTTCTTCTGTGGTTGCTTCTTCAGTGGTTACTTCCTCTGTAGTTACTTCTTCGGTGGTTACTTCCTCTGTAGTTACTTCTTCTGTAGTTACCTCTTCTGTGGTTACTTCTTCTGTAGTTACCTCTTCTGTGGTTATTTCTTCGTTAGTTACATCTTCTGTAGTCTCCTGCTCCTTGTTACCCGAATTACAGCCTGCAACTAATGCAATAATAAGGCCTATAACAAGGCACAATGCTACAACTGCTCCAATAATTATCTTTTTATTCATCATCTATCTCCTGCTATCATTTACATAATAGATACTAACTTACTATGCCTCATCCTCCAGTAAGTAAGGAGTAACCTGATAAACATAGAAGTTAAGCCAGTTTATATACAGAGTACTTGCGTGAATTCTCCACTTAAGCATAGGCCTGTTCTGCGGATTATCATCAGGATAATAATTCACCGGAATATTTGGATTTAATCCTCTGTCCATATCTCTGTGATATTCCTTGTCTAACGTCAGTCTGTCATACTCAGGATGTCCCATGACAAACACCTGCCTGCCGTCTTCGCTCATTACAAGATATACTCCTGCCTCGTCAGACTCAGCAAGAATTCTAAGATTAGGCTGTGCTAATATATCCTCTCTCTTTACCGATGTATTTCTTGAATGTGGTGCATAAAACACATCATCATAGCTTCTTACAAGCGGCACTGTTCTGTCCGGCACTCTATGCAGATAAACCCCTGAAAGCTTCTCAGGAAGCTTGTACTTCTGAATACCATAGTGATGATAAAGTCCCGCCTGGGCTCCCCAGCAGATATGAATTGTTGAGGTAACATGGGTCTTGGTCCAGTCCATGATCATCCTAAGCTCGTCCCAATAATCCACCTCTTCGAACTCCATAAGCTCCACCGGTGCTCCTGTAATAATCATACCATCAAACTTTTTATTCTTAATATCGTCAAACTCCACATAAAACTTGTTCAAGTGGGTTGCTGATGTGTGGGTAGACTTATAGGTTGACACCTTTAAGAAAGTAACATCTACCTGAAGAGGAGTGTTGGAAAGAGCTCTAAGAAGCTGGGTCTCCGTATCCTCCTTTATAGGCATTAAGTTAAGGATTACTATACGAAGAGCTCGTATATCCTGGGATAAAGCTCTGTTTTCATCCATAACAAATACATTTTCTCTTTCAAGTATTGCCCTTGCTGGCAAATCACTCTGAACTTTAATTGGCATAAGAATCCTCCGTCTTTATTCTTCAATCATTCTAATTACATCTTCTTCAGAAATAATCTCTATTCCCAGCTCTCTTGCCTTTTTATTCTTTGAAGAATTTGAAGTAACATCGTTATTTATCAAATAATTAGTCTTAGCGCTGACACTTCCTGCTACCTTTCCGCCCAGATTCTCAATAATCTCTTTTAGTTCATTTCTGTTGCCGAAATTATTAAGAGAACCGGTAATAACGAAAGTAACGTCCTTAAACTTCTGCTCACCATTACTCTTACTTCCGGTAAGTGTCACATGCTTAAGCAGTCTGTCCGCCTCTTCATTGTTCTTGTTATCAGCAAAATATGTGGCAAAGGTTTCAGCCAGAACCTTGCCTATACCCTCAACACATTCTAATTCTTCTTTAGCTGCATGGCGTATTTTATCAAAATCGTAATCAAAAGCTTTGCATACCATCTTCGCATTGGCAACACCGATACCGCCGATACCAAGAGCATAAAGGAAGGAATGCATCGACACTTCCCTTGAAGCATTTACCGCATTTACAATCTTATCGTAGGACTTTTCACCAAAGCCCTCCATAGCAGTAATGTCCTCTTTAAATCGTTCAAGCTCATATATATCAGCATATTCCTTTATAAAGCCTGCGTCAATAAACTTTTCAAGAGTTGCTTCGCTCATACCGTCAATATTCATAGCATCCCTGCTTACAAATAATGAATAAGCCTTTATCTTCTTAGCCTGACAATCCGGATTCATACAATAAAGAGACTTCACTCCGGTGTTATCCTGTATCTTTGTAGCACCGCCACAGACCGGGCAGGTATCCGGTATCGCAACCATACCGCTTCTTGTATGGTTGTCGGCAATCTGCGGAATTATCATATTTGCTTTATAAACTGATATCTCATCACCTTCGCCAAGCTCAAGAGCCTCCATAATACTAATATTATGGACAGAAGCACGGCTTACGGTTGTACCCTCAAGCTCCACCGGTTCAAATACTGCCACCGGATTGATAAGGCCTGTTCTTGAAGGGCTCCATTCAATATATTTTAACTTTGTTACTGCCTGCTCATCTTCCCACTTAAATGCAATAGCATTTCTAGGGAACTTGGCAGTAACACCTAAAGAATTACCATACTCAATATCATCTAAAATCAGAACCAGACCGTCTGATGGAAAATCATTGTCTGTAATCTTACCCGCAAACTCTTTTACTGCCGCCGTAACTGATGCACTGTTAACTCTCTTATATTCAACAGTCTCAAAGCCCTGGGCACTCATCCACTTGCACTGTTCTTCTCTGGAATTGTTAAAATCCACGCCTTCTGCTTTTACCAGTGAAAACGCCATGAAATGCACATTTCTCTTGGCAGTAATCTCGTTATTCAACTGCCTTACCGTACCGGCACATAAATTTCTTGGGTTCTTGTACTTGGCATCTGTATCAGCAATCTCTGCGTTAATCTTTTCAAAATCAGAGTACTTTATAACTGCTTCACCTCGAAGAATTACCTCGCCTTTGCACGCAATTGAAAGAGGAAGATTTGAAAATACTCTTGCATTGTTTGTAACAAGCTCTCCTACCTGTCCGTTACCTCTTGTAACCGCCTGATAAAGTTCTCCCTCTCTGTAAGTAAGAACTACTGTAAGACCATCTAACTTCCAGGAAAGTAAGCCTTCCTTGTTGCCAAGCCAGCTCTCCAAAGCAGAGGTATCCTTGGTCTTATCAAGAGAAAGCATAGGCTTCTCATGGACTACCTTCGGAAGCTCACTTAGCACTTCATAACCTACACTCTGGGTTGGGCTGTTAGAAAGCACTATACCGGTCTCTTTCTCCAGCTCTAAAAGTTCATCATATAAGGCATCATATTCAAAATTACTCATTATCTCACGGCTCTCCTGATAATAAGCCTTTGCAGCCTCGCGAAGAACCCTGACTAATTCCTTCATTCTATTCATTGGATTACTCATACTAACCCTCCATGTTTTTTATCATCAATAGTGATGAAATTTTCACACTATTCGCCTGATGAATTTACCTTTCCATTGTCTTTATTAAGTCCGGAATTCTCCCGTCTTATCACAATATTCACCTTTTTATTCATCTTAGAAGCTTTTACTTCCTTTGTAACTTCCGTCGCCAAATTCTTAAGATCTGACTGCTCCTCTGCATGAAGTTCGGCCCAGGTCTTACCTGTAGAATTCTCTAAAAGCTTCATTACCTCCTGATATTCTGCACCCTCGATACGGCGGTACTCTCCTACCTTTAAATCACCGAGCTTAATATTCATTACTCTTATTCTTTTCAGATAAGTAACCCGGTAGCCAAAGTATTCGCACATTCTTCTAATCTGGCGGTTAAGTCCCTGAGTTAATATAATCCTAAACCCATTATAACCGGTTCTTTCAACTACACAAGGCTTAGTAACCGTGTCCAAAATAGGCACACCTGCACTCATTCCCCTGATAAATTCACTGGTAACCGGCTTGTTAACCTTAACAAGATACTCCTTCTCGTGATTGTTGCCGCCTCTAAGTATCTTATTAACCAGCTCGCCCTGATTTGTCATAAGAATAAGTCCCTCAGAATCCTTATCCAGTCTGCCTATAGGATATATTCTCTTAGGATAACCAATAAAGTCAACGATATTGTCCTTTTCTTCGCTGGCAGTGGTACATACAATACCTACAGGCTTATTAACGGCCAGAAGTATATCCTCGTCACCACCGGTAACCAGCTTGCCATTAACAAATATCTGCTGGTTACTTGTAACCTTCATACCCATAACAGCAGTCTCTCCGTCAACAGTCACCTTCCCCGCTTCTATCAGACGGTCAGCCTCTCTTCTGGAGCAAATACCTGAATCACTTAAATATTTATTCAAACGGATTTCTTCCATCTTTATCTCCCTATTCTCAAGCATCAGTTACTATCCAAATAAATTGTCGCTTACTCTGTTCATACTCTTCATAAGTAATTTGTTTGTATTCTTAATATGCAAATCCAGTGACAACCTACCTTCAGTAACTCTCGTACAACACTCATCGTATAAACATAGCATCACCAAAACTAAAGAATCTGTATCTTTCCTTCACCGCTTCATTATACGCCCCCAGCACATTCTCTCTGCCGGCAAGGGCTGATACCAGCATAATAAGTGTCGACTGTGGCAAGTGGAAATTCGTAATAAGAGCATCAATCATCTTAAACTCATAGCCGGGATAAATAAATATCTCTGTCCAGCCGCTCTTTGCCTCTACATGTCCCTTCACATCTGCCGCAGACTCTAAAGTACGACAACTGGTTGTACCAACCGCTATAACCCTGCCGCCTCTTGCCTTTGTACTGTTTATCTTATCTGCCTCAGACTCTTCTATCATATAAAACTCAGAATGCATATGGTGTTCTGTAATCTCTTCAACCTTTACCGGTCTGAAGGTTCCAAGTCCCACATGAAGGGTAACATGTGCAATAGTTACCCCCTTTGCCTCGATACTCTCTAAAAGCTCCTTAGTAAAATGCAGCCCGGCTGTAGGTGCTGCCGCAGAACCATCGTGCTTGGCATATACGGTCTGATAACGGTTCTTGTCCTTAAGAGCGTGGGTAATATATGGTGGCAAAGGCATCTGTCCAAGCCTGTCAAGAATCTCTTCAAATATTCCCTCATATGTAAACTGTATAAGTCTGTTGCCTTCTTCTACTACATCAAGCACAGTGCCCTTTAAAATACCGCCGCCAAAGCTGATAACGGCTCCCGGTCTTGCCTTCTTACCCGGCTTAACAAGAGTCTCCCAGACATCATTCTCCATGCGCTTTAAGAGAAGCACTTCAATGCCTGCTCCGGTATCTTCCTTCTCACCAAAAAGTCTTGCCGGGATAACCTTGGTATCATTTATAACCAGACAGTCCCCTTCGTGCAGTTCATTAATAATATTTTTAAATACACTATGCTCTACTCTGCCGCTTTCTCTGTCAAGCAGCATAAGTCTTGAGGAACTTCTGTCCTCTAACGGGTCCTGGGCAATTAGCTCCTCAGGCAATTCAAAATCAAAATCTTTTACATTCATAATTATTCTCCACACTTTTTAAAAGGGACGTTTGCACGTCCCTTTTATAAGCTTAATATACTTGATTAATCTTCCGGTTTATTAGTTGTAAGGAAGCCCTTGCCGATAAAATAAATATCTCCCTCAAATACAACCTTACTCCACTCTTCATTATATCCTAATCTCTTTAATGATTCGCCTTCATAGAGAGTACCAACAACTTCCGCATCATAAGAAGCTTCCGCTCTTACTCTTACAGTCTGCTTAGCATATACTGTTTCGTTTACATAAATGAAGTCTTCGTCAATTATAAGATTTTCATTGCTAACAAATCCGAATACATCTTCTTCGTATTCGATTTTAGACCACTTGTCATTATAAGCAATTCTTCTGTATCTCTCGCCCATTGATACTGAGGCAACTTTCAACTCACTGTCAGCCACCGGCTCACTGTATACCTTTGCATCAGTCTTAACATAGGCAGTATCATCAGTATTCTTCATCCTGTCTGATGAATCCTCTGTCGCTGCCTCAGTTGTCTCTGCTTCCGTGGTCGCTTCTGTAGTAACTTCCTCAGTCGTTGCTTCTTCGGTTGTGACCTCTTCTGTTGTCACTTCTTCGGTTGACGCCTCTGTAGTCTCAGCCTCAGTTGAAGCTTCTGTTTCGCTTCCTACGCCCTCTATAAGCTTAGTATAAAAGCCCATAAGGTTCTCATCGCTTTCTATAGCAGTCTTCAGTAAATTATCAGTCTCTTCGAATAACGCTACTACATCATCACTGTTATTTACCTCTTCCATGTAACTTGCTATCTCGCCATCTACCGCTTCGTTGTAAATATACACATCACCGGCTTCATTGGTACACACATACATCCTTATCATAGCCGGAGCATTGGTATCTATGTTGTAGAACTTGTACTCAAAATACACATACACTATATAAGTATTATCAAGAATACCATTCTTAGTGTAACACTTTATATTCTGATAATCTTCAATATACTCATTTTCTTTCAGCAGTTTTTCTTCTGTGATATTCTCTGTATTGTATACTATCTTTTGAAGAGTCTCTGTATCACAATCAAGCTTGGCTTTAAAATATGTCTCCATAAGCCTGTTAATCTTTGAAAAAGCATCTACTAACAATTCATTGTTTGATTCTGCACTGCTTTCACCTGTTGCCTCTGTCTCAACAGAAATTACTTCACCTACAGTTTCGCTGTTATGTGAACGGTTATTCTCTGAAGGCTTAATTATAATACCACCTACTATCAATACAACAATTAATAGTGCTGCACCGGAGACTATCCACATGTTTTTACCATCTTTACTCATGTCAGCTACCTTAGAAAGTACTTTCTTAATCAAATCTATTTTTGAATTATTTCCACCTTTGTTATCTATATTGCTCACCTTATTACCACCTCAAAAATCTACTCATAAAAACGTCTATATAAAATTATGTATATCAACTCTATAAAACACGTAGATAGTTTATCAGATAACTATACAAAAAGCAATATTGTTTTTGTATTTCTGTCTTGCCTATATCTGACAGATGAAGTATAATAGCCATAGCTTTTGCACCTGTAGCTCAGTGGATAGAGCATTGGCCTCCGGAGCCAAGTGCGCAGGTTCAAATCCTGTCAGGTGCACTTAATTCTAATATCTAACAGTATCTGTTTATACATTTCTGCCACACTTCTTTTTCTCCCAATCTATAATCCATTGATACTGTATTGATAAATAAATTTTTGGAGGTTTCCCAATGGAATATAATGAATTCCTTAATCATCTGACTTCACATCTTGAAGCCGGATTTGGTGGTGACGCTACAATAAGCTGCCACAAAATTCTTAAAAACAACAGTGTCTATCTTGACGCAATCACGGTGTTAACCGGAACATCTAATGTATCTTCCACAGTCTATATAAGCGACTATTTTAAGGATTATCAAAATGGCCGCAGCATCTGTGATATTAAAAATGAACTAACTGAAATATTTAAGCAAGGCTGTTCTTTGAATATCGATGTCAGTTTCATTAATGATTTCGCAAATATCAAATCTCAAATCGCTATAAAGCTTATTAATCACGAAGCCAATAAAGCTCTTCTTGAAACCATACCCCACAAGACTTTTCTCGACCTTGCAGCAGTCTTTTACATCACTCTTAACCAGCCACCTATTAACAAAGGTTCTCTGCTCATTCAGAATTCACACCTGGAGCGTTGGAATGTAGACACGGACACCCTTTATAACGTCGCCTATGATAATACAATTAAGCTTCTTGGCTGGGAAATAAAAGACATGGATGATGTTATACGCGACTTCATGGTAGAGGATTTGAAACTACGCTTATCCTCAGAAAATTACCGAAGGAATCTGTTCATTAATGACGAAACTATTAACAGGTTTGCTGATGAAGTAATATCAAGCTTTCATCCTGAAGGCCCGGACAAAGCCATGTTCGTGTTGTCAAATAATGAAGGCTTCTTTGGTGCCAGCTGCATTATGTACCCTGACATTCTTGAAAAATTCGCTTCTGAACACAACAGCGATGTCTATATTCTCCCTTCAAGTATTCATGAAACCATTCTCATCCCCACATCTAAATCACCTTCTAAAGAAGAACTCTGCAACATGGTAAAGGAAGTGAACAATACCGAAGTTGCAGACACTGAAATATTATCTGACAATGTATATGTATATTCCCTCAAAGATAAAAAAATATATTTATAAGTATTTTACCTTAGTAATGCTATTATAAACAGCTTACAGATTGCTCTGTGTACAGGCAATTTCTTTGCATTTTATAGCATCAAAAATACCGCCTGATATATACTTACAATTAAAGTATATATTGGCGGTATTTTAATATTACACTATTATATTTTAAATCTATATTCTTACAACACCTTAGACAGGAACTCCTTGGTTCTCGGATGCTTTGGATTTGCAAAGAACTCCTCAGGGGTATTCTCCTCTAAGATAATTCCTTCGTCCATGAAAAGTATTCTGGTAGCAACTTCTTTCGCAAAGCCCATCTCATGGGTTACTACAACCATGGTCATACCCTCATCAGCAAGCTGCTTCATAAGGTCAAGTACCTCTCCTACCATCTCCGGGTCAAGAGCTGATGTAGGCTCGTCAAAAAGAATTACCTTTGGGTTCATGGCAAGAGCTCTTATAATAGCTATACGCTGCTTCTGTCCGCCGGAAAGAGTAGAAGGATATACATCTGCCTTATCCTCCAGACCGATTCTCTTAAGCAGTCTTAAAGCATTCTCATTAGCGTCAGCAATAATATCTGCCTTTGTCTTCTTTATCTCAATTAAAGCCTTTTCCTTACCTTTTTTACGAAACAGATTTGTAAACTCTATAAATAAATTCTTTCTCTTTGCTTTTCTTAAATCAGCAAGTCCAACGTGTACCGGTGCCAGCATAATATTCTGGATTACAGTCTTATTGTTGAACAAATTGAACTGCTGGAACACCATACCCATATGACGACGGTGAAGATTAATATTCACTTTCATATTTGCAATATCTACACCATCAAATATTATAGCGCCTCTTGTTGGATCCTCCATACAATTAAGGCATCTTAAGAATGTACTCTTACCACTTCCTGACGGACCGATAACTACTACCTTCTCGCCTTCTTTTATAGTGGTATTAATACCCTTAAGGCCTTTTACTTTACCAAAGCTTTTTCTAAGATTAATTACGTCTAGCACTCTTCCTTAATCTCCTTTCCATAGCTTTAACACCTAACGAAATAAGAAGTACAAGTACAATGTATACAACTGCCATTACAAGATAAGGCATCATGTATTCATAGGTACTGTTACCAATATTTCTAAAGGCCTTGTAAAGGTCTAAAGCACCAACGAAGCTTACAACCGAAGTTTCTTTTACAAGGGTAATAAATTCGTTACCTAAAGTCGGAAGGATATTCTTAACCGCCTGCGGTACGACAATCTTCATCATGGTTACACCATAGCTTAAACCTAACGCCCTGCCGGCTTCTGTCTGTCCGATATCAACAGACATAATACCGCCT
Organism: Lachnospiraceae bacterium; assembly: GCA_045603305.1. Taxonomy (GTDB): domain Bacteria; phylum Bacillota; class Clostridia; order Lachnospirales; family Lachnospiraceae; genus JAFRXK01. Next base: position 12,771 of record JAZULV010000121.1, on the reverse strand, counting down.
CGCATTATCTCTGACACATAGGCACCACTGTTAAGACCGAAAATAATCACACAGACCTGCAACGGGTCTATGGCAATGCCCAAAAGCGGAAGCATTACGTAGTAGCCCACCAAAAGCTGAACCACCATCGGCGTCCCTCTAAAAAACGCCACATACACTGTACATATCTTATCTAAAATTCTGACTATTAATTTATACTTTGGAAGCACCTTGACAATCGCAATAAGTGTACCGATGACAATACCGATAATAAGACCAATAACTGCTATGTAAATTGTATTTCCAAGACCTTTAAGGACTTCTCCATATACGCCGGGATTTACTATCTTTTCGAGAAATATATTCCAGCGATTCAGAATGTTCTGCATTTTACCACACCTCAAACTCTGAAATCTGAGTTACAGATTTCTATTTTACCAACAACCAGAAGTTTTTAAAATCTGCCTGTCCTCAAATAAAAAACAGTAATGCCCCATCGTAGAGATGAGGCATACTACAATTATATTAGTTATATATTAGTTAACCTTGTTAATTCCTGCTACAATGTACTCAGCCGGTGCCTGGTCGATAACAACATACTTAATGTTGCCGTTTACCATATCCTGTACTGCAAGAGCACCTGAAGCATATCCTGTACACTTAACAGGGAAGCCGGCAAATCCCCAGTCTGCATCACCTTCAACGTAATACTGACCTGTAGTTCCTGACTGAACACCGATAGTAGTTGTATCATCTAAACCATTAAGAATAGCCTCTACATCCTCTAAAGTCTTGCACTCATCAAATGCAGTATCATCTTCCATAGTAATTAAGTACTGGGATGCTGTATAGTATGAATCTGAGAAAGTAACTGACTGTGTTCTTGTCTCATTGATTGTAAGACCGGCCATAGCGATGTCTGCAAGACCCTCACCTACTGTAAGACAAACTGAATCAAAGTCAACGTTCATGATTACAAGCTCTTTGCCAAGATAATCAGCAAGAAGTTTTGCAAGCTCCATATCAACACCGTAGTATACTCCGCCATCTGTATACTCAAACGGAGCAAACTCAGCGTTAGTAACAACTACAAGCTGGTCATTAGCTTCATTAGCTTCAACAGGAGTAACACCCGCAGGCTCTCCGTCGCCAAAGTACTTGTTCATAATCTCATCAAGAGTTCCGTCTTCCTTAACCTTTGCGATAAACTCGTTAACTGAAGCAAGAAGCTCAGGATCATCCTTAGTAACACCAAAAGCATACTCTTCATCTGTAAGAGCTATACCGATAGCCTTAACCTTCTTTGAAGATGATGATAAATCACCACATCCTGCAAATACCATAGTCATAGAAAGTACTAATGTTGCTACTAAAACAAGAGAAATAATCTTCTTCATAATAAATCTCACCTTTCTTAATAATATTAGTCGTAAACACTTTAAATCAACTTTAATATATCAAACAGATCCTTGTCAATAGATATTTTATTCAGGCATACAAATTCTGATGTGAACATCCTCTAACTGCTTTGGCTCAACCTCTGCCGGAGCACCCATCATAACATCCATAGCCTGCTTATTCATAGGGAATGGAATAATCTCACGGATACTTTCCTCGCCGCAGATAAGCATAATCATACGGTCAACACCAGGAGCAATACCTGCGTGTGGCGGTGCACCATAGCAGAATGCATTGTACATAGCAGGGAACTTAGCCTTAACATCATCCTCGCCAAGACCAACAAGCTCAAATGCCTTAATCATAACCTCCGGATTGTGGTTACGCACAGCACCTGATGATAACTCAACACCGTTACATACCAAGTCATACTGGTAAGCAAGGATATCAAGCGGCTCCATATTAAGCAGTGCATCCATACCGCCCTGTGGCATAGAGAATGGGTTATGGCAGAACTCAAGCTTGCCTGACTCCTCGCCAATCTCATACATAGGGAAATCTACTATCCAGCAGAACTCGTAGCAGTCCTTCTTCATATGTGTCTCGCTGGCTGCACCTAAAAGCTTACGGTATACACCGGCTGTCTTCTGTGCCACAAGCTTCTTTCCTGCTGTAAAGCCAATGAAATCGCCCGGCTTAAGATTAAGAGCTTCCTTAACCTTGTCGCTGATATCAACTAAGAACTTAGCAATTCCGCCTACGAAGTTACCATTCTCATCGAGCTTTGTCCAAAATGCCTTGTTAGCAGTCTGCACTTCAACATCTGCACAAATCTTATCAATAACCTTACGTGTAGCACTGAAATTGTCAACTACGATAGCCTTAACAGTCTGGCCTTCAAATGGTCCAAAGCCACATCCGCCAAGAACTTCTGTAGCATCCTGTAATGTCAAATCAATTCTTAAATCCGGCTTATCTGTTCCGTACTTATCCATAGCCTCAAGATATGGAATACGTACAAATGGTGTCTTGGAAGCAGTCTTATATACTCCGTACTTCTCAAATACCGGTGGAAGCACCTCTTCAATAACGCTGAATACGTCATCCTGGGAAGCAAATGCCATCTCCATGTCGAGCTGGTAGAACTCGCCCGGTGAACGGTCAGCTCTCGCATCCTCATCACGGAAACAAGGAGCAATCTGATAGTATCTGTCAAAGCCTGATGCCATAAGTATCTGCTTGAACTGCTGCGGTGCCTGTGGCAATGCATAGAACTTACCCGGATGATTTCTTGAAGGAACAAGGTAATCTCTTGCGCCCTCCGGTGATGAACATGTAAGAATAGGAGTTGTAATCTCAAGGAAATCTCTTGCATTCATCATACTTCTAAGCTCTGCTACAATCTTGCTTCTAAGCACAATCTTATTCTTAACTGCAGGATTTCTCAAATCAAGATAACGATACTTTAATCTTGCATTCTCGTCAGCTTCTCTTGACTGGTTAATCTCAAATGGCAGGGCATTGTAGCTACACTTGCCGAGCACTTCTATTCTCTCCGGTACAACTTCAATATCACCGGTTGGCAGATTAGCATTCTTGCTGCTTCTTTCACGAACTACACCCTCGATGAGTAATGTTGACTCATTGTTTACACTATCAACAATCTCCATCATATCCTCAGTCTCAATAACGACCTGAGTTGTACCATAGAAATCTCTAAGAATTAAAAATCCAAGGTTCTTGCTGACCTTTCTCATGTTCTCATACCAGCCTGCAATAGTAACCTTCTCTCCAATATTTGAACTGCGAAGTTCATTACAATTATGAGTTCTTGACTGTATCATATTACCTTTCCTCTATCCTTATCTTTATATTTGTTCTGTTACTCATTGTCTTTATAGTGGTTCTGTTACTCATTATAAATTAATGCCATAAACTCAAACTCTTCGTCTGTATTATTCTCAATAGCGTGACTCTGTCCGCACTCTATTATGCAGCAGTCTCCCGGTCCTACGTCTATCCTTGAACCGTCGTTATCCACGAACACACCCGTGCCTTTTAAAATGTAATAAGGCTCTGTGTTCCCCACATGCTGATGCCAGCCTATACTGCTGTGAGGTCTTAAAACCACATGGGCATACATGTTGCCGTGTCCGTTCAGCTCTTCCTTACTAACAATGTGGCGTATCTCTACTGAACCGACTCCGCCTCTAAGCCCTTCCACAACCTTAACATCTGTCTTTCTAACCATGACTGACCTCCAAGTTACTTATTCCATGTATCCCAGTAAAACTCTTTAAAGTTGGTGTAGCCTTCCTTCTCAAGCTGTTCCTTCTGGAACTTCTTGTTCTTGTTCATATTTGACACAAGCACCTGCATACCGGCTTCACGGGCTTCCTTAGCCTCCTTAAACACCTTAACTCTGTCCTCAGCAGATACACTCTTGTCAATGAGGAAAGCGATTCTCTCCTTCTCGTTAGGTATCTTAAAGTTCTTCTCCATAAGAATAAGAATTATTCTCTCAAAGCCAATAGAGAATCCACATGCCGGTGTCTTCTGTCCTGTAAACTTGCCAATCATCTCGTCGTAACGACCGCCGCCGCCAACGGAGCATCCAAGCTCATCCATCTTTATCTCAAAGATAGTACCGGTATAATAGGACATACCACGTACCAGTGTAGGGTCGAACACCAAATCAAACTTACATGCAGCACAAGCCTCTACAGTCTCAATAATCTGAGACATACCACCAGCCACGCTGTCATCAAGTACGCCCTTAAGTTTCTCACCTATGTAGGCAACACCGTTCTCCACGGTTTCAAGCTCTGCAAACATCTCAAGGTACTTATCAATTGACTCCTTGGCATAACCGCTTGCTTCAAGTTCAGAAGCAACACCATCACGGCCAATCTTATCCATCTTATCAAGAATTATAAATATATCATCATAATCCTTCTCTTCGAAACCGCTGTAAGCAGCCATAGCCTTAAGCACACGTCTGTCATTAATGCAAATCTTAAAATTCTCAAAACCAAGCTTGCCAAGCAGTGTAGTAGTGGCTGTAATAAGTTCTATCTCAGCAAGGTTGGTTGCATCACCTAAAATATCAATGTCACACTGCATAAACTGGCGGTAACGTCCCTTTTGCGGACGGTCAGCACGCCATACATTGCCCATCTGAACAGCCTTAAACGGAGCCGGAAGCTGTCCGGAATTATTCGCGTAATATCTTGAAAGCGGCACAGTCAAATCATATCTCATACCAAAGTCAACTACTTCTTCCTCAGTAGATGCTTCGGCAATCTTTAACTTCTCACCACGCTTAAGCACCTTAAATATAAGCTTCTCATTCTCTCCGCCCTGCTTATTGCTAAGGTTCGCAATATTCTCCATACAAGGAGTTTCTATCGGAGAAAATCCAAAGCTCTTATAGGTCTCTTTAATAAGATTAATCACATAATCTCTTACCTGCATCTCCTCCGGCATAATGTCTCTCATACCGGTAACCGGCTTCTTGCTTAATGCCATAATATACCTCACATCCAATCGATTATAGTAAATCTAAAATTTATCAAAATATCGTGTTAACTAAACCTTTATCTATAATACAGTAACACGTAAATAAATTCAAGATAGTTATTCACTCATCTTTTCCTTTAATACTTCCAATGCCTTCGCTAACTGGTTATCCTCGCCACTGTCATCAACCTCAATTACCACATCCGGCTCGATGCCTTCATCCTGAATACACTTTCCGTCAGGAGTCATGTACTTTGCTATGGTAAGCTTAATGGCGGTACCGTCACTTATAGGATAAGTATTCTGAACAATACCTTTACCAAAAGTAGTTACGCCTACAATAGTACCTAACTCATAATCCTGAATTGAGCCGGTAAGTGCCTCAGCTGCACTTGCAGTATACTGATTCACCAGAACCACCATCGGAAGGCCTAAGTGTGAATTCTTCTTTGTAATATGCTCGTCAACAACGCCTTTTTTATCTTCAATAGTAAGAATGGTGCTTCCCTTTGGTAAAAAGACCTCTGCTACTTCTACAAGACTTGTAAGAAGGCCTCCGGTGTTACTTCTAAGGTCAAGCACTACCGCTTCCATCCCCTCACCTTTAAGTGTATCAACGGTCCCTACAAGCTGCTCGTAAGTAATCTCATCAAAAGACTTAATTCTGATATAGCCTATATTATCCTCAAGCATCTCTCCATAGCTGATAATCTGCTTTAAATTACGTCTCTCTAATTCATAGGTGAGATACTCATAAGTTGATGGTCTGTAGAAGGTCACACTAACCGTAGTACCTTCCGCACCCTTTATCTTGGCAACCAGTTCATTGATATCCATGCCGGTTACTTCCTCTTCACCAACCATATATATAATATCTTCTGCCTGTACGCCGGCTTCCTCGGCAGGGCCATCCTCGGTTACTTCAATAACCGTTACCACTCCGCTCTCAATATCCTGCTGGACTGTAACACCTATACCATAATAAGTGCCTGCATTGGACTGCTGAACCTCAGCAAGCTCCTCAACATTGTAATACGCCGCATAATCATCATCAAGACCAGTTACAAGACCATGAAGCATACCGTCAACCAAAGCCTCGTAATCAACTTCGTTTAATGCGTTATTCTCCATGATATACAACATATATTTTATTTTTTCTTCAAGAGACTTACTGATAACACTCTGACTCTGTGTATTATTATGTGAGTTCTGCCCTGTATTTCGCTGAAATCCAAGGTATCCCACAGACACTAAAATAACTATCGCAAGAAGAATCACCGCAATTGTTCCAAGAACTCCTGTTACCACTCCATAAAGAGTCGCTCTGCGTTTCATCTTCTTATAGGCCTTAAGCGCCGCCTTTTCCTCTTCTGATTCTTCGATAGAGTCCGAAATCATATCATTCTGATTATCACTGCTTTCAGAAGTCATTACAGGCTGCTCCTTAAGCACCTCCTTTGTTTCAGTTTTTTCTTCAAATTCATTAAAACTATTTTCCATTACTAAACCAACCCTGTCATAAAAATCTAAAACACTTAACACAAAGAACTTGCCCTATACTCTAAGAAAGGCAATTCTTTGACTTCTTTGATATAAAAAATTCGCTGGCAGCTATCTTATCAGACAACGGCCGGCGAATTTAATCAAATGCCATATAAACGAATTAATTGTCTACTGCCTCAATATAATTCATATACTTAACTACCATAAGTGCAATCTTAAATGTAATTGCATCCTCAAACACTCTCAAATCCAGTCCGGTACTCTTCTGGAGCTTATCCAGTCTGTAAACCAATGTATTTCTATGGATATAAAGCTGTCTTGAAGTCTCTGATACATTCAGATTGTTTTCAAAGAACTTATTAATTGTTACAAGGGTCTCCTCGTCTAAATCCTCCGGTGACTTGCCATCAAAAATCTCCTTAATAAACATCTTACACAGAGATAACGGAAGCTGGTAAATAAGACGTCCGATACCCAGATTGTTATAAGCAACAATGTTCTTATCACTGTAGAAAATCTTACCTACATCAAGTGCCATCTTCGCTTCCTTGTATGAACGTGAAACTTCTTTAATCTCATTAACAATAGTACCATAGGAAACATGAACGTTATTCTTGCCGTCAGCACCAAGTACATTGATCACTGACTTGGCAACCTTATCCATGTCACTGTAAGTATCGCCTTCTCTGAGCTCCTTAACAATGATAATATTCTTCTCATCTACCGCTGTAATGAAATCCTTGTTCTTCTGGGTAAAGATGCTCTTCACTGACTCTAATGTAGTCATGTCATTCTCAAACTCTGTCTCAACAACAAAAACTACACGTCTTGTATTAATATCAATATGGAGTTTCTTAGCTCTGTTATAAATATCAACAAGAAGAAGATTATCTAACAAAAGATTCTTGATAAAGTTATCCTTATCAAATCTCTCCTTGTATGCAACCAAAAGATTCTGGAGCTGGAAAACCACCATCTTACCAACCATATAAGTATCATCACTTGCACCTCTGGCAAGGAGTACATACTCAAGCTGGTTCTCATCAAATATCTTAAAGAACTGATATCCCTGAATCACCTGACTGTCTGCCGGTGAATCTACAAAAGCAAGCACTGCCTTCTCATAAGTATCTGCATCTGAAAATGTTGTTGCAAGTACCTTACCATCTGTATCACAGATACAAAGTTCTATTCTTGTAATTCCACGTAATCCATCAATATTGCTCTGCAAAATTTGATTTGAAATCATCGATTTATCTCCCCTGTCACAGTATTCCCACAATTTTCATTTTGTAACCATTCTCATGATATATGATAATGCAAAATCACAAAAAATAAATGCTTTTTTTTGATATTTTTATATTTTTTTTTGCACTTTGCACATATTACTGAAAATCACTGTTTTTTTGTTCCAAAATGTTTTAGTTATTTTCAATAAAACCTTTTCCAAAAACCTCACGAACATCACTTACAATTACAAAAGCACTTTTATCTACGGTTGAAGCAATCTCTTTAAGCTTAACAATCTCTTTTGTACTGGTAACGCATACAAGCATCTCTCTTCTTTCTCCGGAATATCCACCGGATGCGGAAATCCTTGTAACACCTCTGTCCATCTCATTAAGAACACGTCTTGCAATCTCATCATTCTTTTCTGAAATAATATATGACATCTTAGAAATCTTCATACCTTCAAGCATCCAGCCAGAAATCTTTGATGCTATTACAATTGCAATTAAAGCGTATAATGCAATATTGATACCAAAGGTCCATATACCAAAAAGTATAATTACTCCGTCAATTCCCTGAACAAGCTCTGTTACCGAATACTGCTTTACTTTTTTGTGAAGAAGTGCCGCCGCCAGCTCAGTGCCACCGGTAGTAACATTTGCCGCAAAAAGCAACCCTCTTGAGGCTCCGGTAATCACACCGCCGAATATTGATATAAGCAGCATATCTCCGCCCAATATATCTATCTTAGGTATAACAGACAAAAACACAGAGAAAAGCACTGAACAAATCAGATTGCTTCTCATATATTTAAAGCCCTGCATTTTAAGTGCCAATAAAAACAGCGGAATATTCAGTACAGTGGTTGTTACCCACACCGGAATACCGTTCATGCCACCCCTGGCAGTAAGCGCTTTAATAATAATCGCAAAACCCGAAAAACCACCGGTTACCATATTTACCGGCTCATACATTACTTTTACTGCAAACGCAGCCAAAAACACACCCACAAAAATCTTTAAAAAGTTTAACTTGCTACTCTTTAAAATATTAACTTTCTTCTTATCTTTCTCCATATCTTTGTCCCTTCACCGTATCTCAACAATATTAGTATGTTCAGTTAGAACTTTTACAATCCAAGATATCAATAAAGCACCTGTTAATTATTTTACCGCAATTGCTTCAATCTCGATAAGCACATCCTTAGGAAGTCTTGCTACCTCAACGCAGGCTCTTGCCGGACATTCGGTCTTAAAGTATGTCGCGTAAACACTGTTCACTACAGCAAAATCATTCATATCCTTGATAAATACAGAAGTCTTTACTACATTGTCAACGCTTGTGCCTGCTGCCTCTAAAAGTGCCGCAAGATTACCGATTGCCTGCTTCGCCTGAGCTTCAATACCCTCCGGAATCTCACCGGTTGCAGGATTAACCGGAATCTGACCTGATGCAAATACAAAACCATTCGCCTCTATCGCCTGTGAGTAAGGTCCGATTGCTGCCGGAGCCTTATCTGTACTGATAATCTTCTTCATAATGACACCTCTTCTATTTTATTTTATATTAATACCATATACTTTATCTTATTTATTCTTTTTACAATATAACAGAGTTATACATGCAAGTATAATCATAATAAAGACAATAGCCGGTATAATCACACCCATATTCATCATTTGCTTAATGCTATCATTTGTTAAAACTATTACACTAATAAACATTATACATAAAATTATAACCATAATAGTTTTTATAAATTTATATTTCATAACAAGCACCTGCTAATTAATTATTGTAATGCTCTTTTCGTTAATCTGCACTTTGCCTTCTTTGAGAAGCCTTCCAACTGCTCTCTTGAAGGCGTTCTTGCTTAATCCGGACTCTCTCTTAATAAGCTCTGCATCCGCTTTATCGTTAAACGGCAACACGCCGCCATATTCTTCAATCATCATGTATACGGCCTCAGCATCCTCATCCATCTGCTTGTAAGCCTTTCTTCTGATACTTAAATCCAGTTTGCCATCCGGCTTTACTCTGGTAACTCTGCCGGTTACGCTGTCACCAATTCTTATATACTCATGAACTTCCTTTGCCGGAATAAGTGCTGAATACTTATCATCAACTGCCACAAATACACCAAACTGCTTGCTGGTCTCATAAACTGTACCAACAACTGTATCATCCTTCTTATAAGGTGAATTCTTGTCAAGATATTCATACACATTCATAGTTGCACAAAGTCGGCTGCTCTTATCAATATATAATGCCGCAAGAACTTCCTCACCCTGCTGCACCTTTCTGGTCTGCTCCTTAAACGGAAGGAACAAATCCTTTTCAAGTCCCCAGTCAAGGAAGGCGCCGATATGTGCCACGCCCACAACCTTAAGCTTCGCCACTTCACCAAGAGTTAAATATGGTGTGTTGACGGTTGCAATTATTCTGTCCTCAGAATCCTTATAGATAAATACCTCTATCTTATCACCAAGCTTCACGTTATCAGCTACCTGATTCTTTGGAAGCAGAACTCTGTCCTCTCTGTTTTCTTCTTCGCCAAGATATACACCGTGATCAACTCTTTTCACAACAGTCAGCGTCTGTTTCTTTCCTAATTCAAACATATATACCGTACCTTTCAAACAACACTCTTGCTACCAATTTCTTTATAACAAATAACTCATGAAACTGCATAAATTACTCTATCTTAATTTTCCTTACTCATAAACTTAAGGGCTGAACACAATTTGCCCTCTTCATCTGTTAATGTAACATATACATTATTATTGTCAATACTTACTTTAGGAATAAGCTTCATTCCATAATATGAAGGATTTCTATACTCAATATTTATCTGTCTTACTGCCCTGCCCGCAGGAATATACTCCTCCGCCATTCTTGCATACTCGCAGTTATTAACGTGTCCATTTGTATCAATCTGATACTTTCTGATTGTTAACGCCTCCAGCTCATCCATACATTCAGGAAGCATAATCTTTCTCTCAAACTTGCCAAGGTCCAGCGGTGGTTCAAGCTTATATCTGCTTATCTCTTCTTCTGTAGGCTTAACCGGTCTTCCGCTCTCTGTATCTACATAAGCCCACAAAGAATTCGCCTGTACATATGTAATCCCCTCCGGCGAGGTTATCTCAAAATTTCTAAGGCCGGTAAATGCCTTGAAATCCGTAGGCCATGTCTTAATTATTATCTCATCATTAAATTTCGGCATATCATATATAATAATCTGCCATGATGTAAGAAGCCACGCCCTGTTAAGTTTTTTAAGTGCCTCTACTCCAAGTCCTAAACTCTCCGAGTGAAATGTGGTGCAGTCCTGCAAATAATTAATTGCAGCACTGATGGTTAACTTGCCATCTTCTCCAACCTCACTGTATCTCACATGACTATTAAAACTATACATATATTACCTGCCTTCTATACAAATACTTATCGTAAACAAAAACCTCATAGTATCAAAAAAGCACCGCCATAGCGGTGCTTAAGCTGGGCTACAAGGATTCGAACCTTGAAAATGCTGGAGTCAGAGTCCAGTGCCTTACCATTTGGCGATAGCCCATTGATTAACGACAAGTGGTATTATACAACAGGCTCAAAACAAATGCAAGCACTTTTTTATATTTTTTAAAATTTATTTTATGGCGTAAAATGAAAAAGTAACTTCCCGTTATTCTATCCTATCCGGAATCTTGTTTTTCACTAAGACTTTATGTAAGACTTACTTCCGTATATAATAGTTTTAGTGTTTCATGGGAGAAAGGATGTACTTATGAAAATGAAACATTTAACACTTGATGATAGAATACAAATTCAGTCCGGAATTGAAAAAGCTCTTTCCAAAACTGCCATTGCACGCACTATTGGCAAAGATCCCACTACTGTTGCCAAAGAGATAGCACGACACAGAACACTTAAACCCCGCAACCGTTTCAACAATCCTGTTTTATGTTCGAACTTTAAGAAATGCTCACGTACCAGACGTGCCTGTTCTGAACACTGTCCTGATTATGTTGAGCAGTCCTGCCTGCGCAGAGACCGCCATACAGGCGCCTGTAATCATTGTGTTAATATTAAAAACTGCCGTCTCGACCATTATTTTTATAATGCTGTCAAGGCACATGAAGACTATCTCTTTCACCTTAGTGATTCACGTCAGGGAGTAAATTTGTCTGTTTCCGAATTGAAAACCATTGCAGAAACTATCGGTCCGCTTTTACATAAAGGACAGTCAATTTACCAGATACTTGTTAATCATCCGGAAATCAGTCTCTCTCCTAAATCTCTTTATACCTATATAGAAAGCGGAATCTTCAAGGATTTTGGCATTGACAACTTTTCCTTGCGCAGGCAGGTCTCCATGAAAGCCAGAAAAAAGCTTAAAAAACGAAAAGAACCTGTTAATTATGAAGGACGTAAATATGCTGACTATTTAAATTTTATCAAGGAAAATCCTTCTGTTCCCACTACTGAAATGGACACGCTCTATAATCATCCGGAGGGTCCTTTTATACAGACTTTCTCTTTCCAGAACACATGCCTCATGACAGGTTTTCTCCATTTTGAAAAGAACTCTGCCTCCATGGCTGCTTCCCTGGATTATCTGCAGGAACTTCTCGGCGTGGATTATGCTAAACTCTTTTCACTCATTCTTACAGACCGCGGTTCTGAATTTGAAAAGTATGATCTGTTTGAGTCAAATGCCGAAACCGGACAGTTCCGTACAAATATTTTTTACTGTGATCCTCAGACACCAAGCCAGAAACCTCATGTGGAAAACAATCACAACTATGTCCGCGATGTTATCCCTAACGGAACAGATCTGAGGAACCTTACACAGCAGGATTTACTGCTTCTGTTCAGTCACATAAACTCAACACCACGAAAAGTGCTGAATGGCAGAACTCCTTATGAAGTATTTTCTTTCTTTTACGGCGAAGAGATTCTTCATAAGCTGAGAATCCAGCGAATTCAGCCTGATGCCGTAACTCTGCAGCCATTTCTTTTGAAAATAGAATAAGCCAGCCTGTCCGCTGACCTATTCCTTAACATTTTTATTGTAACCCATGAACACTCTTATACTCATATGCGTATTCGGAGGGTAACGGAACTTAGTCTTTCACAAAAAAA
>JAZULV010000120.1:0-7502 GCA_045603305.1 Lachnospiraceae bacterium | reverse complement strand
TTAGGATAAATGATTTATTAAGGATTTTAATAATAGGGTTGAGAGTGAGTTATTATAGATGAAAATTGTTGGAGGATTTGTTGCTGAGTTAAGAGTTGAACGAGGCTTATCCAGGATAGAGTTAGCAAGATATTTAGAAGTTTCATATAAGACAGTTTTTTTGCTTGAAGAAGGAGAGCTTGAGCCGGATAAAGAGTTGACTGAAAAGATTATTAATTTTTTTGAAGTTACGAAAGAAGAACTTATAAGTGGCAGAAAGCAGTTTAACAATGATGGCTCAAGAGCTGTATCAAGAGATATAAAGCGAAAGCATAAAAATACAGTTATAAAACACAACACAAGGTATTTGTTATTAGGGGTTGTGACAGTGGTTGTGTTTATTGTTAGTTTTATTGCATCAGTGTATTATAAAACTAAGTCATGCTTTATTATTTCGATGTTGATATCATCTGTTATGTTATTTGTTTTTTTGAAATCAGAGAGAACTGCCATAAAGATTACTAATAATGAGATGTTGTCAGAGAAAGTTAAGTTTAAGTACTACAGTGATATTATTAAGTATGCAGCACGGGTTGTGTGTGTTGGTATAAGTGCAATCAGTCTGGCTTTTATATTTAGTTTTTTTAGCGGGGCAGTGATTAAGATACTTAGCGTAGTGGCCGTTCTTTTGGTGTCTGCAGTCATTATTTTTTATACCGACAGACATTTATGGAATGTTGAGAAGATATCTAAAGAAAGAACAAGGCGTGCTTACGATTACTATAAGTACAATAGAGATGATGACAAAGAATTTAATATGCATAGCGGGTATATTGATTCGGATGATTATTTGTCAGATGCGTATGATGATAAATCAATGTAATATGTAGGGTGTTCAATTATTGTTTATGTTATTATTATATATTGACATCAGAGAAGAAAGGGTGTCGATATATGTAAATATGGAGGGTTTATGATAAAAGTTACAATTAAAGATGTAGCCAAAGAGGCAGGGGTGTCAATTTCTACAGTGTCGAATGCTCTCAATGATGTAGATGTGTTGAGTCCGGATACAAAAGCAAAAGTCCTTGAAGCAGCAAGAAGGCTTAAGTATATTCCGAATCTCAATGGCAAAAATCTAAAGGCGAGAAAGAGTAATACTATAGGTTTTTATACGCCGTCCCTTGAAGGTGATTTCTATGGAATGCTGGCCGATGCTATGTGTAAGGCCTGCGAAGCGAGAGGATATGAGCTTGTTATTCACGTTACGAAGGATAAGAAGCGGGTTTTAAGAAGTATCTTAGGACACAATGAAGATGGTGTTATTGTGTTATATGTTGACCCTGAGAATGAAATTTCCGAGTGCATCAGAGATTATGAAATTCCGGCAGTATACTTAGAGCGTGAAGAATGTTCTGAAAGAACCGCAAGCGTAACCTTTGATTCATATAGTGCAGGCAGACAGGCGGTCAAAGCTCTTGTTAGTGGAGGAAAGAAAAGACTAGGATATATACATGGTCATTTAGGTACATATGATGACAATGAACGATTCAGAGGATTTGTTGATGAGGTTGAAGCCGGTGGAATAATATTTGACACTACTGCTGAACTTAATGGTAAATTTAATGATATTGTTACATATGGCGTTGTAACAGAATATCTTAAGAATACGGATAATCCTGTAGATGCTTTCTTTGCAGCCAATGATACCAGTGCTATCGGATGCGTTCAGGCAATTATTGATGCGGGATTTAGAGTTCCTGAGGATATAGCAGTTGTTGGCTGTGATGGTATTGAGATAGGAAGGTTAATAAAACCGGCTATAACAACTATCTGCAATCCTATCAAAGAAGAAGCAAAAGTAGCAGTTGAGATGTTAGTAGACTTGATTGATAATACTGACAATGGTAAGATTGTAAAGCTGCCGGTCAAGCTCGAAGTAAGAGAGACTACAGCAATTGCAGAATAATTTAGATAAGGGAGATAATTATGGTTAACGTAAAAGGCAAGTGGGCACTTATTACAGGTGCTGCAAGAGGTATTGGTTATCATGTTGCAATATTTATGGCAAAACAGGGATGTAATCTTGTGCTACATAGCAGTAATATAAATAACACGGAGAAAGTGTTGCAGGAAGTAAAGCAGCTGGGAGTTGAAGCTTATGCTGTTGCCTGTGACTTAACTGATACTGATGCTATCGAGAAGATGTGCAAAGAGGTTGATGAACTTGGTGTTCAGATTGATGTCCTCTTTAACAATGCGGGTAAGCAGGTACAGTGGAATGCAGATTTTTATAAGACTCCTGCATGGGATTTTAAGCAGAGTATGCTTATAAATGCTATTGCACCGGCACTTATTACATACCATTTCATGGAGGGAATGGTCAAAAGAGGCTTTGGTCGTATAATCAATACCTCAAGCGGAATCTGCAATCTTCCTGAGCTTGAGAGTTACGCTATGGGTAAGGCTGCTCTTGATAAGTTTACAACTGATTTGGCTTCAAAGGTTGAGGGTACTGACGTTTTGATTAACCTTACAGACCCTAACTGGTGCAGTACTGACCTTGGTGGTCCGGATGCTCCGAATAAGCCGGAAAGTACTATACCGGGCTATGTTGTGGGAGCTTTTGTAGATGATAAGAAGAGTGGAAGATTATTCCCGGCACAGGACTTTAAGGGCATGAGTCTTGAAGATGCAGTGAAAAAAGCTGAAGCAGAGTATTAGTTATTATCAGGAGGAATTATTATGTTTGAAAGAATTAAAGAAATAATTGCGAATCGTTTAGAGATTGATTCTTCTGAGATTACAGAAGAAACTCCGTTTGTGGAGCTTGGTGCAGATTCTCTCGATATATTTGAGCTTGCCATGGATGTTGAATCAGAATATGATATTGAGATTCCAAGTGAGGTGTTAGAGGAATTTGATACAGTTGGAGATGTTATTGAGTATCTTAATGAAAATGGCATTGAAGAGTAATACGTCCGGAATCAGGAATTAATTGATTTAAAATAAAGTCAGGGAATGGAGTCGGTCATGAAGAAACTGTCAGATATTATAACAGAACATGCAAGAAAGTATCCCCTTATGAAGCCGCAGGATGCGGCTTTACTTGTGTACGAGAATGAGTACGGTCCGGGGAAGTATAAAGAAAGTGATGAGGCTTTAAGCAACAGATTCAAGCTGATATATGACGAGGCCATAAAACGCAGGAATACCGGTACAGAGTCTTTGGAAGCTAGGGAGGATATCGGTGGCGGATATATAAGAGTGTACTTAAGTCATGTGGATTTGTCTTCTTATGAGCAGGTTAAGCAGGCATATATTGATTCAGTGAAAGAGAGCAATGGCGGTCATTATTTCCTTACGCCAAAGCTTTATGAATTGATAGATGTAAAATTACAGGGTGAGTTTGGTTTTTCCATGCAGGAGTTTGAAGAGTATCTTTTGGAGTATGAAGCATTGGATTATCCTAAGCCTGCTCACAGCAGTGAATATGCAGCTGCTTATGATGATAAGTACTGCGTAATAAGTGATAAGTATTTAGAGAATATTAATTTTATATAATAATTCAGCCCTCATTGGACAGGGGCGCAAAAGTGCGCTTCATCTGATGAGGGCTTTTTGTGAAAAATTTATAGTTTGTGCAATAAACAAAGCATTAGTTTTTAGGCTTGAACTTAAGTCTTGACCACATAAGTATAATGATTTGCCCCGGAATACCCAGGATAAATAACAGCCATATATTATAACCGCACAAAAGAAGTGTCAAATACAGAGCCAATAGTGCGGTCCACATAAGCAGTGATATTATCAGGAAATTTCTTCTCTTGTTAAACCATATGGAATTGAATATAAGCCATACAATCATTGATGCAGGTATTGCATAAATAATAGAAATCCATTTAAAACCGGTGCCATGAATTGCAGAGCTGATAATAATAAATACGCAGGCAGCTACGAGCCATACTAAAAGAATACTCATGCCGGTAATAAAGCCACGGTTGGTTGTCTTTTTAATAACAGTGGTTGTTTCCTCTGCTTCTATGCTTTCATTTTCTTCTCTTGGATTGATTAAATAATCCACAGTAACTTCAAATAAATCTGCAATTTCTTTGAGTACGATAACATTGGGAATAGATTCTCCACGCTCCCACTTGCTCACCGCCTTATCGGTGTAATTTAAAATATCAGCAAGCTCCGACTGGGTCATGCCTTTCTTTCTTCTTAAACTGATAATGTTTCCGGCAATTATATTTTTAATATCTTCCATGAGCAGACACCTCGAATTTTTACTTACAATTATTTAATTATAGTGTATTTATGCAAAAATAACAAGCAAAATCAAGGGACTCTACTGCCGGTAGAGTAGAAAAATTCAATATTCTACTGACAGTGGCAGAAGAGTTTACCTGAGGAAATGTATTGTAGATTGAACTAAACACAGCGAATGGTTATACTTTGAGGCACCGGGAATATCATAAAAACAAACCGGCGATGTTTTTTTGAGGGAGGAAATATTAATGAGAGAATACACAATATTTACTGATTCAGCGTGTGACATAAGTACAGAACTGTTAAAGGAATGGGGAGTAAAATATGTGAACTTAACTTTTTGTTTTGATGGTTCTGATAAAGAATATACTAATGAGGATATGTCGGTAAAAGAATTCTATGACAGAATGAGAAATGGCGAGTCAGCAAAAACATCTGCTGTTAATTCAGAAACTTTTAAAACTGCATTTATAGAAGAGCTGGAAAAGGGGAATGATATATTATATCTTGGCTTTTCTTCAGGCTTAAGCACTACTTATAATTCAGCCAGACTGGCAGCAGAAGAACTTAGAGAGAAGTACCCTGAGAATGAAATTATTGCCGTTGATACCCTTTGTGCTTCAGCCGGTCAGGGCTTATTAGTGTACCTTGCTTTGAAACAAAAGAAAGAGGGTGCCGGTATCGGTGATGTTGCAAGATTTGTTCTTGATAACCGACTTAATTTATGCCACTGGTTTACAGTTGATGACCTTGAGTACTTAAAGCGTGGAGGCAGAGTAAGTCCTGCGGTTGCTTTTGTAGGAGGAGTGCTTGGAATTAAACCGGTGTTGCATGTAGATAATGAAGGACACCTTGTAAATGTGTCAAAGGCACGAGGAAGAAAAGTTGCATTAAAGGCTATAGTTGAAAAGTACGGCGAACTGGCGCAGGATGCAACAGAGGGAACTATATTTATATCTCAGGCAGACTGTATGGATGATGTAAATCAGGTTAAGCAGATGTTTAAAGATAAATACGGTGCAGAAGTTGAGCTGGTATCGGATATAGGTCCGGTTATTGGTGCCCATTCCGGTCCGGGAACAATAGCGTTATTCTATATTGGTAAGGAGAGATAGTTAATGACCAGAACAAAATTGTGTGACAGGCAGTTGCCGTTTTATACAAAGGGTGAAGAAATCTTTAACATGGTATCACATATTGTAGGAGTTGCTCTTGGTATTGTCGCCCTTGTATTGTGTGTGGTTGTGTCTGCACTAAAGCATGACCCATGGGCAGTTGTAAGCAGTGCAATATACGGCGCTTCATTTATAATGCTATACACTATGTCCAGTGTATACCATGGACTTACCTGCGGAATGCCCAAAAAGGTAATGCAGGTTATCGACCACTGCACAATTTACTTTCTGATAGCAGGCACATATACGCCGGTACTGTTGTGTCCAATCAGAAGAGCCTACCCGGTTTCTGCCTGGGGGATGTTCGGAGTAGTGTGGGGACTGGCGGCACTTGCCACAGTGCTTACAGCGATAGATTTAAAGAAATATTCAGTGTTTTCAATGATATGTTACATTGGTATGGGCTGGTGCATTGTGTTCCAGGCAAATACCATAATGAGCACGGTTGCCCTTCCGGGCGTTATTCTTTTGCTCGCAGGCGGTATCGCCTATACAATAGGTGCGATTCTTTACGGACTGGGAAAAAAACACCGATATATGCATTCGGTATTTCATCTGTTTGTAGTGGCGGGAAGCGTGTTGCAGTTTTTTAGTATATTGTTTTATATATTATAGAGATTTATTGTTAAGAGGGTTAGGTTTAAATTATAAAAAACAAAGCTGTTACTATTGGTTAAGATAGTTTCAGCTTTGTTTTTTTGCCAAAAACAAGGTGAAATCAAGTATAATTATGGAATTTGCCAATATAAAAATAATCTGCTGAGTGATATAATAGGGATAAATGGTGCTCTGTGGAAACAAGGTTATAGTACGAAGATGTAATTGCTGACGACCCATATTCTAAGTCTCGTCTGTTATTCGAGAAGATAAAAAGAAGTAAATGGGTTAAAGCAGTTGAGAGACAGTTTAAGATGAAGGAGGATTTATTAATGAAAATATTAAAAACAATCGTAACTATATTGATTATGTGTACATATCTACTTACAGGTTGTATAACACGACCGGTAGCACAATCTCGAGCTTTGGCAGTATGTGGCTCTTATGCCGTTCCAGGAATGCTTTGTAATGATTTAAAAGGTGGCACTTATGATTGTTCGGTGTTAGATACTGATTCAGAGGGACGTATTCTTTTCTCATATACCACGCTAAATACTATTACAGACAAGAAGGAAACTGTGCTTATCATTTGTCAGTCAGCTGGTTCGAAATATGTCTACTTTTACGAGGATATATGCTATTTTATGGGTGATCCATCAGATTCTGCGATTGAGACGCTAAAGAAACAGAATGATTGGGATTGCGATTTAGACTTTAGCAAAATGACAAGAAGAGCAAATAATATTTCTTTTGATCATGTTTTAATCACTGAGGATGAATTGGATTACCGCAAGATTAGAACAGCCTGTTGTAGAGCATTTGAAATTCAAGAGTCGCAAATTAAAGACCTGTATATTCTTGATTATAATGAAAATCAACAAGCTATGTATATTCTTGAATTAGAAGAAGGCAATGATTCAGAAAGATACTGTGTGGTAGTTAATGAGTTCTATGAGGTTTGTTATATAAGTATAAATGATATTGATACGTTCTATTCTGAGATTGCCGGTTTCAAGCAGGAAAGTGGATGGAATTCAAAGATAGAGGAGACTCATTTGTCTTGACTAATAAAAGAATACTTCCTGTTAATTTATATTTATTAATGACGTTACCGGGCATGGTTCTTTGGTTGCCTTTCCCTGACGTAATATATTTTATGGGTGCTAGTTCTCCGGTTTATGTTTTTGTGTTCGTTGTAGGTGCCGAGAGATTCTTGATTGGCATTATGGCATTGGCATGGATAGCCATAGTAACCATTTGTATAATTGTATTTTATATATTAGCATGCAAGTCCTGATTCAAAAGAAAGCATAGTTTTAGGATATATTGTTTCTAAGAGATATTAAGCATATATCTGAATTGGTTATTTAAAGGATGGGTAATTATGAATTATAGTGATTTGTTTTGGGGTGACAGTATACTAAGTAAGGTTGAGATTGATTATGATAAAATAGTATTATCTGTCTATAATGATATGCT
>JAZULV010000119.1:0-8196 GCA_045603305.1 Lachnospiraceae bacterium | reverse complement strand
CAGGTTGTATATAGAATTAATTCTTCCTTGCTTCGTTTCTTTACACGAATCCGGAACCTATGTACTATACTTTGTGGTAATTGTTCAATATGAATGCCAGCTTGATTTCGTCTACCTTAAAGTCGTATGTTCTTATTCTTAATATCTTCGATATATGAAGCTCCAACCTCTGTATTGTCTCATCATATTCACTTCGATATATTTAATAATAGTGTTCTATTCAGATAGTTGACTAAGGTCTTCCTGCGGGGAATTGCTATGCCTTACCACTTTCATATTGATGAGTTGATATTGTTATTTCCAATGGACTCGCCTCCTTTTATGATTGTATATTCTATTGAAATATACTTTAAGGGGAAAAGGTTTTGTTGTTTCTTTGTTGTGACTATATAGTATCATAGGCAAAAACATTTGTCAACACATTTTTAAAATTTTTTTGATGTTTTTTTAATTTAATTATTTTCACTTTTTCTTTTCATTCTTTAGTGTATTTTTTTAGAATTATTCTGACAATTTGCACAATAGCTTTACTTGTTCCGGACCTCATCAAATGTCTGATTATAGCTACGATTTATACCAGAATTCACTGCTCCCGGTATATGAAAACTGCCCCCGGAATAAACCGAAGGCAGTAATAGATCATAAAACTAAGTATTAATAATTCTCTTTTCTAAGCTCGAAATAGCTCTGTGGATGATTACATACAGGACACTTGTCCGGAGCTGTTGTACCAACAACAATGTGACCACAGTTGCGGCACTCCCAAATCTCGATGCCGGCTCTCTCAAATACCTGCTTTGTCTCAACATTGTTAAGAAGTGCACGATATCTTTCCTCGTGGGACTTCTCAATGGCTGCTACGCCTCTGAACTGCTCAGCAAGCTCTGTAAAGCCTTCTTCCTCAGCATCCTTAGCCATACGATCATACATGTCTGTCCACTCTGCGTTCTCGCCCTCTGCTGCTGCAAGAAGATTCTGGGCTGTATCGCCTAACTCGCCTAATGCCTTGAACCAAAGTTTAGCATGCTCTTTCTCATTCTCTGCTGTCTTTAAGAAAAGCTCTGCAATCTGCTCGAAACCTGCCTTCTTAGCAACTGAAGCAAAATATGGATACTTATTTCTTGCCTGAGACTCTCCGGCAAAAGCTTCCCATAAGTTTTTCTCTGTCTTTGTACCAGCATACTTGCTCTTTGGCGCTGCCATCTCTTTGAACACAGAAGCCGGCTGATGACATACAGGGCACTCTGCCGGTGCGGCATCGCCTTCATAAATATAACCACATACTGTACATACAAATTTCTTCATAAGATATACCTCCTAATATTATTTTTACTCAAAAATCTTCTTAGATAATGATACCAAAAATATTATATAATAACAATTGATTTTATAAAATTTTCTTGTTATTTAATATATTTCAGAATAAATGTGCATAAACATGCTCCTTCATAAAACAGCCTTATTTATTCCGCTTTATAAACCACTACTTTATTCTCCACCAGTACTTCTCCCTCGTACCTAAGTTTCAAAGAAAAGAAATCTCTGGTTTCATCCAGTAGCTTTAAGAACACCTTATCGCCTTCCCAAAGCTTAAGCTTCAACACCTCTTCTTTAGGAACCCAGACCAAATCGCCTTCATTACACTCTGTTATCTCGCCGGTATACTCGCAGGCAGTGTACAAATACATATACTCAGTCTCCCACTCATCAGAAATGAATGTAATAATTCCACGTAAATTATACTTTGTAAGTGTAAGCCCGGTTTCTTCTTTAACCTCACGAAGCAGGCACTCTTCAGGCGTCTCATCAGCCTCGAACTTGCCGCCCACGCCAATCCATTTGTCGCGGTTAAAGTCATTTTCTTTCTTCACACGATGAAGCATAAGGTATTTATTATCTTTTTCGATATAACACAGAGTTGTAAGTTTCATTTCTTGTCCTCAATTATCGCTTAATAATTCTTCATATTAATAGATTTCTTCAAATGGAAAGTTTATTCCGGCTTTTCGTCTTGCCTTTGTTAAAATCCGGATTACCATAAACGAATGCTCAAGCCTTTCATAACAGCTTTCATAATCGTTGTTATTAATCATATCCGCAAAAGCCTTGAATTCATTTATCATTCTATGCTCATAGTTATTCTCATTAAACTCCTGACTGCTGCCGTCATTCATAACAAGCGAAAAATGCTCGCACATATTCGTTGGTGAATCCATGCTGATGTACCCAAGCTCACCCTGAATATTATTTACTGCCGGAGACTTACAGTCCTTTGCACCTACGCAGACACACTGAAAATCCTTATAATTCATAATAAGTATGCCCGAAGTGTCAATGCCTCTCTCTATGTTAGGATAATATTCAACCTTCTCCGGCTCGCCAAAAAGCCCTGTTACAAAATAAATATTATAAAGATTTAAATCCATCAAAGCGCCGCCACAACACTCAGGGCTAAATACCGGCGGATTCTCGCCATTCTTAAACCGGTCATATTTACCTGAATACTGAGAAAAATTGCACTGCACGATTTTTATTTTCCCAAGCTGCGGAAGCAATTCCTTTATCTTCTGATAATTAGGAAAGTACTGATTGCTTATCGCCTCAAACAAAAAACGCTGCTTAACCCGTGACAGCCATATAAGACCGGCCACTTCTTTATCATTAGTTGCAAAAGGCTTTTCAACAATGACATGCTTTCCTGCCTCAAGGGACATCTGGGCATATTCATAGTGCAAATCATTCGGTACGCCAATATAAACTACCTCTACATCACTTTCAAGCATGTCTTCAATATCAGTATAAACATTTGCAATTCCGTACTGATTTTTTAGAGAATTAAGTATTTTTTCGTGACGCGGCAAACCACAGATTGCCACGATTTCATATTCCGGCAAAAAAGGGACTAATGTTAAAAATTCTTTTGCAATAGTACCCACACCAACAATTCCAAGCTTCATAGAGCACCTCAGCATCTTTATTCTTCAAGTTATATTATACACCATTTTCTGCAATAGTCATCAATTTATGCCTTCGCTTAAGCCACCTTAATTTTATCCAGAGATACACACCATTTAATACAAAGGCGGATGCCCAGGCACTAACCTCTGCAAGCGCAATGGCACTATAGCCAAGCACCGGTGTAAACCGGATAACAACTATTACCCTTGCAATAAGCTCTAAAAACCCTGAAATCATAGGTATAAATGTTAATCCCATGCCCTGACATGTATTTCGCACAAGGAACAGGAAGCTTATCGACCACATCATTGAACCACATATTCGCAAGTACTGCACAGCCAGAGCTATATTCTCTTTATCAGAAAGCATCAGGGAAGCAAGAAATTCAGGTGCAAATAAAAGCAATGCTCCTGTAATTACAGCCAGTGCACTTGATAGTAAAAAACAATCCTTTAAGCCCTGCTTTATTCTGTCAATTTTATATGCTCCAAGATTCTGTCCTGCGTATGTACTGATAGTCATTCCCACGGCGGTACA
Source organism: Lachnospiraceae bacterium (assembly GCA_045603305.1). Lineage (GTDB taxonomy): Bacteria > Bacillota > Clostridia > Lachnospirales > Lachnospiraceae > JAFRXK01. The sequence continues at coordinate 4,701 of JAZULV010000119.1, read as the reverse complement.
AGGCTGCATCATAAACTCAGTAAGTCTTGAACAGGCTGAATAAGCAGCAGTATAATTTACACCAAGAAGATTAACAAAATACTGAAGCAGTATGCAGCCAATGGCAGTTACAGAGTTCATAAAGGCAACCGGAACACCTACCTTAAATTCCTCGCCAATAAGTCTCCAGTCAAATCTCCAGTCATCTCTTTTCAGTCTGATAAATTCAATCTTTCTAACCTTGAAGAAACAGAATAATCCAGCCACACTTTGAGCTATCAGCGTACCAAGGGCAGCACCTTCCACACCCATACCACAGGTTATTATAAAGAATATATCGAGGAAAATATTAATTACGGAAGCAATAATCACTGCAACAAGCGGAGTCCGGCTGTCGCCCAGAGAACTTAATATAGCACCAAGGCAGTTATAAGCAAGCATCAGCGGAATACCCGCAAGAATCATTACAATATACAAAATGGCATCATCAATAATAAGCTCTGATGTATTTAACAGCACAAGCAACGGTCTCATTACTGCAATACTGATAACCATAACAACTATTCCTACAATACCACAGGAAACAAACCCCATAGTGATTGTTTTACGCAAGCGGTTATAGTCGCCGGAACCATAGGCCTGTGCCATCAGCACTGCCATACCACTGCTAAGTCCCATAATAAATCCAAAAATAAAGAAGCTGATTGAACCGGTAGCTCCCACCGCCGCCAGTGCCATATCATCAATCCCCTTGCCCACAACAATAGTGTCAATGATACTGTAAAGCTGCTGACAAAGCGTACTGCATAACACCGGAATGAAGTACGCAAAAATAATCGGGAAAGGTTTCCCCTCGGTCATGTTCTTTGTATATGCCATAACTAGTCTGTCCTTTCGGTCGTAAAATCTTTATGCAAAAAATATCTGTTTTCATCTCCTCCAACAATCATCTACATTATATAAAACGTTTTACATAATAACAACCATCTTTTTTTATATATTCTGTATAATAAAATTCTGCTATAGGTCACTACTGCAAATTAAAGTTAATAGGAGTGTTCTTATTCGACAATATATCCTCCCAGACAAAACTTAGTCCGGGAGGATTAACTAAAAAATCATTATTAAATTTCTAGGACAACTGCTGATATTTATCTGGTTTAACCGCAAACTGTCCGTTGCCTATATATCTGAGGCTAAATGTTATTTTACCAATTTCTTTTCCATACCCAAGTTTTTCTTCCCCATCAGAATCAGGATATCCCCACACATTTGTATATCCTTCAAATGCACTATTTTCATTAATATATACTTCTAAACTATTCGATACGTTTATTATATATCCGTCCTTAAATATATAATCACCATACTTACTAATTTTATAATCGCCATAGTATTCTTCAATAAATTTTTCACCAGCTTCGACAGCTATATTAGGAACATATTCCTCTATATAATAGAAATCATACAGTCCGGTTGCAGAATTATACTCCAATACAATACTTGCATATTTACTATACCCATCTGATCCATAGTCCAGCAATATCGTTCCTATTAACTCAAGCTCACTGTCACCATTATAATCTATCTCATGGCCTTTATCAAACTCTCTGTCATATACTTCCGGAAAACCCGAACTGTATCCAAACATATTATGAAAAGAAATATTCATATCAGCAGCAAAAACCTGATATTTTCCGTTATGCTCCACCACAAGATTGTATGTAGTATACCCATCCCCCTCTTCATCTCTTATATCAACCTCATAGCAATACAAAGACACTCCCGACTGCTCATAATAATTCATTCTTATTAGATTATTAATATCATAGCCCACAGCCTCAATCGGCTCAAGCTTATGGCCGTCCACTATTTGCGATTGTATGTCATAATACATCACAGCATCACCTCGATACTTCTTATCAAGTTCTCCCGCTTCAAAACCATCCTCTGCCCACTTATCTTTTTCTATAGCAGCCTTTATATATTCTTCTGATAACGCATAATCTTTATTCGCTAATGCAACAACATATCTGCCTGTATTTTCAACCTCTGATATTTTCCATAATCCATCTTCTACAACTACTGAAATTACATCATATTCTATGCCGCTTGCATAATGCATATTGTTCTCATTAGTGTTGTAATCAATACATGCCGCATAGGTTTTTACAGTTTTCTTACTGTCACTTCCACCTATAAATGGCTCGGCATCCTTAAAATCAATCTCTACCAGTTCCAACACTTCTGCACCTTTTATATTATAAAATCCATAATTACTCGAAACATTATCTTCATCATTAAAATACACTACATATTCTCTGGCAAGCTTTGAAACATGAAGTTTCGCAAAACTATTCCAGTCCTTCCCCATATACTCAACATAAGCCTCAATAACTTCTACAGGATCGTTTTCAGCGTCTATCTCACCCACGTTAATAGTTTCTGTTTCACTTGAGTTTTCAGTCTCTGTTGATGTTACTTCTTCGCTTGAACCTGCAATCTCTAAACGCTCTCCATCATTCTCCTTATCCTTAGGATTTGCTCCCAGTCCGATAAGTACCGCTGCAAGTATCACAACTATTACAACGCTAACCCACATCACAGGTTTCCTGTAATTAAGCACATTTTTAATTCTGCCTTTGACATTACCTTCACCAAATGCCAGCGGGCTCAGTCCCACAATGCGTTTATCAACAGCCAAAGATAATAATGTCTCTGAGTAATCAGCTTTCTCTGCCATAGAAAGCTTTGCGATAACGCTTTCATCACAGGACATCTCCATATCCTTTGACATGAGGCAAAACGCCAGCCACGCCAGTGGATTGAACCAGTGTACACACACTATAAAGAGTGCCATTTGCTTGATGATATAATCTTTTCTACGCAAATGAGTCAGCTCATGCATTAACACAAAGCTTCGCTCATGCCCTGCTAAAGAAGCCGGCAGATAAATCCTTGGCTTAATAAATCCAAACACAAAAGGAGTGCTTAAATCTTCAACCTCAAAAATATTCGCTTCAATATGTACTGCATTTTTAAGTTGCTTATTTAGGCGTATCGCTGAGATAATGCTGTAAACTATTAGTCCTAAAGCAACCACAATCCACACAATAGCCGCAACAGTAATAATATTCTGCAAGAGGTTACTTCCTGCTTCAACAGAACCTGCATTAACAGTTACATCTGAAACTGCCTGATTTATGGTATCACTTGCTATATTACCGGTTGCATTGTTTATCAAATCAGATGTGACACCGGTATTATGTCCGGCTGTGTCTTGAATACCATCAACTACACCTGACATAGTATTATCGCTATTAAGTCCGGAAGTTGCCTGACTGCTTAAACTGTCTGACACAACATTTGTATTGAATCTTAATAGGCTGAATACACTCTTTATTGAGACCGGACACACCAGTCGAAAAAACACTACTGACCACAATATATAAGAATATATTTTAGGAAGCTTCCTCAATAGCAATCTAATGAACACAACCGCAAGCACGCAATAGCCTGCGGTTATGCTCATATTTAAAACTTCAAGAAAAAGCTTCTCCATCATTTGCCCTCCCTGTAACTCTCAATCAACCTTTTCATTTCATCAACTTCTGCATCTGAAAGCTTGCTTTTTCCTATAAAAGCAGTAAGAAACTTAGGCAGAGAACCTCCAAAGGATTCCTCGACAAACTTACGGCTCTTTCCACCGTAAAATTCATCCTTCGTCATCAGTGAGGTTACTATGGCATTATCATTCTTAAAAATTCCACGCTCACATAATTTCTTTAATACAGTGTAGGTGGTCGACTTCTTCCATCCCAGACGCTTTTCACTCAGTCTTACCAGTTCCATAGAGCTGACAGGCTCATTTTCCCAGATAATATCTGCAAATATTGCTTCCGCTTCTGCTAATTTATATTCAGGCATAATTACTCCTTTCGAACACAAAAAAAACGATAGGCTATTAACATATTTACTATATGTCAATAGTCTATCGGCAATAGACCAATGTGTCAAGATGTTTTCAACAATAATTTATAATATAAAAGAATATATATAATCAATACAATCCTTATCATCATAACTAATTACATAAGCACTGCCATCAGCAAGATAATGGTATGACATCTTAGGATAATCCAGCCAGATTCTATAAATAAATGAGTAATCTCCTTCTAGATCAATCTTCTTAACATCATCTAAAGACATTCCTTCTATTAAAGCATCCATCTTTTCTTTACCGGTATTCGCAGAAATATTAATTCTGTGCAAATCCATAAGCTTTTTGCTATTGCTAAAAAATACGATTACCCAACCTTCTTCTGTCTTTATAACAGTATAATATTTGTCATTTGTTTTTTTGAGACACTCGATAGGCAACCTGCGATTAAATGTATTTATGGCAAATTTGTTAGCAAAACAACTTGCCAACTTTTCATAGGGAACAATGTTTTTCACTACAGCCATGCAGCTTATATTTGGAGCAGTTATCTCAATGTGTCTTGAATTTTCTCCGTATGAATATCCCTGAATTTCACGAAACTCATCCAAAAGATCATAAAACTTATCAAAAGCCTCATCTTCGTACATAGTATAAAATTCGATTATCTGTGACCAATGATGCTGCGAGTATTTACCATATTTATCTTCGATAAATTCCTGAAATCCCGGTAAAAAACTTAATACTTTATTCTCTCTTTTATAAACACTATAGATATATCC
>JAZULV010000118.1:0-39808 GCA_045603305.1 Lachnospiraceae bacterium | reverse complement strand
GTTTCATTTTCATAAGTACATCCTTTCTCCCATGAAACACTAAAACTATTATATACGGAAGTAAGTCTTACATAAAGTCTTAGTGAAAAACAAGATTCCGGATAGGATAGAATAACGGGAAGTTATTTTTTCATTTTACGAAGAAAAAATCTTGTAATTATGTCTAAAAATATGTTGACATAAAATCATGTCTATAATATAATGTAATGCGTTATGGCACGAGATGCCATTAGTTTAGTTCGCTAAAAATGCAGGATCCAAAGCCCCGGAACGTGCATTTTATAGGATAAACAATAGATTAAACTGTTTTTGAATTAATTAAGGAGGAACACTGATGAACACATTTATGGCTAGTCCATCAACCATTGAGAGAAAATGGTACGTAGTAGATGCTACAGGATATACATTAGGTCGTTTAGCTTCAGAGGTTGCTAAGGTTTTAAGAGGAAAGAATAAGCCAATCTTTACTCCTCATATTGATACAGGTGATTATGTAATCATCGTAAACGCTGACAAGGTTACTTTTACAGGTAAGAAGTTAGATCAGAAGATTTACTACCATCATTCAGATTATGTAGGCGGTATGAAAGAGACTACATTAAAGGATATGATGGCTAAGAAGCCTGAGAAGGTAGTAGAGTTAGCAGTTAAAGGCATGCTTCCAAAGGGACCACTTGGAAGAGAGATGTACAAGAAGCTTCACGTATATGCTGGAGCTGAGCACCCACACGCAGCTCAGAAGCCAGAAGAATTGAAGTTTTAATCAGGTGTTGAAAGGAGGAAATTAAAGTGGCTAAAGCAAAGTTTTACGGAACAGGCAGAAGAAAGAAGTCAATCGCAAGAGTATATTTAGTACCGGGTACAGGTAATATAACAATCAATAAGAGAGATATTGATGAATATTTCGGCCTTGAGACACTTAAGGTTGTAGTTCGTCAGCCATTAGTACTTACAGAGACAGTTGATAAGTTCGACGTTTTAGTAAATGTACACGGTGGTGGATTTACAGGACAGGCAGGTGCTATCCGTCATGGTATTTCAAGAGCACTCCTTCAGGCAGATGGTGATTACCGTCCAGCACTTAAGAAGGCAGGCTACTTAACAAGAGATCCAAGAATGAAGGAAAGAAAGAAGTACGGTCTCAAAGCAGCGAGACGTGCGCCACAGTTCTCAAAGAGATAATAAAAATCAAATTGAAGAAAATCACAAACCCCTTGAAAACCCAGTGTTTTCAGGGGTTTTCTTTATGTTCGCACTTCTTTCAAAAACCGCTGAAAACTGGTCAAAATCCACTCGTTAGTAACAGGTTAGTAACAAGTTAGCAACAAAAATTCTTGAAAATATCTTGTGTCTTGCGTAAGGCTATGCTATAATGATGAAAAGCAGAAAAATCAAGGGAAAGCGGTGGTTTTATGGACAGAACAACATACAAGAATCAGCACATCAAGGAACACTATGACAGAATCAATTTGATAGTTCCCAAGGGGCAGAAAGAGAATATCAGGCGAATTGCCGAAGAAATGGGAATGTCTGTGAATGAATACATCTGCACCTTGATTTTCAAGGACACAGCAACAGGACACAGCTTGATGCAGGTTCACAAAGGGCTGACCGAAGAACAGATTGAACAGCTTGACAGATGGCAGGTTGCAGCTAAATACAGACAGATGATTGAATCCTTTTCAGGCAGCATGACTGAAGGATATGTCATCAGGCTGAAGAAGGGCTTCATCAATGATGTGTCAGGAAGTAACATGATTGTGGTCAGGACAACCAAAGAAATCAGACAGGTGATTGTCAAGTCACATGCAATAAAAGAAGCAGGGAATTGAATCCCTGCTTTCTTTATATCTTATTGATTGCTTCAAGCTTGATTGGAAGTTCAAGGTGTGTGTACACTGTTTCAGTGACGCTCTGGCCTTTGTGACCGACAATTTTCTTGATGATTCTGTCATCAACACCGGCTTCTGTCAGAATGCTGATGCAAGTGTGTCTTGTGCAGTGCGGTGTGAATTCATCCAGTCCGAAGCTTTTCATCAATGGTGTCCAGTATGAATCATAATAGTTGCGATATTCAAAATGCTTGTTGTCAGGTGTGCAAAGCAGATATTCACAGTCCCTTGAAATCCAGTATTCAAAGAAAGGTACAATCTTTTCTGCAATTGGCACTTCTCTGATGCCTGATTCCGTCTTTGCTTCCCTGATATAGAACCATCTTTCATCAAGGTGGACATCTTCCTTCTTCAAGTCAAGCAGTTCACTGATTCTGCATCCAGTGTGGATCATGATCAGGATGACAGACATATAAAGGTTTGAATCCTTTGCTTCCCAAAGCATCTCAACCTGCTTCTTTGTGAAAGGCTTTCTGTTGTATGCATTTGGATTGCCTGCCTTGTTTATGTCCACATATCTGACCATATCCCTTTTGTCTTGTGTCAGGATTTCATGCATTACACAATAGTCCCACATCAAGCCCCACATGATCTTCAGCTTCTTCAGGGTTGGTGTGTTCTTGCCTGATTCATCCACAACCTTCTGAAGATGATCAAGCTTGATATCCACCATTCGCATCTTCTTCAGCTTGTCACAAAGCTTGTATGCTGCTTTATATCCCTGCACATTTGAATGACTGACTTCTTTAAATTTGACTTCAGACCATCTGTCATAGACTTCTTCAAAGGTGATGGTTGCAATGTGAAGGTCAAATGGATCTTTATTGAAATCAGCAAGTGCAATCATGGCTTCCTGCCTTGTGGGATAATAACCGACAACCTGATATATAGGATGTCCTTTTTCGTTCCATCCTGATGTCTTTCTTGCACACCAAGGATTTCTTCTTTTGCCTGACAGCTTGAAAACACTGCCGAAACCATTCGGATTTTTCAAATTTATTTTCACTCCCTTCTGTTGAAAGAAAAGGTTGAATCTGATATAATGTAAGTTGCGGACATGTCAGAAACAACCTTTTCTGATGTGTTTAGGAAGTCATTGAATTGCAGTTCAGTGGCTTCCTTTTTTTGTGCCTTTTTTTCTTGCCTGTGCCTTTGCACACTTCATGCCATTGGCGAAACCATAACTGAAATACTTGTTTGCAACACCAAGGGCATATTCAGGGAAACATCTTGCGACACCACCACAGATATAATCAATTGCCTGAATTTCATCAGAACCTAAGTCATATCTTGCGGGAATGTCAACAGTGTGGATTGCATCAAACATCTTCGCAAAGTCATGATAAAGCTGATTCCGCTTTTCTTTTGCTCTCTGATCCGCTTCAGCTTGTGCCTGTTCCTTTGCCTGCTTTTCTTCCTGCTCCCTTTGAGCCTTCAAAGCATCCAGTTCTGCAATGCGTTCAGGGGTTGTGGATGCCATCCATCTTTCCTTGTCAGGAATCAGCATGATGATGTTGAAAAGGGCTTCAACACCTGCTTCATTCATCCCTTCAAAGCGGTCGGTCATGGTTGCAATCATTTCTTCTTTTTTCATGGTAAAACCATCCTTTCATTTTTATATGTGAATCCTTGCGGATTGTCACCTTCCTTGCTGTTCTTCCTGAAGATATTCTTCAATCAATCTTCCAATTTCATCATACATGTGTTTATTGAAACGCATGATGTCAAAGAAATCATTCTTTGAATGGTTGTAAATTGGCAGCATGTCATTAAGGAAAACAAGACCAAATTTGTTCAATGGGCTGTTTGCGATTTCCTGAATATCAGAAGCGGTTGCCTGCTTCCATTCAGAAGGGCTTTTGGAAAAGGAATGCAATGTTTCCATTGAATGCTTGACGATAGCACCAACAGACTGTGTTATGAAATCTGTGTCACCATTCAAATATGCAAACTGTACTGGAAAGCCATCAACAGTCACATTGTCCGAAAGGACTTTTTTTATTTCATCAGGAACATTTCTTCTGCCTGATTCCCATGCTGCAACTGTTTTCTGCTTGTATGGTTCATCATAATTGCCATTGATGCCATGATCTGTAAGCCATTCACAGAAAGATTCTTGTGTTTTCCCTAATATTTTTCTGACTTCCTGCAATCTTTTGCCTTGAAGCTTCTTTTTATCTTCCATTTTTCCATCCTTTCGTGTTCGTGGTAACAAAAAAGCATAACAAAAGTAAGACCTTCTGAACACTTGTTTTGTAGTGGTTGTTGTGGCATATTATAACCAAGGGTGACAAAAACCTAACAAAATTCTTTTTGTATGGTAACAAAACAACCTTGCAAGGTGTTACCCTTACAGATATGATACAACAACAACAACAAAAAGTCAACAGACAGAAAGGATTTTTTTCAATGAAAAATATTAAAATTCGTGAAGCACTCAAAAATGCAAATATGAAGCATTGGGAACTGGCTGAACTGATGGGGATTTCACACTATACATTGTCGGTCAGATTGAGAAAGGAACTTCCTGAAGCTGAACAGGAAAGAATCATTGCACTGATTCAGAACAACAGAAAGTAGGTGATGCAGATGAAAGGAAATCTTCCAGTTGTGGAAGCTGCAAGGCTGATGAATAAGAATCCCCAATTTATCAGGGTTGGACTGCAAAGGGGCATTCTTCCCTTCGGTTATGCGGTACAGACATCTTCCAAATGGTCTTATTTTATCAGTCCTTCAAAGTTCACAGAAACAACAGGAATCAAGATTGAAGGCGGTGATGCTGATGAATCGTGAAAGTGTGGTGTTTTATAGAAGCTTCATGGAAGCAACAGACAGTCTTGAAGCCGAACAATATAAGAAAGTGATCCAAATGGTATTGCATTACGCAATGAATGGGGAATTGCCTGAAGAAAAGGGAATTGAATATAGTTTGTTTTCGTTGATGAAACCGCAGATCGATGCGAACAACAGGCGGTATGAAAACGGCAAGAAGGGGGCTGAATTTGGAAAACTTGGTGGAAGACCTAAAAAAGAAACCCCTAAGAAACCCCAAGAAAACCCCAAAGAAATCCCTAATGATAATTTAAATGTAAATTCCAATGTAAAAGTTAAGGAAGAAAAACATTTATATGGTGAATACAAACATGTCAGATTGACAGATGCGGAATATCAGAAGCTTTTATCAGATTACGGTACTTTAGCGGTTGATGATTACATCAGAAGGCTTGATGAATACATTCAGACAACCGGGAAGAAATACAGAGACCATAATTTGACAATCAGACAGTGGATAAGAAAGGCGGGTGGAACAAATGCAACAGTCAACACAGAGCAAAGGTCAGATTATGAAGAAGTCTGCTTCGGATAATAAATGCCCGGTGTGCAATGGAACAAATTATGAAATATTTCAGGCTTGGGAACTGGCTGAAATTGACCCTGAAAAGTACAAGGAAACCATTGAAAGACATATAGAGGTATATTCTTCGTTGGAAGTACCATTACAGGGATATGCCATTCCCTGCAGAAGATGTAATGGTGGGTATGCTCAAAGGGTGCAGGTGTCAAGGGAACAAGCAAACATCCCTTCAAGTTTTTATGAAAAGCACATTGAAGATTTTGACCGCAACATATATAGAACACAGGATGGAAAGCCTGCTGATATTTCAAAAATGATGCAAGCTGTGGACAGTTTCATCCAAGAATATGACAAGTGGGATAAAAGGGGATTTGGTTTGTATATATGTTCAGGCATGAAAGGAAGCGGAAAAACATTCCTTGCATCATGCATTTGTAACAGCTTGATTCAGAAATATCCTATGAATACAAAGTTTGTGTCCGCATCACAGCTTTTGAATATATCAAAGAATAGTGATGGTTCAGGAAATTACAGTACAGACCAGTTGTCATTGTTATGTAAATGCAAACTGCTTGTTATAGATGATATTGGTCAGAAGAACTGCGGTTCTGACTGGATGAATGATGTATTATTCCAAATTATTGATTATAGATACCAGCAGAAGCTTGTCACCATATTCACTTCTAATGTGAAGGTGGTCAATTTGGATTTGGATGATAGAATTGTTGACCGAATCAACAAGATGACTTTCCAAATGTCGCTTCCTGAATATTGTGTTAGAGCAAAGGAAGCAAACGAACAGAAGACAGAGTTCATGAAAGAATTAGGAATAATGTAGAAGGGTAGGCGTTAATCATGAATGAACAGAATTTGATTCCAATGAACAAACGAACAGAGAGTGAACAAAGAGAGATTGCAAAGAAAGGTGGAAAGGCTTCAGGTCGGTCACGCAGGGATAAAAGGGAACAAAGGGATGTGATACTAGATATCATGTCCATGCCCCTTGAAGAAGGCTATATGGACAAAATACAGGCATTAGCACAGGCAAAGGGAAGCAACATATCTGTGAATGCTGCGATTGTCATTGAGCAGGTGAAAAAGGCATTAGAAGGTGACACAAAGGCTGCTGAATATTTGAGAGATACTGCCGGATGGAAGCCTTCTGACAAGGTTCAGCTTGATACTGGTGTGAATATTGATGACACAATCAATCGCATTGACAACTATCTGAAAGGCAGGGCAAAGCATGAAGAAGGAATATCTTGATTTGATATGTGATAAACCATATATCATAGGGCATGAATTGGGCTTCCCTGACCTGACCACACTGCACAACAAATGGATTCAGTCCATGATGTTCAGTGAACAGGATGAAACCATATTGGCACACAGGGGAAGCTTCAAGACAACCTGTCTGACACTTGCAATTGCCTTCCTAATGGTCATCAGACCGAATGACAATATAATCTTTATCAGAAAGACAGATGATGATGTGAAGGAAGTTGTGAATCAGGTGGGGAAAATCCTGAAAAGCAACCTGATGAAATACATTGTGTATCAGTTGTATGGCTTGCAGCTTGAACTGATTGAAGATACTGCCTTCAGGATCACAACCAATCTGATGTTATCCACAAAGGGTGCTTCACAGCTTCTTGGACTTGGTATCAAGGCATCAATGACAGGCAAACATGCGGATTTGGTCATCACTGATGATATTGTCAATTTAAGGGACAGAATCAGCAAGCCTGAAAGAGAACTGATAAAGACATCCTACATGGAATTGCAGAACATCAAGAACAGGGGTGGCAGAATCCTGAACACTGGCACACCTTGGCACAAGGAAGATGCAATTTCCAGTATGCCGAATGTGAAGATGTATGACTGTTATTCAACAGGGCTGATTGCAAGGGATGTGCTTGAACAGATCAGAAACACCATGACACCTTCCCTGTTCGCAGCGAACTATGAATTGAAGCACATTGCAGATGCAGATTCTATGTTCAGCAATCCGCAATTCACAGACAATGTGTCCCTGATCCACAATGGCATCTGTCACATTGATGCTTCCTACGGTGGCGGTGATGGCACTGCATTCACCATCATCAAGGAAAGGGGTGACAAGCTGATTGTGTTCGGCAAAAGGTTCAGCAAGCATGTTGATGACTGTCTGCCTGAAATACTGGCATACAGGGACATGTATCAAGCAGGTTCTGTCACTTGTGAAGATAATGCTGATAAAGGCTATCTGAAGAAAGAACTTCGCAAAATGGGGGTGGTGGCACATGGCTATCATGAATCAATGAACAAATTCGTGAAGATATCCACCTATCTGAAAAAGCACTGGACAAGCATCCTGTTCATTCAAGACACTGATCCTGAATACATCAATGAAATCCTTGACTATACGGAAAACGCAGCACATGATGATTCTCCTGATTCCCTTGCAAGCATTATCAGGAAGCTGAAGGGCAAAGGAACATGGTTGATATAGGAAGGCGGTGTGTGTAATGAAATCAAAGAATCAAGACACACTGGACTTCATGCGAAACATCATAGGTGAAGAAAAGTTCATGGAAGTTGTTTCGGCACTGGCAGGCGAAAGAATCACCTTTCCAAGAAGCTTTCAATGGTTGGACAAGGATGAAAGAAATCAGGCAATCTTGTGTGATTTCTATGATGGGGCTGATATTGCAGAACTGGCAAAAAAGTATGATTTAAGCGAATCACACATATATAAAATCGTTGAAAGGCGGTACTGATGAAAGGTCAGTGCTGCCTTTTATTATTCATGGCAAGAACGACTAAACAAGGGGCAGAAGTGCTGAAATACAGGGGTTTTGTTGGTATAATATAGTTGTTATATAACACATGAAAAACGCAAAGAAAGGGGCGAAAGTCAATGTTAAGAGAAGATGAAATCAAGCAGTTCATTGATGATGACAGACTATCTGAAAAGAAAAGACTTGCATCCATTGGCAAGAAATATTATGACGGACTGCATGACATCAGAAATTACAGATTGTTTTATTACAATGCTGACGGAAACCTTGTTGAAGATAGGTCACGAAGCAATATTAAAATCAGTCATCCCTTTTTCACTGAAATTGTGGATCAGGCGGTGCAGTACATGCTTTCAGGCAAAAAGGGCTATGTGAAGTCGGATGATCCTGAACTGCAAAAGCAGCTTGACCTGTATTTCAACAACAATGAAACATTCACTTCAGAATTGTATGAAATGCTGACTGATTGCATGGTCAAGGGCTATTCCTACATGTACGCATACAAGGGTGCAGATGATATGCTGAAATTCCAGTGTGCTGACAGCATGGGTGTCATTGAAGTCAGAGCAAAGGACACAGATGACCATTGTGAATATGTCATTTACTGGTATGTTGACCGAATTGCAAAAGGCAGAAAGGCAATCAAACGCATTCAGGTATGGAATGACAAGGAAACATATTTCTATGTGCAGGATGGGGATGGAAAGATTCAGAAAGACTATTCTGTTGAATACAATCCAAGACCGCATGTTGTATATGAAAGAGATGGTCAGAAATATGGTTATGGCTTGGGACATATTCCTTTCTTCAGACTGGACAATTGCAAGGAACAGGTGTCAAGCCTTCATGCAATCAAAAGCCTGATTGATGACTATGACCTGATGTCCTGTGGACTGTCGAACAACCTTCAGGATGCTTCTGAATATTTGGTGGTTGTGAAGGGATATGCAGGTGAAAACTTGGATGAACTTCAGCAGAACATCAAGGTCAAGAAGATGATCGGTGTTGATGGTGATGAAAATGGTGGTGTTGACTTCAAGACTGTTGACATTCCATATCAGGCACGAAAGGCAAAGATGGATGAAGATGAAAAGAACATTTACAGATTCGGCTTTGCTTTCAATTCTGCACAGGTCGGTGATGGCAACATCACAAACATTGTTATCAAGTCCAGATATGCCCTGCTTGACATGAAGTGCAACAAGCTTGAAATAAGGCTGAAGGAATTCATGCGAAAGATTGTGAAGATTGTGCTTCAGGAAATCAATGAAAAGCTGAATGCACATTTCACGCAGGCTGATGTGTACTTTGATTTTACAAGGGAAGTCATGACAAATGCACAGGACAATGCACAGATTGAACTGATCCAGTCGCAGACAAGGGGACAGGATTTGACAAATATCCTGAATGTTGCTTCCAAACTGGACAATGACACGATTGTGAAAAACATCTGTCAGGTGCTTGAACTGAACTATGAAGATGTTGTGGCAAAGGTAAATGCAGAAAGTACTGAAAGCACACTGAAGGCAATTGAACAGATCGAAACTGAAGAATAGAAAGGCGGTAAAATATTATGTTGGAAAAGATTGTTAAACTTACAAACGATTTTCAGGAAAAGTATGATGCTGAATTGGCAAAGTTAAAGGCAGAAGTTGCACGAATTCAGAAAACCTACAAGGAAACCAGTCAGGAATATCTTGACATGAAGATGAAGGCAAGAAATGAATTCAACGCAGTGATCGAAGCTGAAAGACAGACGGTCATTGAAGAAATTCATGCTTGTGCAGTACAGGACAGGGATGCACTTGCAGACATCACAAGCAAGCCTGCCCCTGCTGATGCAGTGACCACCATTGAACTTCTGAAGGCAGGTGATCCTGAACAGACTTCTGAATTTGAAGTGAAGTCCATCCTTGAAAAGTACAAGGAAAATTATTTGGCAACAAAGATGATTGTGCAGGTTACGAATGCAAAGAAGCGTTTCGGAATCATGTGTACTGCTGCTGACAGCATCATCAAGGACATTCAGGAAGTTGAAGAAATGGCTTGCAGAATGGTCAGACAGTACAATGGCAACCTTTCCTATGAGCAGGCAGTGCTTCTGAACGGAAAGATTGTCATGCATGTCAATGAACAGGTGCAGAATTTCCTGAACTACAAGTATTGCGAAACACTGTCCGAAGCTATGAGAAAGGCAATGAACGCATAAAGCAGTGAAGGGGCGGCAAGGTTGAACTGCTGCCCCTTTATTCATAGAAAGAACAGGCGGTGAAAATATGAATAAAAAGCAAAAAGAAGTTCTTTTAAGACAGTTTAAGACCGAAGAAGAATTCTTGAAAGAACTGGAAAAGATATATCAGAAGGCACTGGATGATATCAATGACAAAATCAAGATTCTTCAGGCAAGTGACATGCAAAGCAAGATACATCAAAGACAGTATCAGGAAGCCCTGAAGGGACAGGTGGAAGCAATCCTTGAAATGTTGCACAGTCAGGAATATATCAGCATTGAAGATTATCTTGATAATTGCTATCGTGATGCATTCATTGGTTCGCTTTATGATCTGCAAGGGCAAAATATCCCTTTGATTCTTCCGATAAATCAGGAACAGGTTGTGAAGGCATTGCAGCTTGATTCACAGATATCTGAAGGGTTGTATAAAAGGCTTGGTGAAGATATTGCCACACTGAAAAAGACCATTTCGGAAGAAATCAGCAGGGGCATTTCTTCTTCATTGATGTATTCTGATATTGCAAGAAACATCAGCAATGTCACAAATACAGGATATAGCAATGCAAAAAGAATTGTGGTCACTGAAGGTCATAGAATTCAAAATGAATCGGCATTTGAATGTGCAAAGCGGGCAAAGATGCGTGGTGCTGATGTTGTTGTTCAATGGGACAGCACATTGGATGGAAAGACAAGGGACACACACAGACAGCTTGATGGACAGATCAGGGAAGTTGGTGAACCTTTTGAAGTGGCAGGCAAGAAAGCAATGTATCCGGGGGGATTCGGTGATCCTTCTGAAGATTGTAATTGCAGATGTGCATTGCTTCAAAGGGCAAAATGGGCCTTGAATGATGAAGAAACAAAATATCTTGGAAAGATTGACAATTTGTCTGATGCAGACTTGCAACCATTGGCAGACAAGCTGCACATTCCTGTGTCTGAATTAAGGACATACAGTGGTCAGGTCATTCCATTAAAGGCAAAGAGTTATGAAGATTTCAAAAGGCAATACAATCAGATTTGGCACTATGAAGGAAGTGACCTTCAGAAAGAAGCTGAAGCAAGGATTGCAAGCTACAAGAAAGGAAGGTCAAGCAAATGATCCTGACAGTTGCAGAATTAAGACAATACATTGATACAGAAGAAACTGATGCGGTGCTTGAAATGAAGCTTCAGGCACTGGAATCAGCAATTCAGAGATACACAAACAATGATTTCAAAAGATGCATGACTTCTGAAGGGGAATATCCTGCCGACATCAAGAAGGGCATTGTGGACATGATGCAGTGGGACTTGACACACAGGGCGAAAGTTGGCATTGCATCAGAAAGCCTTTCAAGGCATTCTGTGACCTATTTTGACATGGGTGCAGGCAATTCCACTATGGGATTTCCAAAGGCTCTGACAGGCTTCCTGAAGCCATACAGAAGGGTTTTAGTGTAAGGGGGTGAGATATATGATCGGTGGAAATATCACAGCTACATTTCAAAAATACACATCATACAAGAATGAAATCGGTGAAAATGTTCGTGAATGGTCGGATGTGCTTCAGAAAAAGGGATTCCTTGATTACAAAAGCGGTGGTGCTGATTATGATTACAGTGCAAAGCTTCAGGATTCAACACATCTGTTCATGTGTGATTACTTTGATTACAAGGCATTGAATCTGAAACCTGAAACAGCAAGAATGTTGATTGATGGTGAAAGATATGATATCATGATGATTGATGATCCTATGGGATTGCATCAGCATCTTGAAATTCACTTGGAATGTTTGGGCGGTCAGTAAGGATTCAAAACCTTGTGGAAACTGCACAATGTCTTTCCATTAGTGACAGGTTAGTAACAAATGACCGAAAAAACCTTGATTTTACTGGGTTCGGAACTATCAAAGAGATAATTTATTATATGTTTATACAAAAACTCCCGCAAACTTGTTTGCGGGAGTTTTGCTGTCCTGCTTATTGTGACTGTGTGGTAAAACTATTTTTGTTTTTATAAGAATGTGCTATAATTGTTTTTAGTTTAAAAGAGTATTCATCATAATAAGAAGGCTAAGTATATAATATAGTTTGAAGAACTAACACAAGGAGGTTTACCATGCAGAATTATTCCGGAGAAGCAGGATTACAGTATCATTTACAAATAAGACCGGGAGATGTTGGACGATATGTTATTTTACCTGGTGACCCTAAAAGATGTGCAAAGATTGCGAAGTACTTTGAAGATGCAAAACTTATTGCAGACAGTAGGGAATTTGTGACTTATACAGGTTATCTGGAGGGCGAGAAAGTTAGTGTAACTTCAACCGGTATCGGAGGCGCTTCGGCGGCGATTGCTATTGAAGAACTGGTAAAAGCGGGAGCGGATACGTTTATTCGTGTCGGGACTTGTGGCGGCATTGATACCGATGTAAAAGGTGCGGATATTGTTGTTGCTACCGGGGCAATCCGTACGGAAGGCACCAGTAAAGAATACGCCCCGATTGAATTTCCGGCATTAGCACATTTTGATATAGTAAGCACGTTAGTATCCGCTTGCAAAAAACAGGGAGTGTCATATCATACAGGTGTAGTACAAAGTAAAGATTCTTTCTACGGCCAGCATGACCCTGAGCGAATGCCTGTAAGCTACGAGTTGATAAATAAATGGGAAGCATGGAAACGTCTTGGAGTGAAAGCTTCCGAAATGGAATCTGCGGCATTGTTTGTTGTTGCCAGTGCCTTAAAAGTGCGTTGTGGTGCTAACTTTCTTGTAATGGGTAATCAGGAAAGAGAAGCTCTGGGTCTTGACAATCCAATTGTACATGATACGGAAGCAGCAATAAAAGTAGCAGTGGAAGCGTTAAAGGAACTTATCATAAGAGATAGAGAAAATCAATAGAGGTACCCTATATATGAATGATATTGAATTAATTAATGAAGTAAAAACACTGTTGTAGGGACCGGAAGGAATGGAAACAAAAGGGCTGTTGACTTTAATGCAATCTCTTTTAATTCGGGCTTTTCTGATTTCAAAACCATTCTTAAAGAGATAATTATTACAAAAATGTATATACAAAGCCCTGGGGTGCTTGCATTCCGGGGCTTTGTGGTAAGGTAAAAGGCGAGGCATCCGGGGATGTCTCGCCTTGTGTTATCTGATAGTATATTATCAATTTTGATTTAGAAAGCAGTCCAACCGCCATCGACCGGAAGAATGACACCATTTACATAAGCAGAATCATCGCTGGCAAGGAATAATGCTGCATTTGCAATATCAGAGGTCTGTCCCGGTGCCGGAGCAAGTGCCTGTACCGGTTTAACGCGTGCAAAGCCGTCCATATTAGGCATACCCATGGCACTTCCTATTTCTGTTGCAATTCCGCCAGGGGCGATAATATTACTGCGAATACCTTCTTTCATATAAGTGTATGCAACGTGTCTGGAATATGCATTTACTGCTGCTTTAGAAGCACAGTAGATTGCGCCGGCAGCCTGATGCATGGAACCAACAGAAGATATAGTAATGATGTTACCGCCATTACCCTGCGCAAGGAATACCTGACATGCTTTGCGCATAGAGCAAAGAGGACCGTATGTATTGATGCCCATGACATAATCGTACTTTTCGTCTGTAACATCTGCCATAGCAGCCATGTCATCCATAACACCGGCATTGTTTACAAGGACATCGAGCTTGCCGAATTCTTTCACTGCAAGATCAATCATAGCCTCATTATCTTCTCTTTTTGATACATCACCTGTGTAAATTACAAGCTTGCCAGGTGCATTTGCGAGAGATTCCTTTAGTGCTTCCAGTCTTTCTGCGCGTCTTCCGACAGCTACAACGTTAGCGCCTTCGTTCACAAAAAGCTCAACGATGTGTTTACCCATACCGGCAGTAGCACCGGTTACAACGATAGATTTGTTTGCTAACTTCATAGTTTATAGTTCCTTTCCGTTTATAATATAACTCTATTATTGCTTAAAAGATAAAGTAATGTCAAGAAAATTTGTAAAAAAATATTATATTTTATAAAAATAATAATAAAACAGAGTTATTGTGCAGATAAAACAAATGAAAAGAAATTTAATATCTGGTAAATGTTTGTGAAGTGGTTTTATATTTAGGCACGGAGTTGTAGTTTTTATGTTGTTTGGTGTTACTGCCAAGTAATAAAATCATTTATAAATCAGCTTACACTTTACGGTCACACCAATCTAAATTCTACCCCTTTATAAACCCTCACAGGATTCCCTCGTACTATTTTGTTATGCTCCTGCCAGGCATCATTTATCTGCTTTCGTTCTGCCTGTTTTTCTCTTTCGGAGAGGTGCAGAGCAAGCTTTGCAAGAGCATCTTTTTTGTTGAGTGTCTGGCTTCGTTCCGCTGTGGATGTGACAACTATTCCTGTGGCAAGGTGGGTTATACGTACACCGGTTTCAACCTTATTCACATTCTGGCCGCCTTTGCCGCCACAGTGAAAACGCTCAAATTTGATTTCGGATTCATGGCAGATTGTGGACGGCTCAGGAATAATGCTGACATCAACAAACCAGTTTTTTCTCTTGTGGTGAGGCCTTAAGGGACTTTGGCAAATCCATTGAACACTCCCTTCAAGATGAGATAAATCATTTTCGGTTATAAAAATAATTGAAGTATAGCAATCTTTTAATTTTGAGGGATGGGAAGATACCATTTCGATATCCGGATATTCTTTCTTAAGAGAGTTGTATAATTTGCTGACAGCAAGCTCACATTCTGCCGGACCCTGTCCGGAGCTTAATTGTATTATCATATTATCTTTCACCTGCCTTATAATTATAAATTGGTCTGATTACCTTTGTTGTTTCAACAGTGTCTTTTATAGCGGCCGTTATTTCATTTATAGGTCTGTAGGCAAAGGGTGCTTCGTCTAAGGTGTTTTTGTTAATGCAGTTGGAGTACACGCCTTTCATTTCGGCCTTATATGCAGATAAGGTGAAATGAGACTTTATTTCTTCACGCTTCATTATTCGTCCGGCACCGTGGGGAGCAGAGCAGTTCCAGTCAGTGTTACCCAGTCCTCTGCCCAGAATGATACCGTCACGCATATTAATAGGAATAATTACTTGTTCGTTTTTCTTTGCAGATATTGCCCCTTTTCTGAGAATCGGAGCGTTAAAAGTCTGTATTGTCTCGGATGTAGTATCTACATAATTGTGGATGCAGGAATAACTGTCTGTAATCTTCCATTTCATTCCCCTTGTAATCTCGTCTATAATTATTTCTCTGTTGAGAGATGCAAATTCCTGTGCAACCTGCAAATCATGAAGGTAGTGTTTAAGTAAATCACCTTCCAGATATGTCAGTTCATAAGGTATGACAAGACCTTTTTCTTTTAAGACTTTTTGACCTTCGTTCAGATAAAAGTCTGTGATTTCTTTGCCGAGATGTCTGCTTCCTGAGTGAATCACCACATACATGTTGTTTTCAGAGTCTTTATCGATTTCGATAAAATGATTGCCTCCGCCAAGAGTTCCAAGGCTTAATAATGCCTTGTTTTCACGAATGTGCCTGTAACAGAAAAGCTTGGATAAATCAAAGTCATTGGCAAATCTGTGGACTTTGTTTCTTATAGAAAAACCGGATGGCACGTTATCACGGATAACCGTATCCAGTTTCTGAAATTCAATTTTTTTGCCAGCTATTTTGGCTAATGTCATTCCGCAGCCGATGTCAATGCCTATAAGATTGGGCATAAGTCTGTTACCGACAGTCATGGTAAGACCGATGGTGCATACTTTTCCCGGGTGGACGTCAGGCATAACGCGTATTTGGCTGTCCGCTGCTGTTTCGTTATCACAAAGCATTTGCAGTTGCTCAAGGGCGTATTTGTCGATAGCGGTGGTATCATTACCGGTTGTGAAAATCTTCGCCAAAGTATAGATTCCGTTAATTATTTTCATATATAAATCCTTTCTGTGGGTGGTGTCCGGCTAAATTTAAGCACAAAAAAACACCTTGCTTAAGGTGCCGGTATCCATAGAATCAACTGATTCATATATGTGTAATTGCGGATAAGAAATAAGATTACCCAAAGATAGACATAAGGATAACCGGACCTTCGATATAAGTTGATATGCTGTTGTTAGTTAAAGTAGTAGTCTTTGTCATGGTTATCCTCCTTTCAGAACTGGTTGATTGGTTACAAATTCATATGTGTAAACGATGAGGTTTACGAGGTTTAGTATAATGCCAAAGGATATATATGTCAACAGATAAAAATAACGTGAATTTAATCCGCGAATTTAAGCCGACGGTTAACAGTGTGTATTCGGTATGTATTTATACAACACCACTGGTTTACCACGATAAAGCAAAAATACCAATAAAAACAATGAAATTAAGTGGAAAGAATGGAAAGCTGCTGTTAAAAACGCACAAAGAAATAGGGTAAATTCTGTTAATAGACAACAAAATGCACTATCAAGGGTTGACATGTATTGTGAAAGTTGATATTATATATTTAATAAAAAAACAATAAAAAGATTATAAAAGTTATAACATTGGATTGTTACTGGTGGGCAGGCAAAACCAAATTTTATAAGTTAATCATATGGGGGTTGATTTATAAAGTTTGGTTTTTTTGTTTAGGGGGATGTGAAGCCAGTGAAAGGTGTGTTTACAGAGAGTTGGTAAGAGTAATTCATGAAAGTAACTAAGATAATTAACAACAATATTGTATGTTCATTAGATGATACCGGTAATGAAATAATTGTTATGGGAAGAGGTCTTGGGTTTGGTAAGAAGCCGGGGCAGGATATTGACGATACTAAGGTTGAGAAGATTTTCCGAATGGAAAGCAGTGCACATTTAGAACAGCTTAAAAGACTGTTAGAGAATCTTCCTCTTGAATATGTGCAGGTTTCCAATGAGATTATTTCCTTTGCCAAGAAGAACCTCAATATGGAGCTGAGCCAGAATATTTATTTAACACTTACAGACCATATAGGTTTTGCCATTGATAGGCATAAAGAGGGTGTGTATTTTGCCAATGCCTTGCTTTCAGAGGTGAAGCGCTTTTATCCGGAGGAATTTTCCGTAGGGCTTCGCGGATTGGAATTAGTGAAAGATAAGACCGGTATTGTTTTGCCGGAGGATGAGGCCGCATCCATTGCACTGCATTTATTGACAGCAGAGTTTAATATCCAGGTAAGAGACAGTTTCACTATTACTGAGATGATTACTGAGATTATGCACATTATAAATCAGTATATAGAAGGTCTTGAAGAAGATACTTTGCACAGAGACAGACTGGTTTCCGAACTTAGATTTCTTGCATACAGGCTGTTGCTTATGCCACCGGAGCCGGTTCAAAGAGATAATGTATTTTATGAGTCTGTACGTAAGTACTGCGAGAAGGAATATAGTCTTACGGAAACAATTGAGAAGGTTATTTGTGAAAAGTACAACTGTAAGATGACAGAAGAAGAAAAGATATATCTGACTTTGAATATTAAGAGGATAAATGATGTAAAACATATATGCTAGGAAGGAGAGGTAGTTATGGGATTTTTCGAAAACTTATTTAAGAAAGGCGGAATTGCGCTGGGTGCACCGATGAAGGGTACCTGCGTGGAACTGAAGGAAGTAAGTGATCCAACCTTTGGTGAAGGTATCTTAGGAAAGGGTATCGCAATTAAGCCTGAAGATGGTTCAGTGTATGCACCGATTGATGCTGTAGTAAGTTCAGTGTTCCCTACAGGTCATGCAGTGGCTCTTACAACAGCTGACGGAGCAGAGATACTTATTCATGTTGGTCTTGATACTGTTAATTTAAAGGGACTTCATTTTGATGTGAAGGTTGAGGCTGACCAGCAGGTAAAGAAGGGTGATTTACTGGTAGTTGCAGATTTAGAGCAGATTAAGGCTGCAGGCTATGATGTAATTACACCGATGGTTATCTGTAATACAGATGATTTTGCAGAAGTTGAAGGCATTACAGGCAAGGCTGTAAACCCTGGAGATGATGTAATTAGGTTAAAGAAGTAAGGGGTGCTTGAATATGCAAAAATGTATTGGGAAGAGCGTATTAAAAGGCGTTGCAATCGGTAAGATATATTTATATCAGAACCAGCAGGTGGTACTTGAAAAGAAGCAGGTTGCAGATTCCGGTGCTGAAGTCAAACGTTTTATGGATGCTAAGCAGACTGCTTCTGAGCAGCTGACAAGATTATATGAAGAAGCGCTTGTATCAGTTGGTGAAGAGCATGCATTGATATTTGATGTACATAACATGATGCTTGATGATGCAGATTATCTGGAGCAGATTGTAGGACTTATTACAGAAGAACATATGAATGCTGAATATGCAGTACATATGACAGGTACCCAGTTTGCAGAGATGTTTGCTTCCATGGATGACGACTATATGAAAGCAAGAGCTGCGGATGTGCTGGATATTTCAAACAGAGTTATTAGAGTATTAGCAGGTATTTCAGAAGATGGACTTAACACTAATGAGCCGGTTATTTTACTCGCTGATGATTTGACACCGAGTGAGACAGTTCAGATGGATAAGTCAAAGATTTTAGCGTTTGTTACAAAGAATGGTTCTGCTAATTCGCACACAGCGATTCTTGCAAGAAGCATGAATATTCCGTCACTGGTAAAAACAGAAGTTGAGCTTTCAGAAGAGTTAAATGGCAAGATGGCTGTTGTAGACGGTACCGCAGGAATGTTAATTATCGAGCCGGACGAGGATACGTTAGCGGCAATGGCAGCCGAAAGAGATAAGTGGCTGGCAGAGCGTGCAGCTTTACAGGAGCTTAAGGGCAAGGATAATGTAACCACCGATGGCAGAAGAATTAATTTATATGCTAACATCGGTAATTCAGAAGATGTAGAGAAGGTTCTGGATAATGACGGTGGAGGCATTGGACTTTTCAGAAGTGAGTTCTTATATCTTGGAAGAGACGATTATCCGACAGAGGAAGAACAGTTTGTTATTTACAAAGAAGTTCTTTCAAAGATGGAAGGTAAGAAGGTTATTATCAGAACCTTAGATATTGGTGCTGATAAGCAGGCTGATTACTTTATGATACCTAAGGAAGAAAATCCTGCGATGGGATTTAGGGCAATTAGAATATGCCTTGACAGGGTGGATGTGTTTAAGACCCAGCTTCGTGCAATATACAGAGCCAGTGCCTTTGGTACAGCTTCTATCATGTTTCCTATGATTATTTCCGTAAGCGAGATTCGCAGAATCAAGGAAATAGTTGAGGAAGTTAAGGCAGAGCTTGCTGCAGAAGGTCACAAGATAGGTGATGTAGAGTTAGGTATTATGATTGAGACTCCGGCAGCAGTTATGATTAGTGATGAGCTGGCGAAAGAAGTAGAGTTCTTTAGTATAGGAACTAACGATTTGACCCAGTATACACTGGCAATTGACCGCCAGAACCAGAGCCTTGACAATATTTACGACGCACATCATAAGGCAGTTTTAAGGATGATTCAGATGACTATTGATAACGGTCACAAAGAAGGCATCTGGGTAGGTATTTGTGGAGAGCTTGCAAGTGATACTTCCATGACTAAGACATTCATAGATATGGGTATTGATGAGCTTTCTGTATCACCTACATATATTTTAGGCCTTAGAAAGACAATCCGAGAGATATAGTGTGAAGCAGGGCTTCTAATAAAAGAGAAGCAAATAAGTGTTAGCACTATTTATATAATTAAATAAAGATGTAAAGGAGCGATATGATATGAAACAGTTTACATATGTAATCAAGGATGAGCAGGGCATGCATGCAAGACCAGCCGGATTATTAGTAAAAGAAGCCGGAAAGTTTGCAAGCAGCGTAAAGATTAGTGCAAATGGTAAGGAAGTAGATGCAAAGAGAATTTTTGGTATTATGTCCTTAGGTATTAAGAAGGGACAGGAAGTTACCATGATTATTGATGGTGCAGACGAAGATGTTGCAACAGCAGAGCTTGAAAGCTTCATGCAGGCAAATATCTAGATAATTATTAACTTATTCTATAGGCGCAAGCCTTAAGATAAATAAAACCATTGTTCCGTAGCTAGGGCGGAATACGAAATTAAATACTTTTAAAAATTTATTAAGGAGGGGTAAGTTTTATGATGAAATTTTTACAAAAATTAGGTAAGTCTTTGATGTTACCTGTAGCATGTCTTCCAATCTGCGGTATTCTCATGGGTATTGGATATGCATTATGTCCTTCTACTATGCAGGGTGGAACACCGGAAGGCTTTATTCAGCTTCTTGGTTTGTTCTTAGTTAAAGCTGGTGGTGCATTAATTGATCATATGGCAATCTTATTTGTTATTGGTGTTGGTGTTGGTATGTCAGATGACAACGATGGTACAGGTGGAGTTGCTGCTTTAGCATCTTGGCTTATGATGACAACATTATTAAGCACAGGCTTTGTTACAACTATTATGCCTTCAATAGCAGATAACGTGAATGCAACTATTGCTTTCGACAAGATTGAAAATCCATTTATCGGTATTTTAGCAGGTATAATTGGTTCTACATGTTACAACAAATTTAAGAACACAAAATTACCGGATTTCCTTGCTTTCTTCAGTGGAAAACGTTGTGTAGCAATTATTGCCGGTGTTGTTTCTATTGTTGTATCTGTAATTCTTTTATTTGTATGGCCAATCGTATTCGGTGGACTTATTGCAATGGGACAGGGAATCGCCAAGATGGGACCTTTAGGTGCCGGTATCTATGCATTCTTAAACCGTTTATTAATACCAACAGGTTTACATCATGCGTTAAACAACGTATTCTGGTTTGACACAATTGGTCTTGGTGACCTTGGTAACTTCTGGGCTGGAAAGACATCAGCAGA
Organism: Lachnospiraceae bacterium; assembly: GCA_045603305.1. Classification (GTDB taxonomy): domain Bacteria; phylum Bacillota; class Clostridia; order Lachnospirales; family Lachnospiraceae; genus JAFRXK01. Next base: position 18,697 of record JAZULV010000118.1, on the reverse strand, counting down.
CGTTTCTTGGGATCTTGGTATGTACATGTCAGGTTTCTTCCCATGTATGATGTTCGGTATTCCAGGTGCAGCTCTTGCTATGATTCAGACTGCTAAAACTGCTAAGAAGAAAATTGCAATCGGTCTTGTTGGATCAGCAGCTGTTTGTGCATTTATTTGTGGTGTTACAGAACCTTTCGAATTTGGTTTCATGTTCTTAGCTCCGGCATTATATGTTGTATATGCGTTATTATATGGTATCTTTACATTCATCACATGTTTAGTAGGCTTTAGAGCAGGTTTCTGCTTCTCAGCTGGTGCTACTGACTTAGTATTCTCAGCTAGCTTACCTGCAGCAGCAAAGACATGGATGATTATTCCTCTTGGTATCGCAGCATTTATTGTATTCTATTTAGTATTCCGTTTCGCAATCGTAAAATGGAATCTTAAGACTCCAGGTAGAGAAGATGATGATATCGAAGCTGAAAAGAAGGTTGTTCTTGCAAATGATAACTTTACAGAAGTTGCTTCTATTATTCTTGAAGGCCTTGGCGGAAAAGAAAACATTACATCACTTGATAACTGTATCACAAGACTTCGTCTCGAAGTTAAGGATCAGGCACTTGTTGATGAAAAGAAGATTAAGTCAGCAGGTGTTTCAGGTGTTATGAGACCTGGTAAGACATCAGTTCAGGTTATCGTTGGTACAAAGGTTCAGTTTGTAGCTGACGAAATGAAGAAGATGTTATAATTTAAAAAAATAATGTAAAATGGATGCATTCGGGCATCGAACTTTCCTAGCATAAACCGGGAGTTCCCTTTTGGGAACTCCCAAATTTATTTGTAAAAGTATATTATATATAGTGTGTTTGGCAGTTAATGTGTTATAATAGGGGTAAAATTTACTGAAGTTAAAGGGAATACAGACATGAACAAGAGTAATATTGCGAGAATATATATGATTCTTGCCATGACGATTTTTGGTACAATAGGTGTTTTCAGAAAATATATACCGCTTTCATCAGCCCAGGTGGCACTGGCAAGAGGTGTGCTGGGAGTTGGATTTTTGGCTGCATACACAATGATCAGAAGAATACACCCGGATAAAAGGGCTATAAAAAAGCATTTAGGTATATTAGTGATTTCGGGGGCTCTTATAGGTATTAACTGGGTGCTTTTATTTGAGAGTTATTGCTATACAACTGTGGCGGTAGCAACACTTTGCTATTATATGGCTCCGGTTTTTGTGATGCTGGCGGCACCTTTGGTTCTTAAAGAGAAGCTGACAATAAGAAAAAGTATCTGCGTTATTATGGCAGTGATTGGAATGGTGTTTGTTTCCGGAGTTTTAGAGGAAAGCAGTATTGGGCAATCGCAGATAAAAGGTATTATATTTGGACTGGCTGCTGCAATTTTATACGCGGTGGTTGTAATATTGAACCAGAGATTAAAAGAGGTTCCGACTTATGATAAGACGATGGCACAGCTTGGTTCTGCCTCGATAGTATTATTGATATACGTTATGTTTACGGAAGATTTGTCAAAGATCGCATTTACTCCACAGGTTGTTTGTATGCTCATAGTGGTAGGTATTGTACATACAGGAATTGCTTATGCACTTTACTTTGGTTCGATGAATAATTTGAAAGCACAGACAGTAGCATTGCTGGCATATATTGATCCTATTGTAGCACTGATACTTTCGGTCCTGTTATTAAAAGAAAAGATGAGCCTGTTTGGCATGATAGGAGCGGTATTGGTGCTTGTTGCAACCTTGGTGAGTGAACTGCCTGAAAAGAACAGGCAGCAGTAAGTTTGGATTAGTTAAAGAGAATAAAAGAGTTTACTTTTATTATATATTTATATTAGATTTGGGAGGACGTTATGTCATTAGTAAGAGCGAAAGAACATTTGAGTAAGTTTGGTTTAGAAGAACGAGTAATGGAGTTTGATACTTCTTCGGCTACTGTGCAGGAGGCAGCAAAAGCAGTAAACTGCAAGGAAGAAGAGATTGCAAAGACTTTGTCATTTATTATAAATGATAAGCCTGTATTAATTGTTGTTGCCGGCGACTGTAAGATTGATAACAGTAAATTTAAAGCGGAGTTTGCAACGAAGGCGAAGATGATACCTTTTGACATGGTGGAAGACCTTGTTGGACATGCAGTCGGAGGTGTTTGTCCTTTTGGTGTGAATGATGATGTAATCATTTATCTGGATAACTCATTAAGAAGATTTGATATAATTTATCCGGCAGCGGGAAGTTCCAACAGTGCAGTGAAATTAACTATTGATGAACTTGAAAAGACATCAAATTATGAAAAATGGGTAGATGTTTGTAAGAGCATTGAGTAACAATGATTTAATTGACAAATAGAGATATTAGGGGTAAGATATACTTTATACAGCCTTATGAAAGGGAGGACTTTAAGATGAAAACTATTAATAAAATTGTTGGCATAGTACTTGTAACAGTACTTGCACTTGGATGTTTAGCAGGATGTGCTAAAGACTCAGGTTCACAGAATGGTGAAGCTGTATTTAAGATTGGTGCACAGGGACCTTTAACAGGTGGTGCAGCAGCTTATGGTGATGCAGTTGAGAAGGGTGCTACTATTGCGGTAGAAGAGATTAATGCAGCAGGCGGCATTAACGGAACTATGATTGAGTTTAAGATGGAAGATGATGAGCATGATGCAGAGAAGGCTATCAATGCATACAACAACCTTAAGGACTGGGGGATGCAGATTATGATGGGTGCTGTAACAAGTGCTCCATGTATCGCTATCGAAGCTGAGGCTTTAAACGATAACTTATTCCTTATCACACCATCAGGAACAGCTGTTGAGTGTATTTCAGGTGATAATGCTTTCCGTGTATGTTTCTCAGACCCTGCACAGGGAACAAAGTCTGCAGAATATATCGGACAGAACGCTATTGCATCAAAGGTTGCTATTATTTATGATAGTTCAGATCCATATTCAGCAGGTATCTGCGAGAGCTTTAAGGCAGAAGCTGCTAATCAGGGAATAGAAATTGTTGCAACAGAAGCTTTCACATCTGACAGCAAGACTGACTTTAAGGTTCAGCTTCAGAAGGCTAAGGATAGTAATGCAGAATTATTATTCTTACCTATTTACTATCAGGAAGCAGCTTTAATTTTACAGCAGGCTAATGATATGGGATATTCACCAAAGATTTTTGGTTGTGATGGTCTTGATGGTATCCTTGGTGTAGAGAACTTTGATGTATCTTTAGCAGAAGGCGTTATGTTACTTACACCATTCGCAGCAGACGCTGAAGACGAAGCAACTCAGAACTTTGTTAAGGCATATGCTGAGAAGTATAATAATGAGATACCGATACAGTTTGCAGCTGATGCTTATGATGCAGTTTATGCAATTAAGGCTGCTGTTGAGAAGTCAGGCGTTACTGCTGATATGTCAGTTTCAGATATTTGTGATGGACTTAAGGGTGCTATGACAGAGATTGAATTAGTAGGTCTTACAGGAACAATTACCTGGGCAGAGAATGGTGAGCCAAGCAAGGAGCCTAAGGCAGTTGTTATTGAAAATGGTGCATACAAAGCAATGCAGTAATATTGAATATTTGATGAGATTGGGATAATTACCCGTTGATATCAGGTGTGGAGAAATCCACACCTGTTTCATTTAAATCAAAACATAAATAATAATGAATAATAGCTTTCGTATATCTTGATATGAATATAAAAATTATGTTATAATATGTTAAGAAAAAAGAAAAAGAGGTCGGCTATGAGTTTTATAACGTATTTGATTAATGGAATAAGTCTGGGTAGTGTATATGCAATTATTGCGCTGGGTTACACTATGGTATATGGAATAGCAAAGATGTTAAACTTTGCACATGGTGATGTTATTATGATTGGAGCATATACTGTTCTTACGTTGATGACAGGAGCAGGAGTGAATCCTTATCTTGCAGTGCTCATTGCCATGGCTACATGTACGATTTTAGGTATGACTATTGAGAAGGTGGCGTATAAACCGTTGCGTAATGCTACGTCATCTTTGGCAGTTCTTATTACCGCCATTGGTGTTAGTTATCTGTTGCAGAATACAGCGTTATTAATTTTCGGTGCAGATACAAAGACATTTATTAATATTATTAATTGTCCGAGTATTGCTTTGGCAGGCGGAGAGCTTACGATTACCGGTACTACTATTGTTACAATTATAGCTTGTATAGTAATTATGTGTGGTCTGGTGTTGTTTGTAAATAAAACAAAGCCGGGCAGAGCGATGCAGGCGGTTTCAGAAGACCGTGGAGCAGCTCAGCTTATGGGTGTGAATGTCAACGCAACTATATCTCTTACATTTGCCATTGGTTCAGGATTAGCAGCGATTGCAGGTGTGCTTTTATGTTCAGCTTATCCTAGTCTGACACCATATACAGGTTCTATGCCTGGTATTAAAGCCTTTGTTGCTGCGGTATTTGGTGGTATAGGATCTATTCCGGGCGCGATGATAGGCGGTATATTATTAGGTATTATTGAAGTTTTGGGCAAGGCATATATTTCATCTCAGGTTGCAGATGCAATAGTGTTTGCTGTTTTGATTATAGTTTTGCTGGTAAAACCTACAGGATTGTTCGGAAAGAACATCCAGGAGAAAGTGTAAGGGTGCTCTATGAAGAAGAATATATTTAAGACTATGAATAAAACAACAAAATCAAATACAATTACCTATTCCATGGTTATAGTTGCGTACATAATAATGCAGCTTCTTGTATCAACAGGTAATATATCCAGTCTGCTTCGCGGACTTTTAGTACCAATTTGTGTTTATGTTATTGCTGCTGTTTCGCTCAACTTAGTAGTAGGTATATCAGGAGAGCTGAGCCTTGGACATGCAGGATTTATGTGTGTAGGAGCATACTCCAGTGCATTTTTCTCTGTTTATGTTGGTGAAAGTCTTCCGGGCGTAGTGCGTTTTATATTAGCGATATTAATTGGAGCAGCTGTTGCAGCTTTGTTTGGAATATTAATTGGTATTCCGGTACTGAAGTTACGAGGAGATTACCTTGCGATAGTAACATTGGCCTTTGGTGAGATTATTAAGAATCTGATGAATGTATTATACATAGGCAAGGATAGTAATGGCTTACACTTCTCAGTTAAGGATACTGCCGCTCTTAATATGGAAGCCGATGGAGAAGTTATTATCAAAGGTGCTTTAGGTATTACGGGAACTCCAAAGGATTCAACCTTTACAGTAGGAATTATATTAATATTAATTACATTATTTATTGTATTGAACTTAATTAATTCAAGAAGCGGACGTGCAATTATGGCTATCCGTGATAATAGAATTGCAGCAGAGTCTGTAGGTATTAATGTAACAAAGTATAAGTTAATGGCATTTTCCATATCTGCGGCTTTGGCAGGTGTGGCAGGCGTGCTTTATTCACATAACTTATCCACATTAACAGTTAAGAAGTTTGATTACAATACATCGATTTTGATTTTGGTATTTGTAGTACTCGGAGGAATTGGTAATATTCGAGGTTCTGTAATTGCTGCTATTATCTTGACAGTATTGCCGGAACTTTTGAGAGGACTTTCAGATTATCGAATGCTGATATATGCGGTAGTATTAATTGCTATGATGTTATTTAACTGGGCACCATCAGCTATTAACTGGAGAAGCAAGCTTAAAGAGAAACTAAAGAATAAGAGATTTATTAATCGTAAGGAGGCAGAATAATATGGCAATGTTAGAAGTGAAGAATTTGTCTATTTCATTCGGTGGCCTTCGTGCAGTAGATGGTTTTGATTTAACTGTTGAAAAAGGCCAGCTTTATGGATTGATTGGTCCTAATGGTGCAGGTAAGACTACAGTGTTCAATTTATTAACCGGTGTATATAAGCCGAATGAAGGCGTTATACGATTAGATGGCAAGGATATTACCGGTAAGGCTACTATAGATATTAACAAAGAAGGTATTGCAAGAACCTTCCAGAATATTAGATTATTTAAGAAATTATCAGTTTTGGATAATGTAAAAGCAGGTTTGCATAATCATAATAAGTATTCTACTATTGAGGGTATTTTGAGACTTCCAAGATACTATAAAGTAGAAAAAGAGATGAACAAGCGTGCTATGGAGATATTGAAGGTCTTCGAGCTGGATTCAGAGGCTGACACATTGGCAAGCAACCTTCCTTATGGTAAACAGCGTAAGCTGGAGATTGCCAGAGCTATTGCTACAGAGCCGAAGCTTTTACTTTTGGATGAACCGGCGGCAGGTATGAACCCTAACGAGACCGGTGAACTTATGAATACTATTCGTTTTGTAAGAGATAATTTCGACATGACTATTCTTTTGATAGAACATGATATGAAGCTGGTAAGTGGTATATGTGAAGAGTTAACAGTTCTTAACTTTGGACAGGTACTTGCCCATGGAAAAACAGAAGATGTACTTAATGAGCCGGCAGTAATTGCTGCATATTTAGGTGAATAGGAGGAACGGAACAATGGCAATGTTAGAGGTTAATGGATTACAGGTGTATTATGGTGTGATTCAGGCATTGAAGGGCGTTTCTTTTGAGGTTAATCAGGGTGAGGTTATTGCACTGATTGGTGCAAATGGAGCAGGTAAGACTACTACACTTCATACGCTTACAGGACTTTTGCCTGCAAAGCAGGGGTCTGTTGTTTTTGAAGGAACTGATATTACTAAGGTACCTCCTCACAAGATAGTAGAGATGGGTATAGCACATGTTCCGGAAGGTCGTCGAGTGTTTTCCCAGCTCAGCGTGTATGAGAACTTGAAGATGGGAGCATACACCAGAAGAGATAAGAAAGAGATAGCTGAGAATCTGGCTAATGTATATAAGCGTTTTCCTCGTCTGGAAGAACGTAAGAATCAGAGAGCCGGTACCTTATCAGGTGGTGAGCAGCAGATGCTGGCGATGGGACGTGCATTAATGTCCAATCCTAAGATGATAGTTATGGATGAACCATCCATGGGATTATCACCGATTTTTGTTAATGAGATTTTTGATATTATTGAAGAAGTAAGTGCAAGTGGAACAACAGTACTTTTGGTAGAGCAGAATGCTAAGAAGGCATTATCTATAGCTGACAGAGCATATGTTTTAGAGACAGGTAAGATTGTTCTTTCAGGAGATGCAAAAGAGTTAATGAATGATGATTCAATTAAGAAAGCATATTTAGGTGAATAAGCTGATAGTTAGGAGGTAGAGACTGTGGATAACATTGTAATTACTATTGCGAGACAGTATGGCAGCGGTGGCAAGACTATAGGAAAGATGGTAGCTGATGAATTAGGTTTTTCTTTTTATAGCAGAGATATTCTTCGTCTTGCATCAGAGGATAGTGGTATAAACGAGAGATTATTTGCAGAGGCAGATGAGAAACTTAAAAAGACTACTTTATTTAAGATTTCAAAAAGTGTTTATAATGGAGAGTTGATACCGCCTGAATCAGACGACTTCGTTTCAAATAAGAATTTGTTTAATTATCAGGCGAAGATAATAAAGAAACTGGCTGAGACAGAGAATTGTGTGATTGTAGGAAGATGTGCAGATTATGTGCTTAAAGATTATCCTAATGTTATGAGTGTATTTGTTCATGCCGATGAAGAGTTTTGTTTTAACAGAGCAATGGAGCGCAACAGTATGACTCCTCGTGAGATGGAGAAGTTCATTGCAAAGACTGATAAGTACCGCAGGGAGTATTACAAGTACTATACCGGTACAGACTGGAACGATGCCAGAAACTATGACCTTTGCTTAAACAGCGGTAAGCTGGGCTTTGAGAAGTGCAAGGAAGAAATTATGGCTTACTGCAGAATTAGATTTGATTTATAATTTTTGAGCTTTTTAAATTAGATTGGGAGTTCCGGTAAGGAACTCCCAATTTGTCCGAATTTAAAAAAATGACGTAGCGTCAGGTATTGCTTGTGACGCTGCGTCATGTGTTATTGTAGGCCCAGAAAGGTGGTGTAAAGCTATGTCACAGTATACAACCGGAGAAATTGCAAAGTTAGCCGGAGTGACTGTCAGGACAGTACAGTACTATGACTCAAGAGGAATATTAATTCCAAGTGAATTAACAGAAGGTGGCAGAAGATTATATAGTGAGGATGATTTAAAAAAACTACGAGTTATTTGCTTCCTTAGGGAATTAGATATTCCTATTAATAGCATTGGTGAAATAATGAATGCACCAAATGCCGAGAATGTCATTTCTGTACTGTTGGAACAGCAGTTACTGGTGGTTGAAGAAGAGCTTGCCGAGCGTGAGATGCGTAAAGCTGCAATTCTGGAAATCAAGAAAGAAATGAAAAACATTAAGAATTTCTCCATAGAAAATTTAAATGATATAGCGTATCAAGTGAAAAATAAAAAGAAAATGAACAGGGTTCGAGGAGTTGTGTTGGCGATAGGTATCATTGCAGAGCTTATTGAAGTAGGTACTTTAATTCTAGGGTTTACACAAGGAATATGGTGGCCATTTGTAATCGGCATGGTTGTGAATATTGCTATAGCAATATTTGTTGTCTGCTTCTATTATCGAAATACAGCCTATATATGCCCTGAATGTCATGAGGTGTTTAAGCCGGGTAAGTGGGAGTTTGTATTTTCAGCCCATACCCCTACAACCAGAAAGCTTCATTGCAGTGCCTGTGGTCATCAGGGTTTTTGTGTAGAAACCTATGACAGTAAGAACTAGAGCTTTGTGACCGATTCTTTATTATTGGTGTTAATTAAAACATGGAGGATTATTATGAAAATGAATAAAAAGAAATTTACAGTATATATGATAAGTGCGTTTGCGATAGCTTGGATATTACAGATAACAGCCAGCTATTTTGCCTTAAAAGGAAGTCTTTTAGTGTTCCAGATTTTATTATCAGTTTCAATGTTTGCACCATTTGCTGCTACACTTATTGCGAAGGTTCCTCTTCGTGGAATGGGCTGGGTGCCTAAATTCAAAGGAAACATTCTTTATATGATAGCTGCATGGTTTAGTCCTGCTGTTTTAACAGCCTTAGGTGCAGTACTGTATTATGTAGTATTTCCGGACAGATTCGATGTGACCGGAGCTTATTTGACTGCAACCTATGGTGAAGAGCTTGTGGAGCAGTTAACAGCGGCCGGGCTGACAGTACCATTGTATGCGTTGGTAGCTATATTTCAGAGTGTTACATATGCTCCGGTATTCAATGGACTTATTGCATTAGGTGAAGAAGTCGGCTGGCGTGGTGTTATGTATCCGATGTTAAGAGACAAGTTAGGCAAAACCAAAGGAAGAATCCTTGGCGGTATCATTTGGGGTGCATGGCACTGGCCGGTTATGATATTAGCCGGATACGAGTATGGTTTATCTTACTGGGGTGCACCATTTGTTGGTATGGCACTGTTCTGTCTGTGTACTGTTGCAATGGGAATACTGTTAGATGTTTTATATGAAAAGACAAACTGTATCTGGGTGCCGGCTGTAATGCACGGAGCATTCAATGCAGCAGCAACAATCCCAGTTGTTTTCTTAAACCCTGAGTATACAGACCAGATGATAGTAGGACCGGCACCAAATGGTATTCTTAGTATGATACCGATGTTTTTGGTGGTTGGGTTCTTGTTTGTTAAAAAGAATAAAGCGGCTGATTAGAGCTGGGATATAGTGATTACTACCTAAGATTTGTTTTGGGAAGTTTTATATGATGAAAGTAACAGGGCGGTCGCAAGCGACCGCCCAAAACTATCTTATAAATTAAAATACTTATCAAACTCTGCCGGATGAGGAATCTTGGAGAATTCAAAGCATTCCTTTCTCTTGTTAGCAATAAAGTTCTTGATTAAATGCTCTGGGAATACACCACCTGCAGTAAGGTAATCATGGTCTGCTTCAAGTGCATCTAAGGCTGCATCCAATGAAGTTGGCAGGGATGATAACTTTGCCTTCTCTTCATCTGATAATGTGTAGAGGTTCATGTCGTATGGTCCCCAGCCATTCTCATGTGGGTCAATCTGATTCTTCACACCGTCTAAACCGGCCATTAAGATGGCTGCGTAGCAAAGATATGGATTACAGGTTGCATCCGGGTTACGGAGCTCAAAACGTCTCATCTTAGGTGTCTTTGCGTAAGCAGGAATACGAATAACCGCGCTACGGTTAGAGGTTGCATATCCTACAGTTACCGGTGCTTCAAAGCCAGGAACAAGTCTCTTAAATGAGTTAGTGCTTGGATTTGTTAATGCACAAAGAGAAGAAATGTGCTTAAGTAAACCACCCATGAAGTAGTGGGCTGTCTTACTTAAATGTGAATAACCCTCATCATCAGAGAATACCGGCTCGCCATCCTTAAGTAACAGCATATGAACGTGCATACCATTGCCGGCTTCGCCGTATACAGGCTTTGGCATAAAGGTGGCAACCTTGCCGTACTTTAATGCGGTATTATGTATAATATACTTAATCATCATAGTGTTGTCTGCCATCTTAGACATCTGACCAAGCATTGGCTCAATCTCAAACTGACCTGCAGCGCCAACCTCTGGATGATGATACTTAATAGGAATACCTGCTTTCTCCATCTCAAGGCACATCTCAGAACGACACTCAAAGGAAGTATCAAATGGCTTTGCAACGTGGTAAGCCTTCTGGTGAGGAACGATACAGCCCTTGCCTTCGATATCGCTGTTCCAGTATGCCTGTGAAGTATCTACTGACATAGAAATGTTATTAGGTGTAACTGACCAGCCTACATTGTCAAATAAGTGGAACTCGAACTCCGGAAGAATCAGCATAGTATCAGCAATGCCTGTATCCTTCATATACTGCTCTGCCGCAAGTACGATGTTACGCGGATACTGGTCTAAAGGACGGTTCTCCGGATAATCGATAATCATAGCATTACCGGTTATTGATAATGTAGGAACAGCACAGAACGGGTCTACCATAGCAGTTTCGATATCAGGAATAAATACCATGTCACTCTTCTCAACTACTGCGTAACCGTAGTTTGATGCATCGAAACCAATACCGTTCTTTAAAGTATCCTCAGAAAAGCTGCCCGCCGGAATAGTTACGTGACGATACTGACCGTTGATATCAACAATCTTAAAGTCAATCATCTTGATATCATTGTCTTTGATAAAATCCATTAATTCTTGAATAGTTTTAGCCATTCTTTTGTAACCCCCTAGTCATAAAATATTTTAGTAATTGAGTAAAAACTCTATGGTTATAGAATAATCGAAAAAAGGGGTAAAAGCAACTAAAAAAGCAAGGATTGGCTATGTTTAGTAAATTGTTTTTTGAGATTGACCTAATAAAGATATACTAATATAATGGTATGTGACAGTAAATTGGCAGTGTATTCCATTACCTTTGTAAAAGTTGTTGAAGTTTTGTTTTGTATGTGAATATAATAAAAAAGACCGTAGGAAGGCGCGGGTGATGCCCGAATCCAAATATTCCATTGGCGGGTAGGCAGCTGTGAAAAATGGCTGCCTATTTCGGTTATTTAGAGCAAAATTGTGGTATAATAAAAAATATGTAAAGAGTTATAAAAAAGTATGATTGATTTTATATAGAAAAGTATAGTGAAAAGGATGCAGATATGCTGCGGACCTAAAAAATTATAAAGAAATAAGGAAATTAAAATATATCCAGAATAAAAAGCCGGTGAGTTTCTATATAAAAAATATGGATAAGGTGTGAAGAAATTTTGCAGGAAGGACAGTATATATTTATGAAAATACAAATATCATCAACAAAAAACACAAGAAATATTTTACCGGATAGTATGCGTTTTGTCAGGAGTGATGTTCCGACAAGTTTAAGCGATGAGGATATTAGATGCCTGCTTGATAACAACATCCGCACTATTGTGGATTTAAGAGAGGATAAAGAAAGAGCACAGAAACCTTGTCCTTTGGCAGATGATACTGATTTTAATTATATTTGTCTGCCGGTGACCGGAGGCAATGGCATACCTGAGAGTCCGGACAAGGTACCGGTATCCTATTTGAATATGATTGATAAGCAGTTGATACATATTATTGATGTAATAGAGAATGCCAAGAGCAATGTGCTTTATTTCTGTAATGCCGGTAAGGACAGGACCGGAGTAGTGTCGGCACTCCTGCTTAAGAGGCGTGGCTTTGATGAGGAGTATATTATTGAAGATTATATGAAGTCGGCAGATAATTTGAAGGATATGCTGGAGTCTTTTGCTAATAGCAACAAAGATGTGGATATTAACGTAATAACTCCGCACAGAGAATACATGAAGATTTTTCTTCAAAGCTGTGATGAACTAATCAATACATATAGGTAATGGGTGTTGTGTCTGTAACAGGCAGGCTGATTAATAAGTGTTTTGACATATGAAGGTGTAATTTTATGATTAGAGAAATAAACGAACATGATTTGCAGGGGTTGCTTAAGTTGTATATGCAGTTACATGATAATCCAATGCCTGAAATTACTGAGGACCTAGAAAGTTTGTGGCAGGGTATATTAAAGGATGAGAATCATCACATTATTGTGGCGGAGGAAGACGGAAAGATAGTGTCATCATGTGTATGCGTGATAATACCAAATCTTACTCATAACCAGCAGCCATACGCTTTTGTGGAAAATGTTATTACCGACGAGGCTTATCGTGGAAAGGGTCTGGCGACAGCATGCTTGAATTATGCGAAAGAGCTTGCATTAAAGGCGAATTGCTACAAATTGATGTTGCTTACCGGCTCTAAAAAAGAAAGTACGCTTAGGTTTTATGAAAATGCAGGATATAACAACAATGATAAGACTGCATTTATACAGTGGATATAAGAGTTTGGTTAATAGAGTTGTATTTAGTTTTATATTTTTGAAAAGTTAAACAGGGGGAATATATGGAGTACAGGTTAGCAACAGCGCAGGAATTAGAAGCGATTTACACCGTAGTACAATTTACAATTAAAAAGGTTTACCCAAAGTATTATCCGGAGGAAGTGGTTGACTTCTTTTGCAGGCACCACAACCTAAAAGCGATAACTAAAGATGTGGAAAATGGTAATGTAAGTGTCTTAATAGTTGATGGTAAAATCATAGGGACCGGCAGTTTTGTGGGCAATCACATAACCCGTGTATATGTGCTGCCGGAGTACCAGAGCAGGGGATATGGAACATATATAATGAAACAAATCGAAGAAGAAATTGCAAAGAAGTATGACAAGGCAGTTTTGGATGCGTCCCTTCCTGCAGTAGGATTATATGAAAAGTTAGAATATAAGACTGTGAAACATGAGAAATATACTGTAGAAAACGATGCAGTGCTGGTATATGAAGTCATGGAGAAGAAATTGAATTAATTATTATTGAAATAATAGCAGAATTGGCAAAGAAAAATAAAATACAGTGATTTATAGTATAACTACCACGTGGATATTAGGAAGGTGATGGTTATGGAATCAAACACAGTAGTAAATCGTGCTTTGAAGTACATTGATGAGCATTTAGAAGAACCGATTTTGGTTCAGGATGTTGCCGGCTTTGCGGGTTATTCAGAATATCATTTTGCCAGAATGTTTAAGGCGTATATGAATGTGTCAGTTATGGAATATGTGACTAAACGCAGACTGATAAGAGCGTCGGAAGATATAATTAATGGCGAAAAGATAATAGATGTTGCAATCAGGTATGGATGGCAGTCGCACAGCGGATTTACTAAGTCGTTTAAAAAAGAGTTTGGTTTCTACCCCTCCTTTTTAAGAGCAATGATAATTGAGATGCGAAGTTACGGAGGTAGTGTTATGAATCATGTGTTTTTAGAGCAAACTAAACAAAATGCAACTAAGGAAGAATTGTTTGAAATATTGCAGGCTAAGGTTGCGAAAAATGGTATTGATATAAAGCCGGAGGAATTAAAGAAAGTCTATAATTGTGCATGTAAGGCATATGAAGGAGTAAAGAGATATTCCGGAGATGAGTATGTGACACATTTGCTTAACGTGGCAATAGTGCTGACAGAGCTTGGTTCCGGGGCAAATGTAGTTATGGCAGGGATGTTTTGTGATGTAGCAGGGAAAGGTACAGTGCCATTAGAATCGTTAAAAGAAGAACTTCATTCAGACGTATATGAAATTATAAGGCAGGCTCAGGATTTTGATACCCTTACGGGAGATAATTCAGAAGAAGTTGTTATAATTAAATTAGCGGAGCGACTGCACAATATGCGAACAATCGAATTTATTGATGAAGAAAAGCAGAAGATAAAGGCTAAAGAGACGCTGGAATTGTTTATGCCTTTAGCAAGAAAATTAGGAAATAAGAAGTTGATTGATGAGATGAATGATATTAGTATGAAGTATTTATAATGATAGTCGATATGTAAAAGTAGAGTTATCAAAACAATCGATATTACGGTCCTGCAGGAAATACCTGCAGGATTTTTGCTATATAAAACCGTAAAACAGATGGAATAAAACGTTATAGTATGCTATACTTAAAACAGTAAATGATTTTATATTGCAGATGCTTCTTTTATGTTCTGATGGGGCAGAACTCTTGATATATATCATAGTATTATTAATGCTCGAAGCATTATAATTATAAATTTTATGGAGGAGAAGACTATGGCAAAAATTTTAATTAGCCCTTCAAAGTATGTACAGGGTGCAGGAGAGATGAAGAAGTTAGGAACTTATGCGGCAGGTTACGGCAGCAAAGCACTTATATTAATAACTGAGGGTGGATACAAGCGTATCGGTGCTGATATTGAGGAGAGTTTCAAGGATGTAGATTGCAGCATTGAGTTTGATTATTTTAATGGGGAATGCAGCAAGACTGAAATTAACCGTTTGAACGAGATTATGAAGGAAAAAGGCTGTGATTTGATTATCGGAGTTGGCGGTGGAAAGATTTTTGATACTGCAAAGGCTGTTGCTTATTATTGCAAGACACCGGTATTGATTTGCCCTACTATTGCTTCTACAGATGCACCATGTAGTGCTCTTTCAGTTATTTATACAGATGCAGGAGTATTTGAGGAGTATCTTTTCCTTCCTGCTAATCCTAATCTTGTTCTTATGGACACAGACATTATTGCAAAGTCTCCTGTTCGCCTTACAGTGGCAGGCATGGGCGATGCGCTTGCTACATATTTCGAAGCAAGAGCATGTCAGATTAGCGGAGCAACATCCTGTGCCGGAGGCAAGACTACAGAGGCTGCCATGGCACTTGCAGAATTATGCTTTGATACACTTATGGATGAGGGTGTTAAGGCGAAGGTTGCCCTTGAAGCCGGAGCGTGTACAGAAGCAGTTGAGAAGATTATTGAGGCGAATACACTGCTTTCAGGTATTGGATTTGAAAGTGCCGGACTTGCCGGAGCACATGCAATTCACAATGGTCTCACAGTATTAGAGGAGTGCCATCATATGTATCATGGTGAGAAGGTTGCCTTTGGTACCATAACCCAGCTTGTACTTGAGAATGTTCCAATGGATGAGCTTGAAGAAGTTATTGATTTCTGTATCGAAGTAGGACTTCCTGTAACCTGGAAGGAGTTAGGCGTAGAAGATATAACAGAAGAGCAGATTATGGCAGTTGCCAAGGCAGCATGCGCTGAGAATGATACTCTTCACAACATGCCATTTGAAGTAACAGCTGAAACAGTGGCAGCAGCACTTAAGGCAGCAGATGCATTTGGACATTATTATTTATGCGATTAATTAAGTGTAGATAATAGGCTGACACGTTCAGTATATCTGCTTGAGAAGCTTATTTTTTAATACAAAATAATTAGATTAGGGGTACCGCTTTTGCGGTACCTCTGCTTTTGGAGTTATTAATGCAGTATTTACATAAAGAAATTAATTTGAATTATATTTTTAGCAAAAATTAAGATTGCTAAATTGCAGGGCACTGTATTATAATCAAAACTAGTTTATTTTAGTAAGCTTTTATAAGCTTTAAAGTTAGCTTTTTAAATTTAAGAACAATATGAAGGGGAGAAATCATGATGAAGAAACTTGAATTACTCTACGAAGGAAAAGCTAAGAAGGTATTTAAAACAGAAGACCCGGATGTATTAATTGTTGATTACAAGGATGACGCTACAGCGTTCAATGGTCTTAAGAAGGGAACTATTGTAGGTAAGGGTGCTATCAATAACAGAATGACAAACTATATATTTGGTCTGCTTGAGAAGCAAGGTGTACCCACACATCTTGTTGAAGAGCTTAGTGACAGAGAGACAGCAGTTAAGAAGGTTGAGATTGTTCCTCTCGAAGTAATTGTTCGTAATATTGCAGCAGGAAGCTTTGCAAAGAAGCTTGGTATAGAAGAGGGTACTCCGCTTTTACAGCCGACTATTGAGTTTAGCTACAAGAATGATGACTTAGGTGACCCGTTTATTAATGGTTACTATGCTCTTGCTCTTGGTCTTGCTACTGAGGAAGAGATTGAAAAGATTACAACCATGGCATTTAAGGTTAATGAAGTTATGAAGAAGTTCTTTGCCAAGGCCGGAATTGAGCTTGTTGACTTCAAGATTGAGTTTGGTCGTTATAAGGGTGATATTATCCTCGCTGACGAGGTTTCTCCGGATACATGCAGACTCTGGGATATTAACACCCACGAAAAACTTGATAAGGACCGTTTCAGACGAGATTTAGGCGGTGTTGAAGATGCATATTATGAAGTGTTTAAGCGTATAGGTATTATGTGATATTGCAGAAAGTTCTGCTTTATATAGTATAAAGGTTCGTATATAGATATTAATATATTCACGAGGAGGAAGTAATTATGTACGATAAGTATCAGAGTCCGTTATCAGAGCGTTATTCCAGCAAGGAGATGCAGTATATCTTTTCACCGGAGAAGAAGTTTAAAACCTGGAGAAGATTATGGATTGCTCTTGCTGAGACTGAGCATGAATTAGGGCTTAATATTACAGAAGAGCAGATTGAAGAGCTTAAGGCTCATAAAGACGATATTAATTTTGAAGAGGCAAAGGCCCGTGAGAAAATTGTACGTCACGATGTAATGTCTCATGTATATGCTTACGGCCTTCAGTGTCCTAATGCTAAGGGTATTATTCACCTTGGAGCAACTTCATGCTACGTTGGAGATAATACAGACATTATAATTATGACAGAAGCGTTAAAGCTTGTCAGAGTGAAGCTTGTGAATGTTATCCACAGACTTTCAAAGTTTGCGGATGAATACAAGGCTATGCCTACTTTAGCATTTACCCATTTCCAGCCGGCACAGCCTACTACAGTAGGCAAGAGAGCTGCTTTGTGGCTCAATGAGCTGGTGCTTGATTTAGAAGATTTGAATCATGTAATAGATTCCATGAAGATGCTTGGTTCTAAGGGAACTACAGGTACACAGGCAAGCTTCCTTGAACTCTTTGACGGAGACCATGAGAAGTGTAAGCTTGCTGACAAGATGATTGCCCAGAAGATGGGCTTTGAGAGCTGCTATCCTGTGTCAGGACAGACTTACTCAAGAAAGGTTGACAGCCGCGTGCTCAATGTGCTTGCCGGTATTGCCCAGAGTGCTCACAAGTTTTCAAATGACATTCGTCTTCTTCAGCACTTAAAGGAGATAGAGGAACCGTTTGAGAAGAGCCAGATTGGTTCATCAGCTATGGCATACAAGAGAAATCCTATGAGATGCGAGCGTATGGCTGCTCTTGCTAACTATGTAATGTCAGATGCCATGAACCCTATGTTAGTTGCTTCAACCCAGTGGTTTGAAAGAACTCTTGACGATTCAGCTAATAAGCGTCTCAGTATACCGGAAGGCTTCCTTGCAATTGATGGTATCCTTGACCTTTATCTCAATGTTGTAGATGGCCTTGTAGTTTATGATAAGGTTATAACAAAGCGTCTCATGTCAGAGCTTCCGTTTATGGCAACTGAGAATATTATGATGGATGCAGTTAAGGCCGGCGGTGACCGTCAGGAGCTTCATGAGAGAATTCGTGAGCTTTCCATGGAGGCCGGTAAGAATGTTAAGCAGGAGGGTAAGGACAACAACCTTCTTGAGCTTATCGCTGCAGATCCTGCATTTAATATGTCACTTGAAGACCTTCAGAAGACAATGGACCCTGCAAAGTATGTAGGACGTTCAAAGGAGCAGGTTGAAGAGTTTATTGCAGAGGTTATCAATCCTATTCTTGAAGAGTACAAGGATTGTCTTGATGTAAAGGCAGAAATTAATGTATAATAATATTCATAAAGAGGGAAACTTCTGTAGATTAATTGACGGGTAAAATTCGATATTGTGAATAAACTATTAAGAGCGTTTGTAAACCGGAACTAATTCTGGAGCAAAGGCTCTTTTTTGTTTTATGTGCAATGTTAATGTAAGGTTTTTTACATAAGATGTGATTGTAGCGTCGAAGTATAACTGAAAGTGCAAATTACAGGGTAAAGAAATGTTATAGATAGTATTTTTTAGATTTATTATTTATAGAGATTTTTGTTGTCGGTACGTCCGAATATGTAATCGGTGCTTACCTGGTAAATATCTGCGAGGGCAATTATAGTAGTGTAGTTTGGTGTGCGGATACCTTTTTCATACATACTGTATGCATTGCGTGTTATACCAAGTACTCTGGCTATATAGGTCTGACTATAACCATGTTCAAGTCGGAGAGTTTTGATTTTTTGGTTTAACATAGATACCTCTTTTTTAGT
>JAZULV010000117.1:0-18217 GCA_045603305.1 Lachnospiraceae bacterium | reverse complement strand
CAGCATCGTTAATTAGTTGATTAATTATCACGGAGTAATGTTGGCTTAATTCATCTATTTTGTATAAGTTTTTTAACAAACTATAAATTATTTGTACTTTTTCAGGTGAATACGTGTTAAAAATATTAATAACAAAGCGTTGATTAGTGGCTCTTTCATCTGTAAAAAGATGTTCTTTTAGCTTTGTAGATAACTCTTCAGCAGAACACTTGATTATGCCTTTGTTGCTATCAGCAGAGTGAAAATGCGTATAAATTCGAGAGTATCTGTCTTCTTTTATAGGTTGATTACCAAAAATCAACTTATTCAAAACATCGTATACACCTTGCTTATCGGAACTTAAACTATTGTATTTATAATTAAATAAAGTTTGGTGCTCAATATCACTTAATTTTAGAGTATCTGAAATAGTATATAGTTGTTCATCAGTAAAACGAAATGGTTCTTGAATACAACGATAAAACTTAGATTTTGTCAATTGACATTGTGACGTTAGTTCCTTCATTGACATATCGTCAACTAATTTTATATGTCTAGAAATAAAAGATAAAATGTCCACCATATAATCTCACCACCCAAAAAGATAATAAATACAGTATAGCACATTGAAAAGAGTGTGACAAGATTAAACATTGTTTGGGAAATAAATAAGCCATCAGATGTGGTAGTGTTAATAAAAGCCTCTTTTGTTTCATGCAAGTTTCATTCGTTATGTTGTTTTAGTTTTATAAAAGTATCATAATAGTTTCAAATAAGTATTGACATTGTTCAAAATATAATGTAGTCTTTTAATAGAACATCTAGTAATATTGAAAATCTAAAAAGATATATTAATTATCATTTTTATCTAAAGTGGTAATTTTAATATCTTACATTTATTTAAGATATTATTTGGAGTATCAAATATGTATTTACATATTGTAACCTTCGTTTGACATCTTAGCTAATATCTTTATATCACTACATTAAATTAATGCATTTTTCAATGATGTTAATAGTAAAATGCAACACTAAAAAAGGGGAAAACAAAAAATGACAGTACATTGCAGAGCCAGACCATAACGATTAATGATGTTTTACAAAGCTACAATCACTTTGGTTACCAAAATTTTATCAACAAAAGAAAGAGAGGACATTATTATGAAGAAGACTTTAGTTTTAGTTTTAACAATTATTTCTTTAGTGAGTGTTTTATTAGGAAATGTGGCTATTGCTTCTGCTGCCACAACTTACGATGCTCAGAAAATTGTAGAAAAAGCAGAAAGCTATCTTGGTTCTACTAGTTTTGGAAGAGGGTATTGCCTGAAGTTTGTACGAATGATGTTCCAGGAGCAGTATGGTTTCTATTCTTCTGCTTGTTGTGCTTATAATTACGGAACAAAATATATTGATAGTACATCACAGAATAATATTCCTATAGGTGCAGATGTATTTTTTACAGGAAGTAGCAGTACTTGCAGTAGCTGTGGTAAGAAGTGCGGTCACATAGGTATTTATGTAGGCAATGGATATATAATTCATAATTGGAGCGGCAAGATACAGAAGCATAAGATAAGCGATATTACAAAGAGTGGAAGCTATTCTTATAGAGGCTGGGGTTGGCATGGAAATAAAAGTTTTACAACAACTAGTACTGAAACCATAAATTCCATTAATTCAAATACATATCAGAGCTTTAAGAATGTAAAGTCTGGTAAATATTGCAACGTATATTACAGTCGCAACAAGAGTGGTACTAATGTTACTATTTATGCAAAAGATTATACTTCAGGACAGGATTTTAAACCAATTGCACATGGAACAATGACATATAAGGGCAAAATATATACAAAATACTATCTCGTTCCTCGATGTTCTACATCATGTGCCTTGAATGTTTATGGTACAGTCTCCAAAAATGGGTCAAATGTGAACATATGGACCAAAAGCGGAAATAGTACTCAAGATTGGATTTTCGAGAAGGTAAATGGTGGTTACGTTATTAGATCTGCTAATAATCCAACTTATGTCTTAACAGCAAGTGGTACAGCAAACTCATCAAATGTTAAACTTACAACTTATTCATCTGGTAACACCTATCAGATATGGACTATATCCTAACATAGTAACCCCAGATAATTGTGGACTAATTCACTATTAAATGGAGCAAAAAATAAAACCATAAGAGTTCTTTTAATGTGATACAAGCCAGCACACGCCTTGTATCGGAAACAAACTGTTAGATGCGTTAATCAAACTAGTTTTATGGGCTAAGTATTTGTACATGACTTAGCCCATTTCGTTTATGCCATATTCTTTTATTATCGTAATAATATATATAGTTTTCTATTTCATCCATCAAATGTTCTACCGATTTATATTTAAGTTTGTAGAACATTTATGTTGTGTCATATTAAAATACTACCTTCCAAGTAACCCTGAAAGGTAGTAATAAGCCTTATATTAGCCATAACTGCGGGTGACAGGACTTGAACCTGCACGGGGTTGCCCACCAGAACCTAAATCTGGCGCGTCTGCCAATTCCGCCACACCCGCATATTAAATTTAAGAGCCTATTTCCTTAGCTCACCGATAAATAATACTACCAATTTATCTTTGGAAAGTCAATAGGCTCTTTTTGAATTTCTTTTTACACGCCCTGACACTATAAAAAGTCTGCCCGGCATTCATTCAATCTATTCTTAATTTGCTGAATATACCTTATCTGCCACAATCGGTACACCCGGCTGTGTAGATGACGGATACTGGTTGTTGCCGTCACTGAACATTATCAAACCGGTGCTCCATACCTTTTCAAAGGTGTAGCTGTAGGTTCCGTCTTCCCCAAGCTCCATCTCATTTCCTGGCCAGTCTTTAAGAATCTTAAGAGTACCGTCACTATCATCATAAATGTAAGTATAAATCTTATCAGCCCAGTTTATAGGCTTCTTAAAGTATACTGTCATTCCGTCAACTATGACTACCTCTTCTTTTATTGCCTCTTTTGTAAATACATAAGACATTGCACTTGTAAAACCGTCTTCATTTGCAGCCTTTACTGTAAGCTTAACACCCTCACCCGGTCCAAAGTCATTACCAACAGTAATAACTGTTCCGTCGGTATAAGGAATCTCTTCTTTACCAAATGTATATACACCTTCTGCAGCTCCTGATACATGAAGTGTTACATCAACAGTATCGGTTGACATATGATAAAACTCATTAGCTTCTACTGAAACCTGTGGCATAGCCTTAATATCAACATATCCTTCATTGTAAAGAACTATTGTAGATTCAGCCGGAACTGTACATGTTAATACGCCGTCTGTAACTGTGTACTCTGTTGTATTATCTACTCTGTCCACATATGTTCCGTCTGCAAGAGAAGTCTTAATCTGAAGTTCGTAAGCATCTCTGACATTTACAATTACAAGTCCCTTTGTGCCTCTTTCGATAAGAAGAACTGTTGTGCAGTCTTCCGGATTTACAAGGTTCTCACTCTCGCCTATCATTGCATTTCTGAAATGATTAACCGCAGAAACTGTTGCTGACTTATAAAATACATTGCCGGCAGCACCTATTCTGTTTAGAGGTCCCCATACATCATCTGCTGTAGCTCCGTATGGACGGTCAAAGAATAATGGTGTACCTTCACTCTTGGCTGCAATTATAGACCACGCCAGCTCTATCTCCTTATCGGTAATGCTCTGGCTTGTCTTGTCATTAATATAATTGTCATGAGACTCTACCCACAATACTACGTCAGTAAGGCCTTTACAACGATAATCGCTCATATTATCAACTGTAATATTACCTAATGTGGTACAGCTTCTCAAAAGCCTGCCAAAACTACTTGCAGTAGCAGCACCGATAGTCTCAATATATGCGTCTATTCTCTCGTTGTCACCCTGAAGTACTTCACCATAATTAAAGAGCTTATCTTTATTTATAAGTCCGGCTAAAACATTATCCCAGAAGTTACACTCCTGCTCATCTTCGCTTGGGTCATCCGACAATGCAATATGCTTTGCAGCGTCAAATCTGAAACCATCAGCACCACACATGATACAGTCGTTCATATAATCAATCAAATACTTCTGGAAATCCGGATTCTCTGTATCAATATCCGGAAGACCACCCATGGCATATGTAGTAGCACTTAATCTTTCGCTGTAATTTGTCATGCCCTTCTGACCATTTTTGTGGTAAAGGTTCTCCATACCTCCTACAGCATTAATCAAATTCTGTGATACATAATCAGTTCTTGTAGTAGTGTGGTTAGGTGCCACGTCTACAATTATCTTTACACCATATTTGTCAGCCTCATCACACATAGCGATAAAGTCATCTCTTGTACCAAGCTGGTAGTTACCAATCTTGTAGTCAGTAGCCTGATAGTTGTAATACCACTTTCCGTCACCATAAAGCTGCTTTCCCGGATCACCGTCGTAACATTCGTTAATTGGTGAAGTCTGAATTGCTGTATAGCCTGCTGCCGCAATATCAGCCATAGATTCCTTTATAGTCTTAAATGACCAGCAGAATGCATGAAGGATAACTCCATCCTCAATGTTTTCAGCAAGACCAAAATCATAAATCTGCTCTTCATCTACAACCACCATATCGGCAGTAGTCTCATCTTCCACTACATCAGTCTGTGCCTCTGTGACATTCTCTGTAGAATCTTCTACAGTGTTATCCTTACATCCGGATAACATGCCAAGTGCACAAATTAGTGCTAACAGAACACATAACACTCTCTTCATCATTACTTTCTCCTCCTTAATACTCTCTCAGCCTTCTCTTAAACTCCAGATTCTCATAATCTACGGACTTTATCGCTGAAACCTCTTTCCCAAGCTCTTTTTTCTTATCAGAAAACACCCACTTAAATATTCGATTAATCCAGCATGCCGGCAATAACCAGCCATGCTTTTTAAGTATAGGGTAATCTATAATCATAAACCGCTTCTGCGGGAAGATTCTTCTGATTGCAGAATTAATAATAAGTCCTTTTTCTGAAGAAACTTTTTTACTGTCTGCATTCACCGCTCTAAACTGTGATGAATCTCCATACACTGTTGAACAAAGCAAAGCCTTTTCCATATCCTCTACATCCCTTAAATCGGTTCCGGATATGCCTTTGTATAAAAGACTTCCTTCTGCCTTAAAATCAGTCGTCTCATTCATCCAAACATCTGCAAGCAGTTCAAGTATCCTTGCAAACCTGCCTATTTTTAATGCTTTTAGACGCTTATCGATATAATTAACATCCAGCTCGTCTTTATATTTCTTTCTGTAGACACCAATATCCAGCACCAGTCTGATTCCAAAGCCGGATAAAAAGAAATGCTTTGCCGCATGGGCAATCATAAATATATAAAACTCGTCGATATTCTGCCTGTAAAGCATTTTATACTGCCCGTCCTTACAGGTAAGCTTCTCATCCCAGGCATTATCAAAGCCGGTATAAAGATGTTCTCCTTCATCGGGCATCAAATCTCTGTGTATCTCTACACAAATACCCTTGCCCTTCTTATATATATCGTGATGCTCTAAGCCAAATTCCACTGTAGTGTAGCCCAGCTCTTCCATCATCGCCTTCACTCTAAGCACATTTTCCTCGTCTACCAGAATATCAAAATCTGACATGGTGCGGGCATAGCTTTCAGGATAAATCTCTTTAATTACAAGCCCCTTTAATGGCATGAACCTTATCCCGCTGTCCTCAAAGGCTTCATACAAAAGGTCACGCTCTATCTCCTGCCTGCTGTGAAGCCAGACAGCCACATTATCCTCATGCTCAACCTTTTGTTTCAACACATCATCATCAATTAATGACTCCTCTAATCCGGCTAATGCAAGACTTACTACCCTTTGCTTTTTAGCAATCTCAAATACTCTTTCAAAGCTGACACCCTGCCATAGCTTATTTGCTTTCTTTCCGTTAAGTCCACTTGCTATAAGATATACAAGATATCTTCCATTCAATCGTTGCTGTTCCATATATTCTCCGTTTCAACATAAATAAACAGTACAATAATTTTGCTCTGCAACTTCGTTTTCTCTTTACCGGCGTTTCAAAATCTTCTTAGCAACGCTTCTAATCTTCAAATAAATCTTTCTGAGCAGGAATAAATCACACCATACATGAGCCCAAAACATATACTTTTTTGAAGAACAGGATATAACCTTGCCATCTCTAATAATGTCAGAAACCTTTGCTATAATCATATCAGCAGTTATACCATATTCCCTGGTCCACTGGTTATCACCGCACATAACATAGCTGTCATCATTTACTTCAACTATGCGATGAAGTACGAACATGCCATTCTTTCTTCTGTAGAGGACAATGTCATATTTCTTAATCGCGTCTGCTTTCACAACATTTACACTATCCCTGCCCGGTCTTATAAAAGGCTTCATGCTGTTGCCGGAAGGACAAAATGTAAACTTTCCACCTTCCGCAATTACCTCCTGCATAACAGGAAGCAATTCCTCTATTCCGGATTTATATACATTAACCTTATTGTTTTCTTGAAACTTTCTGTTATCCAAAGTCACTCCGCCTTATTCCAAAAATCCCGCTTCACTGAGATTATTTATAAACTTATTAACATCTCTTTTTGCAGTATCGGCATCAATCTCATACTTCTCTACAACAGCCTGTACTAATGCATCCTCATCTGCACCTTCTGAAAGCCTGCTCCAGATAAGTGCACCTACATCGTTGATTCGTATCATACCGTTGAAGCTCTGACTTGCCTTTCCTGTTGCAACTACAATATTACGCCCTCCAACCTGACGCAACACAAAACCTTCTTTTATCTTCATATATTTCCTCCGTATTTTCACTCGCATATATTGGTGGGGCTGCGAATTGAAAACCTTAACTATTTCCTGTAACAACAATTTTATTCTTAATTCTTCATGCCTTCATAAGCAACTTCAACTGCTTCTTCGGAAATATTGCAGTAAAGCTCATACACCGGAACTTCTTGTACAATACCGTCTATTATGTCAAGTACCCTGGTCATGGCAGTCTCCACTGCTGGTCTTATGGTCTGGTTAAGTATTGAATACAATGCCTCGTCCATATCAAGCCTACTTATCTTGTTCTCTGTTCCTCTCCTTACTACACATATAGCCTGAAGAGGTACCAACGCATTCCTGCTTAAATCAGTCTTGCCTGAAAATGGAGTTCCGCAAGCATAATACCTGCCGTCAATTCTTCTTATCGCCGGCTTGTCATCATTTAAGATATAAGCCGCATCCTCCCCGAAATGCTTAAGCCACAACTGAGTATGGGTTGATTTACCTGTACCACTCTTTGCAGAAAAAAGATAGGCCTTTCCTTCATAAACTACAGCCGAAGAGTGAAGCATTATACCGTCAAAATTAATTAACCCTTTATAAAACGCAGTGCCAAAGCTCATATATTCCTTAGACTCATCATTAAACTCAGGAGCAATCTCTCCCCATCTTTCTATAGCCCTGTCAGGATAATCAATTAGGATATCCGCTTCATCTGCTTCTGCATAATCTATCTTATACTGTTCACTCTGCTTTTGGGTCTTATCAAAGCGAGGCTCCATAAAAACCTTCAGCCCTGCAATACTATACATTGGCATAAACTATCACCTGTCAATACTAATTCTTACACTAGTCATATCCTAACATATTTCAGGGTTAAAACCAATAATAAAATTATATTTTAGGTATTTTTTGAATTACTTCACCTGAATTAATTATCTATTATATGTATTAATCAGTTATTACATCAACTTAATGTATCACTACAAGCATCATTACAATTCGTAAAGCACCAAATATTAGATAGCACTATTTGTATTAATATGGTATAATACTTACCATCACAAAATTATTACTAGAATTTTTAGGAGGATTATTATGTTTGACACTAACAACAATACTATGTTCATTGAAGCAAAGAAGGCAAAGTTTAAGCCTAACTTCTTTGTGCAAATACTGATTTTTGCCGGTATTATGATTGCTGTGCAATTGATTGCCAGTCTCCTTATATCCTTGCCTATGGTTATATGGCTGGTTTCACAGCCGGAGTTTATTAACGCATCCATATCCGGAGATATGGCGACTGTTATGGAATATTCTAATTCTATACCCGACTGGCTTATGGTAGCTCAGCTATTTATAACAGTACTTGAAACTATTATAGCTATTGTATACTGCCGCTATATTGAAAAACGTTCACTTCATTCCATGGGCTTTATCCGCAATGGCTGGTTAAAAGAATACCTCATAGGATATGTTGTAGGTGCAGTAATGATTACAGCAGCCTGTATGATAGCGGTTGCTACAGGAACAATATCAATTAACCTTTCAACGTCAATATCTGTTGTATACTTTATGTTGTTCTTTGTCGGCTTTATCGTACAGGGAATGGCTGAAGAAGTTATTGTGCGTGGATATTTTATGGTATCCTTAACAAATTCAATAAAAAGCCGCCATGCAGCAGCGATTGCAGTGGGCGTAAGCTCTGTTGCTTTTTCACTTTTACACCTTGGCAACCCGGGAATGTCATTACTCGCAATTGTTAACCTTACTTTAGCAGGAGTGTTCTTTGCCCTTTATATTCTCCGCACCGGTAACATCTGGGGTGCATGTGCAGCTCACTCCGCATGGAACTTCTTCCAGGGTAATTTCTTTGGTGTGCAGGTAAGTGGTCTTACAATGAACGCTTCAATATTTACTGCTACAGCAACTGACAGTGGTTCTCTTATCAACGGTGGCTCCTTCGGTCTTGAAGGCGGTCTTGCGGTAACAATAGTGCAGGTAATAGCGATAATACTTCTTTTTGTCATTCCGAAGACAAACAAAAACATTGCTATGGAAGCACCGGTTGTTGAAGAGGTAACAGTCTAAATCTTTAGTTACATATTATATTTAATACGTAGTTTAAGGCATTGCACCGTTACAAGTGTAATGCCTTAATTTTTATTCTATATACTTTTTCTTAAGACACATACTTCTTTGCCTGTGTTGAAAACAGTTCATAGTACTTACCTTTAAGCTCCATAAGCTCAGTGTGGCTTCCACTCTCAATAGCCTTACCGTTTTCAAGCACAATAATCTGGTTTGCTATCGTAGCACTGGACAATCTGTGGGAAACAAAGATTGTAGTCTTGTCACGGCGAAGCTTATCAAACTGATTGAATATCTCCTGCTCTGCCAAAGCATCAAGAGAGGCTGTCGGCTCGTCTAATATGAGTATCTCAGAATCAGCATAAAATGCTCTTGCAACCGCTAACTTCTGCCACTGACCGATTGAAAGTTCAATTCCATTCGTCTCAAATATACGCATAAGAGGTGTGTCATATTTATTTGGAAGATTCTCTATATATTCGTTTGCAGCACTCTGGGTTGCTGCATCGATAACAGCCTGAATATCTGCATTTTTATGAATCTCACCAAATCGTATATTTTCCTCAACAGTTACAGCATACTTGCCGTAGTCCTGGAATACAATGCCGAAGGCACTGTAAAGACTCTGCAAATCATACTCCTTAATATCCACGCCGTCTAAAAGAATCTTTCCTTCAGAAGGGTCATACAGTCTTGTAAGGAGCTTAACCAGTGTGGTCTTACCTGCTCCGTTCAAGCCTACAAGAGCAAGGGTTTCTCCCGAATTGATTTTCAGGCTTACATTATCAATAACCTTTCTTGTAGTTCCCGGATAACTAAAGCTCACATTCACAAACTCAATAGTATGTCCTATGTTCTCTTTTACCATTCTAGGAGTCTCTACATTCGGTACTACCTTCTGCTCTTCATTCATAAAGGCAATCAGATTGTCAATAAAAAGTGTTCCCTCATAAATATTACCCGAAGATGTAATTAATGCAGTTATACAGGTAGCAACTGATGCAATTGCTCCGGTATACAAGGTATAATCACCAAGCATAATCTCACCGGTAAACACTCTCATGGCAATCAATATGTAAAATACCAGATTTGTAATCGCTGATACTACACCAATCACTACATGCCACATATTCTCGCTGAAAATCAGCTTGCGCAGACCCTTATAATACTGCTCAAAGGCACTCATAAATCTTGATATAAATGTATCTCCAAGGTCATACATGCGCACTTCCTTAATCATATCCTTATTCACAAGAAGCTCTGAAAAATAGTTCATCTGGCGGCGCTCCTTGGAACGGTTACGCATATACTGGAAGTTCTTCTTACGATAAATAAAATTAATAATCGCTGACGGAATAGAAACTAATATAATAACAATAGTCGCCCACGCCAGTCCCGGTGCCATGAACAAAATAGTAAGATAACTTACAAACTCAATTATCGTACTAACTAAGCCAAAGCTTGTAGACAAAATATTTAATGGTCGGTTGCCGGCTTCACGATTCGCATTCTCCATCTTCTCATAAAATTCCGGATCATCAAAGGAAGCAACATCAAGAGTCTTGGACTTCTCCATCATCTGCATTTTAACCTGCTTTACAACCTTCTCTCCGGCAATACGGTTCAATGCGTTACTAAAGTTATTAACAACCTGTAAAATTATACGATACACAAATAAAAATACTAAAAGGTACAAAACCGGTGACTTCCAGAATGAACTCTCCGGCAAACTTCCAACCTTAATTACTTCCTGCAGTTCATTAAGAATACCCTGGGAAATAAGTGCTCCAATCACCGGAGTAACACCCTTAAAGAGTGCAATAAAAGTTAATAAAAACAATATCCAGTGACCTGTATTCCACACCAGCCTTACAATATAACCGAAACGAACAAAAAATCCTCCCAACAGTTCTTTCAAATACCTCGGAACATCCTTTATATTCTTCGGTAACGGAACCCTGTCATAGGTATATGGTAAATTACCTCCAGCCATTATACTTCCTCCTCTTTTGTATCAAATCCACAATTAAGCTTCTCAAGTAATCTGTTAAGCTCTTCCTTCTCCTCATCACTCAATACAGCAAAAAAGCTCTTAGCGTGAAGCTCACGCTCACCGGCAATCTCAGCCCTTCTTACCAATCCTTCCTCAGTAAGATATATCAAGGTAACACGGCGGTCACTAGGACTTGTCTCCCTACGTATATATCCTCTGCTCTCCATGGCCGAAATCGCTTCAGATACTGACTGTGGACGAATCCCCAAACATTCAGCAATCTGCTGCTGACTCTTCCCTTCATCAACCGATAACAAATCAAGAATGTGTCCAAAACCTCTCGGTGGTCTCTTTCCCAAATCAGGCTCGCCAGCCAAACCCTTACGCGGCTTTCCAACCTTATCGGCCTCACAAAAAGAACTCTTATGCGGTCTTCTTGCCGCCGCACATGTACGCATCAGGTTTCTCATTAAATACTGTTCTGGTATCATTCACATCATCCTCTCACAAATAACAAAACAATTATTAAGGTACCTGTATACACTATAAGGTACCTTAGCATTTTTGTCAATACCTAAAATAAAAAAAGGATTATGTACTAATGGTAATACATAACCCTTTCATATAAGCATATTAACTTAATACATGATTTTCATGCAAATTATAACTCAACTGTCACCTTATCCAAATGCCAGATATCCTCTACATACTGCTCAATAGTTCTGTCAGATGTAAACTTACCTGAGCAGGCTACATTGAGTATTGCTGACTTAGCCCATGCTCTTTCGTCACGGTAATAAGCCTCAACCTTCTTCTGAGCCTCGGCATATGAACGGAAGTCCTTAAGAATAAAGTAGGTATCTGCTCTGCTTGTGCAGTTTGTATTTAAGAGTGAGTCATACAAATCTCTGAAAAGCTCAGGATTTTCAGGATAGAAGTAACCATTGATAAGCTGCATAAGCACTCTTCTGATATCCTGGTCGGTATTGAAGATTTCCATAGGATTGTAACCGCCTTCGTTCTCGTAGCGGATAACCTCGTCTGAAGAAAGACCAAAGATAAATGCATTCTCCTCGCCTACTTCTTCAACAATTTCAACGTTAGCACCGTCCATTGTACCAAGGGTAAGAGCACCGTTAAGCATAAACTTCATGTTACCTGTACCTGATGCTTCCTTACTTGCTGTAGAAATCTGCTCGCTGACATCTGCTGCCGCGAAAATCCACTCAGCGTTAGATACTCGGTAATCCTCAATAAATACTACCTTAATCTTTCCGTTGATAGACTTATCATTATTTATAACATCAGCCACAGCGTTGATAAGCTTGATTGTAAGCTTAGCGTTTTTATAACCAGCCGCTGCCTTTGCACCAAAGATAAATGTTCTTGGATACATATCCATATCCGGATGATCCTTTAACTCATTGTAAAGATACATTACATGAAGAATGTTAAGTAACTGTCTCTTATACTCATGAAGTCTCTTTACCTGCACGTCAAAGATAGAACGTGGGTCTACGTCGATGCCGTTGTTCTCCTTGATATACTTAGCAAGTCTCAGCTTATTCTGGTACTTGATGTTCATAAACTCATGCTGGCACTTCTCATCATCTGCGTATACAGCAAGCTTCTTAATATGTGGAAGGTCTGTAATCCATTCATTACCAATCTTGTCTGTAACCCAGCTTGCAAGAAGAGGATTACCATGAAGAAGGAATCTTCTCTGGGTAATACCATTTGTCTTGTTGTTGAACTTCTCAGGCATCATCTGGTAGAAGTCCTTAAGCTCCTGATTCTTTAAGATTTCAGTGTGAAGTCTTGCAACACCATTTACTGAAAAGCTTCCTGCGATAGCAAGATGCGCCATCTTAACCTGACCATCAAATACGATAGCCATCTTTCTTACCTTTTCGTAATCGCCCGGATACTTATCCTGAATCTGCTTAACAAATCTTCTGTTGATTTCCTCTACAATCTGATAGATTCTTGGAAGAAGTCTGGAGAATAACTCTATAGGCCACTTCTCAAGAGCCTCTGACATGATTGTATGGTTAGTGTATGCACAGGTCTTTGTTACGATGTCCCACGCCTCATCCCACTCAAGCTTCTCTTCATCAATAAGAATACGCATAAGCTCAGGAACCGCAACTGTTGGGTGGGTATCGTTAAGCTGGAAGCATACCTTCTCGTAAAGCTTTCTTACATCACCATTATGTGCTTCCTTGTACTTCTTAACAGCCTGCTGTACGCTTGCTGAGATAAAGAAATACTGCTGCTTAAGTCTTAACTCCTTACCTGCATAGTGGTTATCGTTTGGATATAATACCTCAACGATATTCTTTGCAAGATTCTCCTGCTCTACCGCCATGCGGTAATCGCCCTTATCGAAGGAATCTAAATTAAACTTAACGATTGGTTCAGCATCCCAGATACGAAGTGTATTTACCACGTTGTTTCCATAACCTACGATTGGTAAATCGTATGGTACTGCACGTACTGACTGGTGTCCTTCCTGGGTGAAATGGTATCTTCCGTTTGCGTCCATCTCAGACTTTACATATCCACCAAACTTAACCTCGCAGGCATATTCTTCTCTGCGTATTTCAAATGGGTTGCCATCCTTTAACCAGTCATCCGGTACTTCATACTGGAAACCATCTCTAATCTCCTGCTTGAACATACCATACTTATATCTGATACCGCAGCCATATGCCGGATAACCTAAAGTTGCAAGAGAATCGAGGAAACATGCTGCAAGACGTCCAAGTCCGCCGTTTCCAAGAGCGTAATCTCTTTCCTGGTCTTCTATAGCATTCAAATCGAAGCCAAGCTCATCTAAGGCTTCCTTAATCTCCTTCTGAGCCATAACATTGATAATGTTATTACCAAGGGCACGACCCATTAAGAATTCCATGGACAGATAATAAACCGTTTTTACATCCTGCTGTTCATATACCTTATGAGTTGCAATCCACTGGTCAATAATAATATCCTTAATGGTATATGCCACCGCCTGGAATACCTGCTTTTCAGTTGCAGAATCAATAGTTCTTCTAAAGAGCATCTTTACATTCTCATTAATCTGCTGTTTAAAAACTTCCTTATCAAAGCCCTTATCCATTTTTCTCCTCCTGTTAGAATTGTAACATAACTATAGTTTCATAATTTTGGTGCCAAAAGTAACCTCTTGACACCAAGTAAATAACTAGCCTATTTTTTTGTCACACTCATTATAGCCTTTTCCCCATTAATATTCCACTCTTTTTTGTAACCTTCTGCAATATCGGCAGAAACATCATCAGCTAAAACTTCTGATTTAATTTCTTCGGTATATTTACCAAAAACCTCGTTGATTTTGTCGCTTCCGGTGTAACCAATTGATATATGATCCATAACCTCGAAGCCGGCTTCTTTTCTCATTGTCTGAATCTTGCTGATGATTTCACGCACAAATCCCTCGTCAATAAGCTCAGGAGTGAGGTTTGTATCAAGTACAACTGTTACCTCTTTATAGGATTCTGATATATATCCTTCAACCTGTGCTGAATCGATAAGTAAATCTTCCTCTAAGAGTGAAACTTTCTCGCCGTCAATATCTAATACAAGCTCGCCGTTAGCCTTAAGTTCATTCATAGCCGCTGTACCGTTAAGCTCAGCAAGAGCCACCTTAATCTTACCAAGGAGCTTGCCGTACTTAGGACCTACTGTACGCATCTGTGGCTTGAAGCTGTAAGATACAAAATTCTCTACGTCATCTGTAAATTCTACAGTCTTAACATTGAGCTCTTCTTCAATAATCTCTGCATAGAACTCTGAAAGTGCAGGAGCCTTTACAAACATCTTGCCGATTGGCTGTCTGTTCTTGATATTCGCTGCGTTACGGCAGGCACGGCCCATTACTACAATGTCAAGAACCTCTTCCATGTTCTTCTCAAGCTCAGTATCAATCTGTGACTCATCTGCTACAGGGTAATCACAAAGATGTACACTCTCCGGGGCACTCTTGTCAATACTGCATACAAGGTTTCTGTAGATATCCTCTGTCATAAATGGAATCATCGGTGCAGCAACCTTTGCAACTGTTACAAGAGCTGTGTAAAGTGTCATGTAAGCATTAATCTTATCCTGCTCCATGCCCTTAGCCCAGAAACGCTCACGGCTTCTTCTTACATACCAGTTACTTAAATCATCAACAAACTCCTGAAGTGCTCTTGCAGCTTCCGGTATTCTGTAATTTGCAAGGTTGTCATCCACTGTCTTAATAAGTGAATTAAGCTTGCTTAATGCCCACTTATCCATAACAGGGAGCTTATCATATTCTAAAGTATACTTTGTAGCGTCAAATTCATCTATATTCGCATAAAGCACAAAAAATGCGTAAGTATTCCATAAAGTACCCATGAACTTTCTCTGGCCTTCTGTTACTGCCTTGTCGTGGAAACGGTTTGGAAGCCAAGGTGCACTGTTGATGTAGAAGTACCATCTGATTGCGTCAGCACCATGCTTTTCTAATGCATCAAATGGGTCAACCGCATTGCCCTTAGACTTACTCATCTTCTGTCCGTTCTCATCCTGAACGTGACCGAGTACGATTACGTTCTTGTACGGAGCCTTATTGAAAAGGAGTGTTGACTCAGCAAGTAATGAATAGAACCATCCTCTTGTCTGGTCTACAGCCTCTGAAATAAAGTCTGCAGGGAACTGCTGCTCAAAGAGATCCTTATTCTCAAATGGATAATGGTGCTGTGCAAATGGCATAGCTCCTGAGTCGAACCAGCAGTCAATTACCTCCGGTACTCTCTTCATCTGCTTTCCACAGTCAGGACATGTAATTGTAACTGCGTCGATGAATGGACGGTGAAGCTCGATATCCTCAGGGCAGTTAGGGCTCATTTCCTTAAGCTCTGCAATGCTTCCGATTGAATGACGGCATCCGCACTCACACTCCCAGATGTTGAGCGGAGTACCCCAGTAACGGTTACGGCTTACGCCCCAGTCCTGTACATTTGTAAGCCAGTCGCCGAAACGTCCCTTACCAATGCTCTCAGGAATCCAGTTGATTGTATTGTTATTTCTGATTAAGTCTTCCTTAACCGCTGTCATCTTGATAAACCATGACTCACGTGCATAGTAAATAAGCGGAGTATCACATCTCCAGCAGAATGGATAGTCATGCTCAAACTTAGGTGCATCGAAAAGAAGTCCTCTTGCGTCAAGGTCCTTTAAAACCTCAGGGTCAGCCTTCTTAACAAAGAGGCCGGCAAATGGTGTCTCCTCTGTCATGTCACCCTTACCATCTACGAACTGAACAAACGGAAGGTCGTAGTTTCTTCCTACCTTAGCATCGTCCTCACCAAATGCAGGTGCAATGTGAACGATACCTGTACCGTCTGACATAGTTACATAATTATCACAGGTGATAAAATGTCCCTTCTTGTGCTGCTTATCAGCAACAACCTTAGCACAGTCATAAAGCGGTACATATTCTTTATATTCAAGGTCTTTTCCTGCATACTTCTCTAACACTTCATATGCCGGTGTCTCCTCTGAACCAAGACCCTTAAGCACCTTCTCAAGTAAAGCCTCTGCCATGTAATATACATTACCGTCAGCTGCCTTAACCTTACAGTATGTCTCATCCGGATTTACACAAAGAGCCACGTTTGATGGAAGTGTCCAAGGTGTTGTTGTCCATGCAAGGAAATATGCATCTTCATTTACCAGCTTAAATCTGACAACTGCAGAACGTTCTTTTACATTCTTATAACCCTGTGCAACCTCGTGAGATGAAAGCGGAGTACCGCAACGAGGACAGTAAGGTACAATCTTAAAGCCCTTGTAAAGTAAGCCCTTGTTCCAGATTTCCTTCAATGCCCACCACTCTGACTCGATGAAATCATTGTGATATGTTACATAAGGATTCTCCATGTCTGCCCAGAAACCAACGGTTGATGAGAAATCCTCCCACATACCCTTATACTTCCATACACTCTCCTTACAGTGTCCAAGGAAAGGCTCAAGACCATATTCCTCAATCTGCTCCTTACCGTCAAGACCAAGCATCTTTTCAACTTCAAGCTCAACAGGAAGTCCGTGGGTATCCCAGCCGGCCTTTCTCGGAACCATGTATCCCTTCATTGTACGGTAACGAGGAATCATATCCTTGATTACACGGGTAAGCACGTGGCCGATATGTGGCTTACCGTTAGCTGTAGGCGGGCCATCATAAAATGTGTATGTCTCACCTTCCTTGCGGCTTTCGATACTCTTTTCAAAAATACGGTTCTCAGCCCAGAACTGCTCAACCTTCTTCTCTCTCTCAACAAAATTCATGTCTGTAGAAACTTTGTTATACATCTTTTTACCTCCAAATAAAATGTTTTTAGTATTCATTTAGTTTTTTGGAATTGTATGAATATTTTTATTCTCGTAAGCTCCGCTCCGGCTTGCGCCTACAAGTCGCTTCCTAAGAATAAAAATATTCATACAATTTAATAAACGTAGATGATTAATAAATATAGTTTATTTTGATGTAAAACCTCTATATAAAACAAAGTTTCTACAGGGGTTTACACCGGTTACGCTAACCGCGGATTGTTGTGGCAAAGCGTGTATTTTTGTAATTCTTAACTGATTGCTGTGGTATAGCGTGTGTTTTGTAATTCTTAACTGATTGCTGTGGTATAGCGTGTATTTTGTAATAATAAGTCTTTATTGCAAAAAAACCTTCGTCCAAAATAGGACGAAGGCAAAAGTTCGTTATACCACCTATTTCATCATACGTCCGAAGAGATATGCGTTCTTTTTAACGGTAGAAGACCGGCGGGACCTACACAGCGTACTGCTTCAGTCTGCAACTCAGGAGTGATATTCAGATATCTTCTACTAATACCGGGATTCCACCATGCCCCGGCTCTCTGCAAAACTTCAAAGATTCCTACTGTCTCCGTCAACGTTTTTATGTAAAATATTAATTAATGCTATTATAAGCATGTTTTTTTATAAATGTCAAGCTATGGGACTAAAATTTATTCAATTTCCATCCATTCATGCACACCTGTACCTATCTGGCTTTTATCCATTACATATTCACCATTCGAATCCGAATAAAACATATAATATTCATCACCGACAATTACAGTTGACTCCTTCCCCGCCATATCTATCGTATCAATATGATTATTATTTATATCATAGACCTCTATTTTATGTTTATCATATTCACTTTTACTCGGTTCTTCATCATTATATATGGACCTCAGATTGTCAAAGTAGATATATTTACCATCAGTAGGGAAAGAAGGATGTTCTTCGTCTGTCTCAATAAATAACTCCTTT
>JAZULV010000116.1:0-8622 GCA_045603305.1 Lachnospiraceae bacterium | reverse complement strand
CCGTCTGTTTTTGTGTTATGCTAAAGGTCCATAAATACATTCAAATCTGCAAACATCTATTCAGCCATAAAGCTTGAATCTGCTTGCACTATTTCTCGCTTAAACTAAACACCATATGTCAAATATATACGTTTATAACTTACATGCAAGCTTGACGTTTTAGCGTTTATATTTGTTGCATGACTGAATAGAAAAAAGTAGTTGACATTTAGAAACAAGTATAATAGTATATTAATTAAGAGGCGAACATAAGTTCGTATTTAGAAGGAGACAGATAAAAATGGCAAATGAAGATAAGAAAAGAGCCCTGGATGCGGCGATTTCCAAATTAGAGAAAGATTTTGGGAAAGGAGCGGTGATGAAGCTTGGTGATGCGAGCGCCAATGTTTCAGTTGAGACAGTGCCGACTGGGTCGTTAAGCCTTGATATTGCACTTGGACTTGGCGGAGTTCCAAAAGGAAGAATTATTGAAGTATATGGACCGGAGTCAAGTGGTAAGACTACAGTCACATTACATATGATTGCAGAAGTACAAAAAAGAGGCGGTATTGCAGGATTTATTGATGCAGAGCATGCACTTGACCCTGTATATGCGAAGAATATCGGTGTGGATATTGATGAATTATATATTTCCCAACCGGATAGTGGAGATCAGGCATTAGAGATTGCGGAGACCATGGTTCGTTCCGGTGCAATGGATATTATCGTAATTGTCTCTGTTGCAGCTCTTGTACCACGTCAGGAAATTGAAGGAGATATGGGAGACAGTCATGTGGGTCTGCAGGCGAGACTTATGTCTCAGGCACTTCGTAAGCTGACACCGGTTATTAGTAAATCCAACTGTGTGGTTGTATTTATCAACCAATTGCGTGAAAAAGTTGGGGTAATGTTCGGCAATCCGGAGACAACAACCGGTGGTCGTGCATTAAAATTCTACGCATCTGTTCGTATGGACGTAAGAAGAATTGAGACCTTAAAGCAAAATGGAGAGATGGTAGGAAACCGTACTCGTATTAAGATTGTGAAGAATAAGATTGCGCCTCCATTCAAAGAAGCGGAATTTGATATCATGTTTGGAAAAGGTATTTCCAAAGAAGGGGATATTCTTGACTTGGCTACGTCTATTGATGTGGTAAATAAGAGTGGTGCATGGTATGCATACAATGGAGATAAGATTGGACAGGGACGTGAGAATGCCAAGATTTATTTGGCATCACATCCGGAAGTGATGGAAGTAATCGAAGCAAAAGTCAGAGCACACTATGGATTGAATGATAAGGTAGACGGAGAAGCATAGAATGTATGTCACTAAGATTGAGCCTGTGACAAAAGCAAAGTATAAAGTATTCTTAGAAGAACAGTTCGCATTTGTATTGTACAAAGGCGAACTGTCTCGCTATAAGATACAAGAAGAGGCACAGTTGTCAGAGGAGACGATAAAAGAAATTAAAAAAGAAATATTGGAGAAACGTGCCAAATTAAGAGCAATGCATCTGTTGGAGCGTATGGACCGCACGGAAGCAGAACTTTATACCAAACTAAAAAGAGATTTGTATCCGGAGGATATCATAGAGATTGCCATGCAATATGTGAAAAGTTTTGGGTACATTGGGGACAACGGGTATGCAAGACGATTCGTGGAAAGCAGACAGGGGTCAAAAAGCAAATTGGAGATAAAGATGGCTCTGTTACAAAAGGGAATCTCAAAAGAAATTGTTAGTGAAGTTCTAGAAGCGTATTACGACGGTCAGGATGAGAGTATGGCTATTCAACGGTTATTAGATAAAAAGAGATTTTCGGCAGAGACGGCTACGGAAGAGGAAAAACGAAAGATATATGGATATCTTATGAGAAAAGGATTTGCTTATGAAGATATTCGTCGGGTGGTAAAAGAACAGCTATACGATGATTAAGAATTTTGAATGAATAGAAAGCGCCATGTAGAGGTTAATTCTTTGTAAAAAGAAGGTTGTCAGTTCTTAGGGATTGAGCTATAATAAGGTTTGGCGAAAGCACAATATATTGAGGAGTGTTAGAACATGAGTAAAGTTAGAACAAGATTTGCACCAAGCCCAACAGGAAGAATGCACGTAGGTAATTTACGTACAGCCCTTTATGCTTACCTTATATCAAAGCATGAGGGTGGAGATTTTCTTCTTAGAATTGAAGATACAGACCAGGAGAGATTTGTAGATGAGGCTCTTGGTATTATTTACAGAACCTTAGAGAAGACCGGTCTTATACATGATGAAGGTCCGGACAAGGATGGCGGAGTAGGCCCATATGTACAGAGTGACCGCTGCAAGGCAGGATTATATATGGAGTATGCGAAGCAGCTTATCGAGAAGGGTGAGGCATACTACTGCTTCTGTGATAAGGAGCGCCTTGAGAGTATGCATACTTCTGTAGGTACTGACGGCAAGGAAATTCTTATGTATGACAAGCACTGTCTCAAGCTTTCAAAGGAAGAAATAGAGGCGAATCTTGCAGCAGGTAAGCCATTTGTAATCAGACAGAACAATCCTACAGAGGGTACTACTACATTCCATGATGATATTTACGGAGATATTACCGTAGATAATTCAGAGCTCAGTGATATGATTCTTATTAAGTCTGATGGATATCCGACATATAACTTTGCGAATGTTGTTGATGACCATTTGATGAAGATTACTCATGTAGTAAGAGGTAATGAGTATCTTTCATCTTCACCTAGATACACAAGACTTTATCAGGCCTTTGGATGGGAGGAGCCTACCTATGTACACTGTCCTCTTATCACTGATGAGAACCATAAGAAGTTAAGCAAGAGAAGCGGACATTCTTCTTACGAGGATTTACTTGAGCAGGGCTTCATATCAGAGGCTATTGTTAACTATGTAGCACTTCTTGGCTGGTCTCCTGAGGATAATACAGAGATTTTCTCTTTAGAAGAACTTGTTAAGGCATTTGATTACCACCACATGAGCAAGTCTCCTGCAGTATTTGATATAGGTAAGCTTAAGTGGATGAACAGTGAATATATCAAGGCTATGGACTTTGACAAGTTTTATGAGATGGCAGAGCCATATCTTAAGGAGTATATTACAAAGGACTTAGATTTGAAGAAGATTGCCGAGATGGTTAAGACCAGAATAGAAGTATTCCCTGACATCAAGGATCATGTTGACTTCTTCAATGAGCTTCCTGAGTATGATACTGCTATGTATACTCACAAGAAGATGAAGACCAATGAGGAGTCATCATTAGAGGTGCTTAAGGAGTTACTACCTAGATTTGAGGCTCATGATGACTACACCAATGATGCTATTTATCAGCTTCTTACTGATTATGTGGCTGAGAAGGGCTGTAAGAATGGTTATGCTATGTGGCCTGTAAGAACAGCAGTATCAGGTAAGCAGATGACACCGGCAGGTGCAACTGAGATTATGGAGGTTCTTGGAAAGGAAGAATCCATAGCAAGAATTAAGAAGGGTATTGAGATGCTTGAGGCAGCCGTTGCGAAGTAGTGTGAAAAACAGAGCTCGGTAACAGTGGTTCAATATTTTGAGCGAAAGAAACGTGGAGATTAGATGGATAATAATGAATGGGATCTTGTCATAAAGCCTAAGACAGGATGGTTCGATATAAAACTTAAAGAAATATGGCAGTACAGAGACTTGGTGGGCTTATTTGTAAAGAGAGACTTTACTACTTTTTATAAGCAGACTATATTAGGGCCGCTGTGGATAATTATTAGTCCGATTTTAAGTACATTCATATTTACTGTTGTATTTGGTATGATTGCCGGAATATCCACAGACGGTATTCCACAGTTCATATTTTATATGTCGGGTAATGTGCTGTGGACATATTTTTCTACCTGCCTTACAAAGACTGCGACCACATTTACCGGGAATACCAGACTTTTCGGCAAGGTGTATTTTCCAAGACTTATTATGCCTATATCGGTGACGGCTTCAGGACTTATTAATTTCGCGATACAGATGTGCTTGTTTATTATATTGATTGTCGGATATATTATAGGCGGTGCGAATATAAACCCGGGAATACATATTTTGCTGACACCATTTCTTGTGCTTGAGACTGCAGTGCTGGCTTTGGGGTTTGGAATTATTATTTCTTCACTGACTACGAAGTACAGGGATTTGGCGGTGCTTATTAACTTTGGAGTGCAGCTTTGGATGTATATTACTCCGGTTGTGTATCCGGTGTCCCAAGTACCGGATAGGTTTAAAGGATTGATACTGCTTAATCCTATGGCGCCGGTTATAGAGTGCTTCAGGTATGCGTTTTTAGGATGTGGGACATTCCCGTTAGAATATCTTATTATAAGTGTTATTACATCTTTATTGATTCTATTTATAGGAGTTTTGGTGTTTAGTAAAATCGAAAAGACTTTTATGGACACAGTATAATTATGATTGAGAATATGAAGAGTTTATTGAATGAGGCACAGTATGAAGCTGTGTCTCATGGTGTTATTCCGGCACTTGTGCTTGCCGGACCGGGTTCAGGTAAGACTACGGTCATTACCTGGCGAATTAAATATTTAATAGAAGAGTGCAAAGTAAAGCCGGAGTCTATTATGGTGGTGACTTTTACTAGGGCGGCAGCTTTAGAGATGAAGGAACGATTCCTTAGTATGACTGTGAGCAGAGGCAGTGCAGTAACCTTTGGCACATTTCACTCTATTTTTTTCAGGATATTAAAGTTTGCCTACAACTATAATCCGGAGCATATTATTTCAGAGCAGGAGAAAATAGAACTGATTAGAGGAATTATCAAAGGTGTCGATGCAGAATTCGGTGACGACAAAGAGATACTACCGGGAATAATCAGTGAAATCAGCCTTGTAAAGGGCAATATGATTGATATTAACAACTATTATTCTACAAACTGCCCGGAAAATACCTTCAGGGATATTTACAATGAGTATGAGCGTCTGATGCGCAAGGAGAATAAAATAGATTTTGATGATATGCTTATACTTTGCTATGAGCTTTTGTCTGCAAGAAAGGATATACTTAAGCTTTGGCAGGAGAGGTACAAATATATTCTGGTGGACGAGTATCAGGATATCAATGTGCTGCAGTACAGGGTGTTGAAGTTATTATCTCCTAAAGGGCAAGGCCTATTTGCGGTTGGCGACGACGACCAGTCAATTTACCGGTTCAGGGGTGCGAAGCCGGAGATTATGCTTGGCTTTGAAAGAGACTTTCCGGGAGCAAAGAAGTATCTGCTAAATGTAAACTACCGCTCCACTGAGAATATCGTTAGCCTGTCATCTAAACTGATTAAGAACAATGAGAAGAGATTTGATAAGACACTTAAGGCATACCGTGGGGAAGGTACGCCTATATACTGTCAGGAATTTGAGAATGTACACAGGCAGAATGATGCAATTGTAAAATTCATAAACAGGCTGACCGATGAAGGCTACAGCGAAGATGATATAGCGGTACTTTACCGGACTAACAATGGTTCATCAATGCTTATCAAGAGTCTTATTGATAATGGTATTCCTTTTGTGCTGAAAGACCGAATTAACAATATATTTGAGCACTGGATTGCCCAGGATATTATATCCTACATGAAGCTTGCCATGGGTGTGGGAAAGAGAAGTGATATACTTAGAATTATCAACCATCCAAACCGTTATGTATCAAGACAGTGTTTTACAGAGGAAGCAGTTTCTTTTGAAAAGCTTAAGGATATTCTGGCTGATAAGGAATGGATGGTTGAGCGAATTGAAAAGCTGGAATATGACCTTTTGGTAATGCGAAGAATTACACCTTATGCGGCGATTCAGTACATAAGAAAGAGTGTGGGTTACGAAGAATTTCTTGTGGAGTACGCTAAGAGAATGAATGTAAGCGACAAGGAGTTAATAGACATACTGGACGAAATCCATGAGTCTGCCGGAGGCTGTGCAGTCTATAACCAGTGGCTTGACAAGATAAATGAGTATGGTGAGAAGTTAAAGGAGCAGGCTTCAAAAAGAGGCGAGAAACAGCATGGCGTGACTATCTCTACAATGCACGCAGCAAAGGGGCTGGAGTACAGGGCAGTGTTCATACCGGATGTAAACGAGGGCATAATACCTTACAAAAAGGCAATGATTGATGCGGATATTGAGGAAGAACGAAGACTCTTTTATGTGGGAATGACGAGGGCGAAGGACAGGCTGTATATTATGAGCGTGAATGAGAGGTATAACAGGCAGATGGACAGGAGCAGGTTTTTGGATGAGGTGGGGGAGAGTAGTAAAGTATGATTATGAAATCATATAGAGTAATGTATTGTAATTCGAGTAAAGTGTGACAAAATGCGTGAATTTATTGGAATACCTAAGTCACAGATTGAAAAAGGAGGAAATATCGGTTACAATAAAAGGGAAGATAAAACTACGAGGGGGAATGAACATATGTCTGATTTTTCGCAAATGTTAGATAAACACATACAGAAAAGTGGATTGAAGGGCACAGAGCTTGCTAAGATTTCAGGAATTGATCGTACCGATATTTCAAAAATGAGAACCGGAACAAAGCCTACAAGATAGAATAACTAAGATATTACCTGCATTAGTTGGTGTGTGGAGATATTGATTGTGGTATTGATATTTGTACTGTAGAAGGATATGTAATATTGGTGTAGTGAGTGTATTGATGTTGTTAATGGCATTGATAGATGAATTTTAAAGGTCATGGGAGAATGAGAAGGCAAAATAGGAGGAGATAAAGATGAAAGGGTTAATGAAACGGAAGAAAATAATAAGAGGATTAACAATAATTTGCATGACAGTGTTGCTTGTATTAGGCAATATGACTGGTAGTAAAACAAAGGCAAAGTCTGTAGATATTCCAGATTATGATAAGTGGCTTGCTGATTCATTAATATTTGGTATTGATAATACTGGCGACGGTTTGTATGAACTCTTTAATAGTTTTAATGAGCCAATGTATAAAGAATTGGGAGGATATTTGCTAGAAGATGAGAGTCTGGTTGAATTGTCAGAGGATTGGACAATCTTATTGAACAAAGATTTTCATAAGAATCCTAATTATATTTATGAAGCTATAATAATGGATTATCTTAAATATTCAGCAAGTGATAATACAATCGAGTTTGAATTTGAAGATAAAGT
Organism: Lachnospiraceae bacterium; assembly: GCA_045603305.1. GTDB lineage: Bacteria > Bacillota > Clostridia > Lachnospirales > Lachnospiraceae > JAFRXK01. Next base: position 1,475 of record JAZULV010000116.1, on the reverse strand, counting down.
TATTTCATATAGTGCAAAGATATATAAAGAGTCGTTGGAAAAATATACAGAAGACGCTAGTGGAGTTGCATTTGAGACGTATATGGATACTATGTCCGTTGGTGAAATGGCAGATTGGTATGAAGCCAATATAACCAGTATTGATAATCTTTCAGAAATTATTGATGAGGCTTTATTTTGGGCTGATACAAGTAAGGAGCTTACAGAAGCAATTTGTGAATATATTGCAATACAGGACATAAAGGAAGAGAGAATTGAACTTTTAAGAGAAGCCAGAGATGCTGCAGCACAGATGTCAGATCCTAATGAAGACTTTATCAAGGCGGCGGATGTAGTTATAGATACTTTAAAAGATACACCGATAGAATATGCCTTTAAGGAATCGGCTACATATATATGGGGCGTTTTATTAGATGAAAGCTGGGGTGTCATGTGTGAATTATCTCCGGTATTAAAAGCAATTGATTTTGGGGTTGCTGGATTGGATGTTATGTTCAATACTACTGATGGGGCAGCAAATGATGTAAAGTTGGCTTTGTTATATACTGTCGATTGTTATTTTCAAATGGGAATGAAAAACGCAGCAATGGATTTTATCAACGATAGGACCAATATTGATAATGCTAAGAAATTTAATGCTTGCTTTACTGCTTATATGCAATTTCAAATGTATGGGAATGACTTTGCAAAAGATTGGATATCAGGTGTGATAGATGGAGGTACTTTGACAAAATTATGCAGTTGGATAATTAATAAAGAAAATATAGAAACTGCAGAAGAATTAAAAGAGGTATGCGAATCTCAGAACAATAAGATACAGTCAGTTATTGAACTTGTTGAAAAGTATGGCGATATATATATTGACAAATTTACTGATTATTCAGCAGAAAGTGAAACTATACCTGTCACATCTGTATCCTTTACGGTTGATTCAGCAGAAATAAACAGTAGTAATAGTATATTTGTAGTGTATGCAGAAGTATATCCTTCCAATGCAACAAATACCAATGTGACTTATACATGCTCTGATCCATCTGTTCTTTATGTTCCTGAAAATGGTGGATTTGTAACAGCTAAAAAAGCGGGTATTGTTACGGTTACAGCAACATCAGAAGATGGTGGTAATTCTGATACAATGACAATAACAGTTACTGAAAATGCAGTAAAACCTATAACAACGATAATTGATAGTGGTACTTGTGGAACGAATGTTAGATGGAGGTTGTACAGTGATGGTATACTTGTAATTTATGGGCAGGGAGAGATGTATGATTATTTTTCGGATAATCAGCCGTGGAATGAATATAAAGATAGTGAAATAAAAGAGATTATAATAAATGAAGGAGTGAAAAGAGTAAGTAATAATGCTTTTTATGGTTGTACTAGCCTGACTAATGTAATAATTCCAGATAGTATAATTAATATAGGAAGTTATGCATTTCTCAATTGTAATAGTCTTACAAGTATAACAATAC
>JAZULV010000115.1:0-4609 GCA_045603305.1 Lachnospiraceae bacterium | reverse complement strand
AGTATGTTGTGAATGTCCTGTGCTTGCTGCAATCTGTCTCAGGCTATATCCGTTATGGCTTAATCTGAGTATTTCTTTATAGTCCACCATTTTGATAGTCCTCCTTGATATGTAGTCACGTATTCAACGTGCCATATCAAGTATATCATATTTTGCCGCGCAGTGCCCGTGGGCAGTCAGCGGCAAGGTGTGGCAAAAAGCCCGTGCAGTTGTGGCAGTCGGTGCGGTATATACACAAGCCATAATCCAAGTCCAAAGCCGTCTGAAATATAGCCTTTTGGAATATCCAGATTGCCATTTTCTTCATAGTATGCTTTAGCCTGATCATATCGTTCATACCATATTTCATCTGAACGTATTCTGCCATATTGCATTGGCAGGCCAAGGCTTGCGGCACTTTTCCGCATTTGCGTTGTTTTGATTTTTAGACATAAAAAAAACTCCATATATTTCCGATGCTTGATCGGATTCATTACATGGAGGACATAGTCTTAATATAATAGTAGCGAAGGTATAGTCCACCTGTGTGATAAACACACGCTCTTCCATACACAATACAACAACCGAAATAGTTTCTGGTTTTTCCGGTTCAATTATTGCGAATGAAATCACCGCTACATTTCATCGATATCATATAAAACATCTTTCTGTTTGCCACCTCTCTGCCTGTTACCCCACAAATCATCAAACTGAATTGAAAAATAACAACCAGGACGATGCACACACAGCCAAATGCTCCATGTCATCCATGCTGGTTTTATTATACAGTAGGTGAGGACAGATTTCAAGAGGGAAGATACATTTTCAGCCTTTTGCACAAAAGGCACTGTAATTGTCGCGGTGCTGTACGTTGACCAAGCCGCAGTCGCTCGTGCTTTGACCACGCTGCGTACGTTTAGTTTATCGCCGACCACCGATTAATCTCGCACCGAGTATAATCAAACTTGCCGCGCCGTAGGTTAAACACGCACCCAGAGTTTAATCTCATACTGCCGGCACAAAAAGCACCTCCGAATTTGAGAAAGAGTACTTCTCTTCATCGGAGGTGTGTTTGGTTTATTTCTGACTCATTTCATTGCCAACCATACTGGTTCCAATACCATCAATGCATCTTACTCTGATGTACTCGCTGATTGATTTACATCCTGCATCCTTTGTCTTCATCTTAAACAGCTCGGCTTCTGCCTGCGTTACCCGGAGGCGGATTACTGTCGATTTTACTTCTGATTGATCTTTGGATTTTACTCTCATAATGTTTTTGCCTCCTTTGTGGGCATGTTTTAGATTTCTTCGCCAGAATTTTCGTTATCATCTGACCAGGCATTATAATATATAATGAAGGGAGAATTAATCATTTATGTTCTATATCTATATCGCAACCTATATAGTCGTCCTTAAGATATCCAGATGCTATGCACATTTCTTTCTTAATTTAGTTTCAAACCTATTTTTGAAACTTTGCGCTGAAGCTCTTCAGACTCCCTTATACAAAGTTTTGTCGGCAGTGCAGAGAATTACAAGCATTAAATTTAAACTCGGGACCTCCTACGGCGCTGCCATTTTACACATACTACGTATTTATAATTATGGAGTATTCTCATACATGCAAGTATTATTATGTTACGCTCTTACATTTTGGATATTATGAGCGATACATTTCCTTCTACATTCAAAGTGGCATTTGTTGCAGGGATGAATACAGTTTCGCCAGAACATATAGGCATTGTACCACCAAGAGTAAGATTACCAATTCCTTTAATACAGGTAATTGAATAGAAACTCTCATTCGACATCGAAATCTGATGCTTTCCTTTAACTTCCATAAAAGAAAATTCGAAGTACTTGCAACTTATCTTTCCATCGAAAGGTATAGACTCGTATTTGTGATAATTAAGCACATCAAGAGCCTTTTCAAGATGAAGTTCTCTCGGATTCCCAAACTTATCACGTCTATCATAGTCATATAGTCGATAAGTACTGTTACTACTCTGCTGAATCTCACAAATCAGATTTCCAGCTCCTATTGCATGGACTGTACCAGCGGGAATAAAGAATACATCACCAGGCTTTGTCGGGTAAAAATTAAGAGTTTCCATAATCGTGTTATTCTTGATTTTCTGTACTACTTCTTCTCGGCTAACATTTCTGTTAAAACCAACATAGAGACCAGCTCCAGGTTCTGCATCAATGACATACCACATTTCAGTCTTACCGTATCCATTGTCATACTGTAATGCGTATGCATCATCAGGATGGACCTGCACAGAGAGATTCTGTTTTGCATCTATGAGTTTGATAAGAAGCGGAAACTCTTTATTCACATCATATTTTGTTCCGAGAGCTGATAATCCTATCTGTTCAAGATATTCAGTAAAAAGCATTCCTTTGCAATTACCACTTGCTATCACGCTAGTTCCATCAGGATGAGCTGATAATTCCCAGCTTTCAGCAACAATATCAAAATCACACGATTTGTGATAGATGTCTCTAAGCTTTGTACCGCCCCAAAGATAATCTTTAAATGCAGGGGATAGTTTAACAATAGATTCCATGCTCATAGCAGTTCCTTCCTACCTGCCTCGTTGAGAGCATCAACGATTTTTTTGACATTCTGTGCTTTGTCTTTCTTGCAAACCATAATAGCATCCGGTGTCTCAACAATAACTAGTCCTTCAATGTCAACAGCAGTTACAGTCTTACCAGAGGAGTAAATCACGGAATCCTTAGAATCGATAGCAATAACATCTCCAAGCAGAATATTACCGTCTTCATTAGGAGTATGAAGAACATCCATCATATCCCAACTTCCAACATCGTTCCATCCACAATCACCAGGAATAACAAGCACATCACCTTTTGCTGCACTCGGCTCCATAACAGCATAGTCAATGGATATCTTTCGAATGTTAGGATAAACATCATTCAATACTTCCTGCTCCTTTGGTGTATTCATCGCATCACCTATCTTCTTTAGATCGGCATATATATCTGGAACATACTCTTTCAGCTTCTTTAAAATAAAAGAAGCCTTCCAAATAAACATGCCGCTATTCCAAGCATATCGACCACTTTCAATGTACTTCCTTGCTGTTTCTTCATCTGGCTTTTCCTTGAACTCAATAACCGGCTTCACTGCATTAGAAACTGTAGCATCATATTTAATATATCCAAACCCAGTGGAAGGGAAAGTCGGCTTTAAACCAATAGTAACGAACTTATCCTGTTCTTCAGCAGTTATAATAGCTGTCTTAAATATCTCTGTCAATGCAGATACATCCTCTATATAATGATCAGCAGGTGTTATTAGCATAACACCGTCGCCATATTTACGATAGATTTCCATAGCAGCATAGCCAATGCAAGCTGCAGTATTTCTTGCAGCCGGTTCTGCTAGTATATTCATTGGGAAAACTCTACCGTGTGTTGCACTGATCATCGCCGGGGCCTGAACGTCAGCAGTTACGATGAAGATATTACTTTTTCCAATAACCGTAGCCATACGGTCAATTGCTTCGTTAACCATCAAATCATTACCAGAAAGATTCAGTAACTGCTTTGGCGTTTTTTGCCTAGATAAAGGCCAGAAACGAGTTCCTCCTCCACCTGCCATGATTAATCCATAATGATTCATACTTATTCTCCTCTGAACATATTGTTTACTCTTTCACCTTTATCGGTGAGCTATAAGCATATTACTTCTTCACGCTTCTTTGCTCTACTTCTTTATTATGTTATTCTAATATAGTCTTTACTATTAGTTATGTTCCAGATTTAATGATAATTATTATCCATGATTATATATAGCATGCAAATATTTTAAATTCGAAATGCTATCAGTTTTCTACATCAAGCGTCATTTTAACCTTCCGCCATGCAAGAGCATCAACGTCATAGAAGGAATCAACCATAATATGGTGCTTCATAACTATACCAATTGCACCATCAGATTGAATTCATACATAAGAAACGTATTCAAGCAAAGATCACACATATGATTCTATTTTTTTAATATACTGTTTAAAAGAGTTGCACATTTAACCCATGTATAATTATTTTTAACAAGTTCAAACGCATTTTTTCCTATTAGTGTTATATCAATCTTATTATTGATAATATCTGTTATTACATCAGAAAAATCAGATGGTGAATCTGCCGAAACATAATGCAAGTTGTTTTCAGCATCTGTAAAGGTCCAAAAATTTCTATCATAGCCAACAACTGCTTTTCCATAAGACCAAGCTTCAAGAATTCTATTAATAATACCACACTCTTTTTTAACTGTTGTTAGTACAACATCAACTTTTTCATAGAATTCATCCAATGTTTCTACAAAGCCAAGGTAGACAATACTAGGATTTGCCCTCATCTTTGCTTCATATTCTTTTGATGCTCCTTTTCCCGCAATGACAAGTTTCATTTCAGGATACCTTTTTTGTATTTCAGGGAAAATAATACTAACCAATGGATCTAAATTATCCTTTACTATGGTATCGGAAAAACCAGATAAGCACCCTATTTTTAAAGGGGCGCTTACTTGTGATCCAATAAAGTTGCTTGGGATATTAGTACCATTTGGTACATAGAACACTTTGCTTTTATTTACTTTATA
>JAZULV010000114.1:0-11393 GCA_045603305.1 Lachnospiraceae bacterium | reverse complement strand
GTTAAATACTATTCATAATTTTCTCCCCAGTTTTTTGAAGACTTATCAACTACATCTCAAATTCACAGTTATCATAAAAAACAAATCAGCTTTATACTAATACTCTATAAAATTAATTCTATAATATATATTTTCTAGTCGATTCATCACTATCTTATGCTATTTACTACTATTACTAATTCTTCTGCCAATTTCCTCAGCCTCTCCTTCTCCACCTTACACACCTTCCTGTCATATGTATACAGTCCGTTAATTTCGTCCTCTACATCGGAAAGCTGGGTATAAATACATCCACATACACCCTTAGGAATTGCCGGAAGAATCATTTTGCGATACATTTCCTCAATCTTGTCTGTAAGCACTGCACTGTTCTCACAGGCACCATAACCATACTGCTTTGACTTACTGTAACAATGATCCGAAATTGCAAGGGAATATCCTCCGCACTCAGTCACAAAGAGAGGTCTTTCCTTTGGAGTCAAAGAAACCACCTTAAAGTAAATGTGCTCACTGTCAAAGTCGTTTTCCTGCTGGGCAAACCAACCGGAAGTTGAATCCACCAGACGTGTGCTATCCCACTCCTTCACCATATGATAAAGCTTGTCACTGTAAAACTGTCCCCAGCCTTCATTGAAAATAGTATACGCCACAATCGACGGATGATTATATAAATGATTTATTGTATCCTCAGTATGCTTTATAAACATCTGACGAAGAAGTTTTTCAATGCTTCCCCTGTTGTCACGCTTTTTCTTAAATCCAATAGTAGGAAGGGCCGTATCGCGGATAAAATTATACGAGCCATTATTAACCATATCCTGCATTACCAGCATACCAAGCCTGTCACAAGCCTCATAAAAGCACGGCGGCTCTACCTTTATATGCTTACGCAATAAATTGTAACCTAACTCCTTCATCCGCAAGATATCCTGCTCATACTCTTCTTCGCACGCCGGCAGATAAATACCGTCACAAAAATACCCCTGGTCCAAAACTCCATGCATGAAGATTGGTTCACCATTAAGACATACTCTATTAACACTCTTTACATTTTCTATAGCAATGGTTCTCAGAGCAAAGTAACTTTCTACACTATCCTCACCGGATTTAACAGTCATATAGTACAAATGAGGCTGTTCAGGAGTCCACAGCTTAGGCACGTATTTACTTCCGTCAGTTAATATGATACCTTCTAAATCAATTCTTCCGCTGCCGCCTTTAATATGCTTCTCTAAAACATAACCATTCTCAAGCTTCACTAATACATCAAAGGAATCCTTCGCACCTTCAACAGCAATATCAATTCCTTGTAAATCCGGTGTGATTTTGATATTCCTTATGTAGTTATCCGGTACATTTTCCAACCACACCGACTGCCATATACCACTGATTGGAGTGTACCACATGCCACCACGTTTTTTACGCTGCTTACCATAACCATAAATGTGGGATAACTCGTCGGTAACCTCTACCCGTAAGTAATTTTCATCATCACGCTTTACCACATCAGTAATATCGAAACTAAAAGGTAAATATCCTCCCTCATGAGAACCCAGCAATACGTCATTAAGCCACACCTTTGCAATCTGGTCTACGGCTCCAAAGTGAAGCAACACTCTAGGCAAATTAAAATCATCCGGCAAGATAAAACTTCTCTCATAGGTCATATTATCATTGATAGAACCTTTATATCCGGATAACTCTGACTGGGGTGGAAACGGAACTCTCACCGGCTCGCCATCTAAAGACCATGTACCATTAAGCAAGAACCATTTATCTCTCTTCATCTGAGGATAAGGGTGCTTGTTCCATGTATCAGCTCCGTCTCGAACACATTCTCCTTTTTCGCTCCAGAGAATATTGTGGTCGTAAGTGTCTTTATGTAATCTGTTTTTCAGTAATTCCTTTGCCATCTATCTCATCCTTAAAATATAGTTTATACACCACACCGACTAACTAGCGTTTCACAATTTTTAATACACTCCAGTCATCATCACCAATCTCATATCTTTTCCCGCAAATAGGACAGTTTCTCTGCTTTGTGGCATCAAAACTTCCTCCACATCCGTTACATTGAATTTTCTTAACAGAAAAATGATAATTTATCGGTTTGCTGATATTTTTACATAACTCTATCCTAAAAGTATCATTTCTTTTGTAAATGTTCTCACCATTATCATATATATCTTCCATGTAAACATCCACAGTCACATAACAGAAATCATCTTTTACGTAAAACTGCTTTAGTGCAACTGCTCCTGCATAGGACGACTCAATTATATTTGAAAACAAATCTTTAACAGGTTCTCCAATATAGTAAGGGAGATTTTCTGCGTTCTCCGTAAAAACAATCATTTTCAAAATTGAAACAACCTTACCGGAAAAGTATTCATAACAAAATTCAGGACTATATCGCTGCATTTGAGAAACAAAATTCTTCTTAGAGCCGGCAGTATTGATTAACATCGGTATTGATTTTAATGCATTCCAAAATATACCGCATAATTTTGATATAGCCCATAGAAAATATCCAATGATACCACCAGCCACTATTCCACCAAGAATACCGCTTATGACAGAGCTTAGGATTCCTCCTGTGCTCATATCTGAATTACATAAAAAATAAATGGTGTAACCAATAATACTTAATAAAATACATGGAATAATTACTTTTAATATACTATGTTTTATCTCTTGTGAAGTACCGCCGCTATCCTTAATAAAAAAGAAATTTGTTACCTTCGGGAAAAGGTCGCTCATTTTAAAAAATGTTCCACAATAAGGGCACCCGTTTTGCAAAACTGCAATTTGGCTCACAGCACCACAATTCGGACAATTATAATAATCAGCTTCAACAACTTCTCTATTATTGGCATTTGTAATAATCTCATAGAAAACAACATTTTGTTTATTATTATATACACATTTATCCTTGCGATAAAAATTTCTGGAAAGTCTGCAGGTACGATACTCCATCTTGCTGGTATATCGTTCATCATTCCATCCCTTGCTTAATACGCCGTCTTTTGCAAAATGACCTCTCGGAATCATATCATATTTCATAACGATATTCTTCTTTTCAAGTCGTCTTTTCTGCAACTCCATACTGTGTTTTACATCTTGATTACCACTGGCAGGCAATTCTCCGGATTCGCTGAAGTCAACCAACTCAGTTGCAAATTTTTCAAAAATACTTTTACTATTCTTATCCCAACGTATTTGTTCACTGTTTTTCATGTACTTCTCCTATCTAATGCCAGCCGTTTGTTTTATTCCCGTTATATTTTACCACACTTATCAACTGCTATCAATAATTGAGGGTTTTTGTTGAGGGATGCGTTTTCTAAAGTTGTTAATGCGGTATAAAAGTGTTTAGATTATATATAAATTTACCATTGAAGCAGCTGAGCCCATAAAAAAGGGCATTGAACACATATGCTTCAATACCCTTTAAATTAACTATATAAATTTTCTAATTTCTATTAACTTACTCTTAGCATTAACATTATTTTGAGCAAGCAAATTATTAATCCATTCCCTATCAGATGCTTTATAAGGCTCTTTCCAAAATCGCTTAATAAATTTTGCCAACTGACTCTTAAATGACCATTGAAGAGTCGAAGAATTATTAATATTCTCAAAATCCTGTACCGTCTGCAACTCATCCGCAACCCCAACAAGATAACGCAATATAAGAACATCCGCAAACGTAAACGGCATAATATCATCTTCAAATTGCAGTAACGACATATAAGGACCACCCTGCTTGATATCATCCGTAACAATAGAATATGCACCAATCGTCTGTGCCAGAGAAATAGCATATACTTCTCCTAAATCACCGGAGCCATACAATATTTTATTCTCATGTACATTATTCAAAAATATTTTATATACTGATTGATTTTTCAATTTTTCATCTGTATATAATTCTATCCTGCCTGCATCGATATCTGTGTCAACTGCTTCCAATATATCATGTCCGTGATTATTAAGCTCTACCTTCCGAATCTGCTCATAAATGAATACTCCTTCATCAAAAAACTCAAACAGAATATTCTGAAGACCTGCCCGATAGAAATGAATGATAACATTCGTATCCAAAGAAGCTCTCAATAGTCAAGTCCTCCTATCAAATCATCAAGATCATCATTCTCATCGGCGTGCTCTGTAATTTTATCGCTAATGTCCTCTATCGATAAATGATAGTAATCCAGAGCTCGTTCCAACGTCTCCTTCGGAATTGCATTATGATTATAGTTATAAATCACATAATCAATATATTCAAAAGGAATATATGTGACTCCTGAAGCCTCATTCAATCTATTATTTCCTCCGACAATCTTAAGCAGATTACCTACTCTTGTCTGATTCCGTTCATTATCTAACTGTATTTTCTGTGAAGATGTAATCTTGCCAAGGCTTTCTAATCTGTTTAATGCTGTTTCAAAACTAACATTGAACTCCGACATAATCCTTGCAATATCCATAGCAGTCAGACCTTTTTTATCAAAATCCTCAATCACAAGGTCAAGAAACTTATTTATCTCATCTTCCGGCATCAGAAGACATGCTGCAAAATAATTTGCCTCCTGCTCTTTTTCATCTGTACTTCTACCTGAAATAGTAATTGTATCATCTACAAAAGAAGTCAAGCCTTCCATATGAAGTATTACATGACCTATTTCATGAGCCAACGTAAAAATTTCTCTGGCTAAACGACTGCATGTATTTGTAAATATTACAATGTCTCTATCCTTTTTCATCACAAATCCGAGGTCTGCTTCTTCACCAAGCGGATATCTAATCAGCTTAAATCCACATCTCTCACACTCTTTAAATAAATCAATAATCCCATAACGGCTGATCTTACATTGCTCACGAAAAGAATCGGCCTTTATGCGAATTTCTTTCTTTCTACTGTTCTGCATAACGGCCTCCTCTAAACATCAATATCACGTTGTAATTTTGCATACATATGCTTATTCGCATAAAAAAGATCAAGCATATCGAAAATCCTTTCAGAAGAGACATTCTCTGCCCCTGCTCTGTATGCAATAACCGGTGTCTCATCCAGTACTCTTGTAATATCTCCTACACTCACATCAAGAACTCTTGCAATTTCAGAGAGTATTTCAAGTGTAATACTGTTAACTCCACTTTCAATACGGGCATACTTCTGTCTGCTGATCCCAATCTGGTCAGCAACCTGCTCCTGAGTAAAATTTTTAGCACTTCTGATTGCCTTAATGCGGCTTCCCAGCATCTCATTCATGACAATCCCTCCCTTTCCTGTGTACTATTATTATAACATTATAATATGAAAAGTCAAGGGGAATGTTATATTTTTATAACATTTATAGTGTCTTATGTTATATTTTTAATACATATGTCGTTATATTTAAACATAAATAATATATCCTAGTTTATTTAAATATATAATATTAATTTAGGAAGCATATTTGCTTTCGTCAGAAATCATTACTGTTTCCTTTCTTCAATCTTCGGTTTTTTCCTGCTTAAGAGAACAACAGTCTCCACATGCACCGTCCCAGGGAACATATCCACTGCGCATGCTCTCTCAACCTTATACCCATTCTCCAAAAACACTTCCAAATCTCTTGCAAGACTTGTCGGCTTGCAGCTTATATACACGATTCTATCCACACCATAATTTATTATCTTCGTCAATGCCTTTGGATGTATTCCGTCGCGTGGAGGGTCCAATATAATGTAGTCCGGTCTCTCTTCTATGGTATCAAGCATTTTAAGAACGTCTCCGGCGATAAACTCGCAATTATCAAGACCATTTAAGCGGGCATTCTCCTTTGCTGCCTCTACTGCCTCCTCGACAATCTCCACACCTATTACCTTTTTTGCAACCGATGCCATCATCTGACCGATTGTGCCGGTACCGCTGTACAAATCAAACACAAGGCTGTCCTTGGTATCACCAATGTATTCTCTTGCAGTATTGTAAAGCACCTCAGCGCCTTTTGAATTTGTCTGGAAGAATGAAAATGGTGTTATCTTGAATTTAAGACCGAGGATTTCTTCATAGAAGTAATCCTGACCGTAAAGTATAATTGTCTCATCGCTCTGAACCACATCAGCAAGGCTGTCGTTTACAGTGTGAAGCACGCCTGCAAGCTTTCCTGACAATTCTATGCCGCAGATTGCTTCAAGCCAGCCTGCTAATAATTTTTCTTCATCAAAATTTATTTCTGTCTGGCTGTAAACTTCTTTTGAAGTGGTAACCAGTGCTACAAGTATTTCCCCTGTAACCACTGCACGTCTTACCAGAAGATGGCGAAGATAGCCTGTGCGCTGCATTTTCTTATAAAATGGCACATTATTCTTGCCGAAATACTCCAATGTACATGAAAGAATCTTGTTAAAATCGTCGTTAACCAGACCACACTCGCAGGTATTCACAATATCGTATATACTGCCGCGCTTGTGAAGACCTAACGCAAGCGGACCATCCTTGTACTCATCACCAAAAGTATACTCCATCTTGTTTCTGTAGCCACCGGTCAACGGACTCGCCTTTATGCCCTCAAAATTAATATCAGGACAGACTGCTCTTAACAATCTCTCCACCTGCTTTGCCTTTATCTCAAGCTGCTTATCATAAGGTATGGTCTGATAACTACAGCCCCCGCAATTGCCAAAATGACTGCATGGATTCTCTGCTGTTTCAATTGGTGACTTTTCCAGCACCTCAAGCAGACGTCCTTCGCACTTACCGCTTCTTGCCTTACTCACCATAAACTTTATCTTCTGACCCGGAATTGTATTCTTGACTACGACCTTTTTATCCTCTACTATCACAATTCCCTTGTTAGGAAAATCAAGTCCTTCAACTATTCCTTCAAAAATTTGTCCTTTTTTCATCATTGCCTCCGTATCATTTATATTAAAATAATCCAGTTTTTTATCAAACCTCTGCAAATCTTTAGATTAAATCATAGATAAAAACTCATCTGTTCATCTGAACTTTTCTTAAACAATATTTATTAAATAAACATCAGTGATTATTTTACTATATAAAAAAGCACACGTCTATCATTCTTTTAGATAAACGTGTGCTTTAATGTCATAGTTTTCAAATATACCACCTGCCAGATTATATCAGACAAGCAGCATATTCTTAATATTATGCCATGTAAATCTCAGAAATCACATCGAGAATCTTGTCGTGACAACCGCCACAGCCTGTTGAACAATGAGTTATTTTCTGAACCTCGTCAAAAGCCTTAAGGACATCTTCAAATTTGTCCAGCTGACGCAATGCATCTTCAATATCAAAGTATGAAACCTGCTTGCAATTGCAAATCATTTTATTTGTATTCATAAAAGCCTCCCACAGTAAATATTTAGTATAGCAAAGTAGTTACTATCTATATACTATAATAACACATATCATGAAATACTTTAAGTATTTTATATAATAATAAATATTTATTTCTAAATCCCATTGTACTATTTCTATATTACTGCAATATTCTCTCCAGCATTTCTACTCTGTTAAATGGGAAGGAGAAATAATAACCATCTACAAAATCCTTTGTGAGTGCAATCATTTCCTTAGCAAGCTCAACACCTACCTGCTCCCCCTCTTCTCGTGTCATATCCATGCGATAACGTGCCAGCACTTCATCTGCCACATCAATACCGGTCATTTCGTTCTTCATGAAAATAGCATTTTTAAGACTTACAAAAGGCATGATTCCACATAAGATTCGTGCCCCGGTTTCCTCTTTTATACGTCTGACTCTTTCCACACTTTCTTTACTTGTAACCGGCTGAGTCATAAAGAAGGTTGCACCTGCCTCCATTTTCTTTTTTACACGGGAGATTTCAACCTCAAGATTCTTACGTCCCTGATTAATAGCGCCTCCGTAGCAAACCGGAGCTTCCTCAAACTGCTCCTCATTCATATCATTCATAATGTGCATTAGTCCGACAGAATCAAAGTTGAATACACTTTTTACACTGCTTCGCACCATAGAAGGTATCGGGTCACCGGTAATCACCAGAAAATTATTAATATTATTGATATAAGCCCCTAACAGCTGGGAACGCATGGCAATGGCGTTCTTATCGCGGCAGCAAATGTGCGGCATTACGCACATACCAGTCTCTCGTGCCACCTTCTCCGCCATAAGTATAGAATCCGCTCTGGTTCTTCCTGAAGGAGAGTCGGGAAATGTGAGTACATCTACACCACTTTTCATTAATAAATGTGCCGCATCCATCAATTTTTCATCATCACTGCCCAGTGGCGGAGCAAGTTCTACAGCTATTAATTTTTTATCATCTTTACCGGCAAAGAATGAATTATCCTTCTTTTGCTTTTCTTCTTTTTCTTTAGCTTCAAATGATACTTCTTTCACTTTTTGTTCAAAGCATATTCTTTTGCTGATTTTGCTAATATACTCTGGAGTAGTGCCACAGCAGCCACCTACAATATCCGCACCATCCGCTGCAATATCACAGACCTTCTGTGCATAGTAATCTATATTACTATTATCAAAAATCATACGGCTGCTAACAATCTGAGGATAGCCGGCATTTGGAAGAGCTGTTACCCTCTTCTTGCCTGAAAAATTAATACTTCTGATAATCTGTTGCATATGTGCCGGTCCCACGCCACAGTTAAATCCTACAGCATCTATACTATCAATACTCTCAGCGTGCTGGATTAGTTTGCGTGCACTTAACCCGGAATGACTGTACCCAAACTGATTTACTGAAAACTGTATAATTACAAATGCTTTATCGCCGATAAATTCAATAGCCTCACGAATATCTTCAATATCAGAAAATGTCTCAAAGACAAAAACCTCTGCACCTTCTTCTAAAAACACACGGCTGATTTCAACGTACTCTTTAGAAATCTTCTCACGATTTGACTGGTTTCCATTGACTATCTGACCTATATCAGCAGCTACATAAACACCACTTGCCTCTGCAATCTGCTTTGCCAGACGAAAACCCTGTCTAATATTTCTTTCGATATCTTCCCAAGGCATATCCAAAGATACTGTATTGCTTGCAAAAGTATTTGTACGAATAATCTGTGCTCCTGCATCGATATACTCCTTATGAATTTCAAGCACACGCTCCGGATGTAATGTATTTGCCAGCTCCGGCAGCTCCTTGGTATCATACTTTATTGCATAGTAAGTACCAAAAGCACCGTCAAAAAGCAGCTTCTGAGTCTTTAATTTGTTATGTATTTTAATCATCTCCTGATTTGTCATAGCCAATGTTTTCTCCTTAACTCACATGCTACATATTTTACATTTTTGAGATACTACTGTCAACACTGCCACTTTCTACAGAACTAAATATATATTCATTATTTAATAAATAAATCAAATTTTACAGATTTTTATTGCAATTTTCAGATAAAAAACTTATAATTATCTTATATTAACACGAAAATTCTAATTAATGGAGGAGATTCTTATGGGACGTTTAGACGGAAAAGTAGCTATTATTACAGGCAGTAACTCAGGTGTAGGTGCCGCTACTGCAAAATTATTTGCTAAAGAGGGAGCTAAGGTTGTTATCAGCGCTCGTCGTCTTCCTCAGCTTGAAGAGGTTGCCGAAGAGATCAGAGCAGCCGGCGGCGAAGTACTTATTGTACAGACAGATGTATCTAAGGTAGAGGACGCTGAGAATCTCATAGCTAAGACCGTAGAAGCATATGGCACAGTTGATGTATTGGTTAATAATGCAGGCGTACTTGAAGCAGGACTTAAGCCAATCGAATGCTTTGAAGAAGAAGATCTTGAGTGGGTTCTTGGCATCAATACAAAGGGAACTCTTTACTGTACAAGAGCTGCAGTTAAGGAAATGATGAAAAACAATAAGGGTTCTATCATCAACCTTGACTCAGTTGCAGGTCAGTTCGGTACAGGTGGTGCTTCTTACGTTACAAGTAAGGCAGCTATTATCGGTTTGACAAAACACACTGCTCTCCGTTTTGCAGGTACAGGCATTCGCTGTAATTCAGTTAACCCAAGTACAATCGCTACACCTATGGCAAAGACTGACCCTGCTACACTCAATCAGGATATGTTTGGCCAGATGAGAAAGCATATGAATTTATCAGTACCTGTTTCAATGCCTGAGGATATCGCTAACATCTTACTCTTCCTTGCAAGTGATGAATCAAGAGCTATCACAGGCCAGGTTATCGTATCTGACTTCGGTGCAACATTATAATTTTACATAAATCAACTTATCAAGTAATTATACGTTTGTACAAAATCTAACTTATCAAGTTTTTATATAGTTTTATAAAAACTAACTTATCAAGTTTTTATATGGTTTTATGAAAACAGACCTTGAATGAAGTATATCAACTCATTTCAAGGTCTGTATTTACATTATTCCAAATACTGTTTTATCATTAATCCTACTATCTTCTGATTAATCGGATTTTTCTTTGTTTCAAAGGTCATAATCAAATTTTCTCCAGGGAGTATTCCATTACTCTCGTATAGAGCAATTTTCTCCAGTGCACGCTCTACATAACCTGAATCATCCATCATTCCAAAATGTTCCCAGTATAATTCTTTTCGTTTTCTTACATTCAGCACAGTAAAATCCGGATAAACCTTTCCCCAACCTTTTATATAAACCGGATATTCATATCGATATGGTATTCCTTCTCTGCTTAATACATCAGCAATGATTACTTCTGACTTTGAACGTACCCTTTCACCTTTCGAAGTGAATATTTCAGGTGTAAGCTCATCAAACTCTTTCCCGTTGTATACGACGCTTCGCCAGTTATTTATATATTGTTCTTCCGGTTCTATTATTGGTTTAATCAGCTTTTGTCGCTCTTTATGCAGTTTCTCTAACACTTGCTCTGCATACATTGTAGGAGTACAAGAAATAATTTTTTCTATTGCAAACAATTCTTTATCAATACTAGATAAAACCTTCTTATCATAGTCCTTTTGTGCCAGTTTCCGTGCAAGCTCTATATCTTTCTCTCTAATATAAACTCCACTAAAATCTTTTGGATTTGTTCTATGATAATATTGTGTTTTCTTCCCGCATCTGCAAATACGCAGAAAGCCATCCGGTACAGACTTAAGTGCTGTTTCTTTTTCCTTCTTAAGCTGCAATAAATAGTTTCTTCGTGCTTCTAATAAATTTTTAATTTCTTCCATATGTTTTATATCCTCCTCATAAACTATTATTCGTAATTCTTTGCATTCTTCAGTGTTTTGGGATATCTTTTGTGAATATAACATATAGATTTTTTGTTTATAAAGCTTATAGATGATGAAGCAGTTCTTTTTGAAAAAGGTTCAACAGATAGATTGTTGTATTGACTTACATATAGCTGCTGATAACAATCATCT
>JAZULV010000113.1:0-47208 GCA_045603305.1 Lachnospiraceae bacterium | reverse complement strand
GTATTCAGTAAAGATACCTGCAACAGGCATTTACAGATTTGACGTAAGAGCAGCTAGAACAGACGGCGGCACAAGCTTACTTAGCCTTATGGAGAATAACTCCGTAATAGCAACAGTAGCAGTAGGAAGAACAGGCGGGTGGGGAATATTCAGAGAGATTAAGGGTACAGAGGTACGCCTTACAGCAGGAACACATACATTCAAGGTATATGCAGACGGCGGAAGATACAACCTCAACTGGTATGAGCTTACTAATATTTCAGTAGAGGAAGCACCAACCCAGGCACCAACCGAGGCACCAACCCAGGCACCAACCGAGGCACCAACCCAGGCACCAACCGAGGCACCAACCGAAGCACCAAGCGAGAGCCAGTATCCGGAATGGAGTGCTGATGCGGTATATGTAAAAGGTGATTATGTGGTATATAATGGTCAGGTGTATGTGTCAAAGTGGTGGAATACAAATTCAGCACCGGGCTCAGAACAGTGGGGACCATGGGACCTTGTTGGTTAATACACAGGTGTTCAGTGGCAGAGCTCATATGAAATAAATAATTAATAATTTTGAAGGTATTTTGGAATGAAACTGGATTTACAGAATAACAGAAAATTTCAAGATACCTTCTTTGATTTATTGCAAGAAAATAGTTGTTATTTTGCGTGTGCATTTGCCCTGGAAAATATATTTACAATCAAATTTTTAAACAAAATTTATAAAAAACACTATGGAAATCATAGAAAAATAATATATAATAGAACTACACTAAGTGTTAGGGAGGAAACAACATGAAAGCACCAAAAACACATAATATTTACAATCCCGAGATGGAGTGCATGAATCGTGAAGAGAGAAAAGTACTCCAGGGAGAAAGACTTAAGGCAACTGTGCAGAGAGTATATGACAATGTACCTATGTACAGAGCCAGAATGGATGCTAAAGGAGTAAAGCCGGAGGATATTAATTCAATAGATGATTTAAAGAAGCTTCCATTTATGGAGAAGACTGATCTTCGTGATGAGTTTCCGTTTGGACTTTTTGCAGCACCTAAGAAGGACATTATTCGTATTCAGGGTTCATCAGGAACTACAGGTAAGCCGATAGTATCCGGTTACACAGAGAATGATATTGAAGTATGGACAGAGATGGTTGCCCGTGCAATAGTTGCAGCAGGCGGCGGTCCTGAAGATATAGTACAGGTTGCTTATGGATACGGTTTATTTACCGGCGGTCTTGGTGCACATCAGGGTGCCCAGAGAGTTGGGGCTATGGTTATACCGATGTCAAGCGGTAATACCCAGAGACAGATTATGATGATGCATGATTTAGGTGCTACAATGTTATGCTGTACACCATCATATGCTACATATTTAGGAGAAACCATTAGAGAGATGGGTATCCCGATTGAAGAGTTCAAGTTAAAGTCAGGATGCTTCGGAGCAGAGCCTTGGACAGAGGGTATGAGAAAGAATCTTGAAGACCTTCTCGATATAGATGCATGCGATATTTACGGTCTTACAGAGATTGGCGGTCCTGGTGTAGCTTTCGAGTGTTTAGAGAAGGATGGAATGCATGTTAATGAAGACCACGTTATAGCAGAGATAATTGACCCTGTTACAGAAGAGCAGCTTCCATATGGTACACCGGGCGAGCTTGTATTTACTACAATTACAAAGGAAGGTATGCCAATGCTCAGATATCGTACCCATGATATCTGCACATTATCTGATGAGCCTTGTGCCTGCGGAAGAACTACTGTTAAGATGAGCAGAATTACAGGACGTACCGATGATATGATTGTTATCAGAGGTGTGAATGTGTTCCCTAGCCAGATTGAGACTGTTCTTGTAGGTATGGAAGGTGTGGCTCCTCATTACATGCTTATCGTTGACAGAGTAAACTCAACTGATAAATTAGAAGTTCAGGTAGAGCTTACAGAGGAGATGTTCTCTGATAAGGTTGGTGAGATTGAGAATCTTAGAAATGCTATAGCAGAAAAGATTAAATCAGTTGTTGGTGTAAGTGCTAAGGTTCAGCTTGTACCACCTAAGACAATACCTCGTTCAGAAGGTAAGGCAAAGCGTATTATTGACAACAGAAAGCTTTAATTATAAGGAGGGATTTGTATGTACGTAAAACAAATATCTGTTTATTTGGAGAATATCAGAGGTACTTTGAGAAATGTAACTAAGTTAATCGGTGATGCCGGTATAGATATCATGGCTCTTTCTATAGCAGATACTGCTAATTTTGGCATTGTGCGTTTTATAGTAAGAGAGTGCGACATTGATAAGGCACTTGAGACATTGAAGGCTGCAGGTTGTCCTGCACGTACTAACAATGTGATTTGTGTTTGTGTACCTAACAGACCTTCAGGACTTGATGAGGTGCTTGCTGTTATTGAGGGTGCTGACGTATCAATAGAGTATTTATATTCATTCAATTACAGTGCCGATGGTCAGGCGTTAATCATTTTCAGATTATCTGACAAAGCAGAGGGCGTTAAGATTTTCGAAGATAATGGTATAAAGATATTTACACAGGCAGATGTTAATGCGTTATAATATAAGATGATTAGTATACACGGTATCATTTAAGGTACCGTGTATATTAAATTTATAAATAACTAAAGTTGATTTTTTGAAACAAGCTTTGTAAAATGTATTATTGATAAAACACTATATTGTGTGTTGTAAATATAAGTGTGATTAAAGGAGGTATGCTATGGACAGAACCCCAAGACCGGGTGATTTTTACAGACATTTTAAAGATAAGATGTATCAGGTGATTTGTCTGGCCCATCATTCAGAGACCGATGAGATGCTGGTAGTTTACCAGGCATTATATGGTGAGTTTAAGATTTGTGCAAGACCACTGGAGATGTTTATTAGTGAAGTAGACCATGAAAAGTATCCTGAGGTTGCACAGAAGTATAGGTTTGAGAAGGTAAGTGATGATGATGTGGTGCAATCATCGTCTGCTTACGTTAGTAGTGACAATAAGATGCCTGAGAATAAAACCGATGTTGTTACTAAAGCAGATAACAATATTGCTGATAAACTGACCGGATTTCTTGATGCAGAAACTTACAGAGAGAAGCTATTGATTTTAGAAAGCATGAAGTCCTGCATAAATGAACAGCTGATTGACAGTGTTGCATTGTCATTGGATTTGAGCATTACACCGGGAACTTTTGAAGACCAGTATGAGCAGCTGGTATATGGTCTGAAGACGCTGATGAGGTTTGAAGATACGAGACTTAGATAAGCGTTTTCTGAAATGAAAAAATATTTATTCTACTCTTGACATAATGAATTTATAAAATTATAATAAACGGGTATGCGCAGAATTATGATGTATGCGTATGCCCGAATGCTGTTTTTATGGCATTTACAGCAGACAATAAATACAGGAGGTGAAAAACATGCCAACATTCAACCAGTTAGTTAGAAAGGGAAGAAAGACAACAGAAAAGAAGTCTACAGCTCCAGCTCTTTTAAAGGGATACAATTCTCTTCAGAAGAAGGCAACTAATGTATCTGCTCCTCAGAAGAGAGGTGTTTGTACAGCAGTTAAGACAGCTACCCCTAAGAAGCCTAACTCAGCACTTAGAAAGATCGCCAGAGTACGTCTTTCTAACGGTATCGAAGTAACCAGCTATATCCCGGGTGAAGGTCACAACCTTCAGGAGCATAGCGTTGTTTTGATCAGAGGCGGACGTGTTAAGGATTTACCTGGTACAAGATACCACATCGTTAGAGGTACACTTGATACAGCAGGTGTTGCTAAGAGACGTCAGGCTCGTTCAAAGTATGGTGCTAAGAGACCTAAGGATGCTAAGAAGTAATTTTTAGTATTCCGGACTGAGGACGTGATACTTTTAGTATCTTAATCAGTTAATCACAATTATTTGTATAAGTGCACGGAATGAAGCATATTTTTTACCTATTAATTAAGTAATATATCTTAAGACCGAGCGCGAACATACAGTTGTGTGAGTACCGATGATTTAATTCAAAGGCGGAGCAATCCGTACAAACTAATAATTAAGGAGGGAAGTAACGTGCCACGTAAAGGACATACCCAGAAGAGAGATGTATTAGCAGATCCTTTATACAACAACAAGGTTGTTACAAAGCTTATCAACAACCTTATGTTAGATGGTAAGAAGGGTGTTGCTCAGAAGATCGTATACGGAGCATTCGAGAATATCGAAGAGAAGACAGGAAAGCCTGCACTCGAAGTATTCGAAGAGGCTATGAACAACATTATGCCTGTACTTGAAGTAAAGGCAAAGAGAATTGGTGGAGCCACATATCAGGTTCCGATTGAAGTTAAGCCAGATAGAAGACAGGCTTTAGCACTTCGTTGGCTTACAATTTTCTCACGTAAGAGAAGTGAGAAGACTCAGAAGGAGCGTCTTGCTAACGAGATTATGGATGCAGCTAACAACACAGGTGCATCTGTAAAGAGAAAAGAAGAGATGCATAAGATGGCAGAGGCTAATAAGGCATTTGCTCATTACAGATTCTAAAGGAGGAGAATACCTTGGCTCAGAGAGAATATCCATTAGAGAGAACCAGAAATATTGGTATTATGGCTCATATCGATGCGGGTAAGACTACTACAACAGAGCGTATTCTTTACTACACCGGTGTTAACTATAAGATTGGTGATACTCATGAAGGTACTGCAACCATGGACTGGATGGAGCAGGAGCAGGAAAGAGGTATTACCATTACTTCAGCGGCTACAACATGTCATTGGACATTGCAGGAGAACTGCAAGCCTAAGAAGGGTGCTTTAGAGCATCGTATCAACATCATTGATACTCCAGGACACGTTGACTTCACAGTTGAAGTTGAGCGTTCACTCCGCGTACTTGATGGCGCAGTAGGCGTATTTTGTGCGAAGGGTGGCGTTGAGCCACAGTCTGAGAACGTTTGGAGACAGGCTGATACCTACAATGTACCTCGTATGGCTTTCGTTAATAAGATGGACATTTTAGGTGCGAACTTCTACGGTACCGTAGAGCAGATTAAGAACAGACTTGGTAAGAATGCTATCTGCATTCAGTTACCAATTGGTAAAGAGAATGATTTCGTGGGTATTATCGACTTGTTTGAGATGAAGGCTTACATCTACAATGATGATAAGGGCGATGATATTTCAATCGTTGATATCCCGGAAGATATGCAGGATGAGGCTGAATTATATCGTACAGAATTAGTAGAGAAGATCTGCGAATTAGATGATGATTTAATGATGGCATATCTTGAAGGCGAAGAGCCTACAAATGAGCAGTTAAAAGCTGCTTTAAGAAAAGCTACATGTGAGTGTACAGCTATTCCTGTTTGCTGTGGTACAGCATACAGAAACAAGGGTGTACAGAAATTACTTGATGCTGTTATTGAGTTCATGCCATCACCGGTAGACATTCCTGACATCAAGGGCGTTGACTTAGATGGTAATGAAGTTGAGAGACATTCATCAGATGAAGAGCCTTTCTCAGCTCTTGCATTCAAGATTATGACTGACCCATTCGTTGGTAAGCTTGCATATTTCCGTGTGTACTCAGGTACACTTAACTCAGGTTCATATGTATTGAACGCAACAAAGAATAAGAAGGAACGTGTTGGACGTATCCTTCAGATGCACGCAAATAAGAGAATGGAACTTGACAAGGTTTATTCAGGAGATATCGCTGCAGCTGTTGGCTTTAAGTTAACAACTACAGGTGATACAATCTGCGATGAGCAGCATCCGGTTATTCTTGAGTCTATGGAGTTCCCAGAGCCGGTTATCGATATCGCTATCGAGCCTAAGACTAAGGCTGGACAGGATAAGATGGGCGAAGCTCTTGCTAAGCTTGCAGAAGAAGACCCAACATTCAGAGTTTCAACTAACAAGGAAACAGGACAGACAATCATCGCCGGTATGGGTGAGCTTCACCTTGAGATCATTGTTGACCGTCTTCTTCGTGAGTTCAAGGTAGAAGCTAACGTTGGTAAGCCACAGGTTGCTTACAAGGAAGCTATTACTAAGAGAGTTGAAGTTGACAGCAAGTATGCTAAGCAGTCAGGTGGTCGTGGACAGTACGGACATTGTAAGGTTATTTTCGAGCCTATGGATCCAAATGGCGAGAAGACATTCGAGTTCGAGTCAACAGTAGTTGGTGGTGCTATTCCTAAGGAATACATCCCTGCTGTAGGTGCCGGTATCGAAGAAGCTACAAAGTCAGGTATCCTTGGCGGATTCCCTGTACTCGGTGTACATGCTAATGTATACGATGGTTCATACCATGAAGTCGATTCATCAGAAATGGCATTCCACATTGCAGGTTCTATGGCATTTAAGGATGCTATGAAGAAGGCAGATGCAGTTCTTCTTGAGCCTATCATGAGAGTTGAAGTTTCAACTCCTGAGGATTACATGGGTGATGTAATCGGTGATATCAACTCACGTCGTGGACGTATCGAGTCATTCGATGATGTTAACGGTTCTAAGTTGATTAAGTGCTTTGTTCCACTTACAGAGATGTTTGGTTACGCAACAGACCTTCGTTCTAAGACACAGGGTCGTGCAGCATATTCAATGTTCTTTGAGAAGTATGAGCAGGTACCAAAGAGCGTTCAGGAGAAGATTCTTTCAGAAAAGAATGCTTAATCAATAAAATTTTAAATATATAAGGCAGAGATAACATTGATTTTGCATATTTTATGTAAAAATCATGTTATCAGCCTATATAAAATAAATTTAAGTCTTGAAAATATCAGGCTTATATCTTATAATACAATCAGATTTTATCGTAAAAAAATCATAAAAAAGAAATGTGTTCCCAGAGAACATGATTTGAAGGAGGAAAATAAAATGGCAAAGGCTAAATTCGAGAGAACAAAACCTCATTGTAACATTGGTACAATCGGACACGTTGACCATGGTAAGACAACATTAACAGCTGCTATTACACTTACACTTCACAAGAGATATGGTTTAGGTGAGCAGGTTGCATTCGACCAGATCGATAAGGCTCCAGAAGAAAGAGAAAGAGGTATCACAATTTCTACAGCTCACGTTGAGTACGAGACACCAAAGCGTCACTACGCTCACGTAGACTGCCCAGGACATGCTGACTATGTAAAGAACATGATCACAGGTGCTGGTCAGATGGATGGTGCTATCCTCGTTGTTGCTGCTACTGATGGTGTTATGGCTCAGACAAGAGAGCACATCCTTCTTGCTCGTCAGGTAGGTGTACCATACGTTGTAGTATTCATGAACAAGTGTGATATGGTTGATGATGAAGAGTTACTTGAGCTCGTAGATATGGAGATCAGAGAGCTTCTTAACGAGTATGAGTTCCCAGGTGATGATACACCTATCGTTCAGGGTTCAGCTCTTAAGGCTCTTGAAGATCCAAGCAGCGAGTGGGGTGACAGAATTCTTGAACTCTTCGAGCAGATTGAAGAGTATATTCCAGACCCAGAGAGAGATGTTGATAAGCCATTCCTTATGCCAGTAGAGGACGTTTTCTCAATCACAGGTCGTGGTACTGTTGCTACAGGTAGAGTAGAGCGTGGTGTTATCCATGTATCAGACGAAGTTGAAATCGTAGGTCTTAAGGAAGAGACACGTAAGGTTGTTTGTACAGGTGTTGAGATGTTCCACAAGCTTCTTGACGAAGGTCAGGCTGGTGATAACATTGGTGCACTTCTCCGTGGTGTTCAGAGAACAGAAATCGAAAGAGGACAGGTTCTTGCTAAGCCAGGTTCAATCACACCTCATACAAAGTTTACAGCTCAGGTTTACGTATTAACAAAGGATGAAGGTGGACGTCATACTCCATTCTTCAACAACTACAGACCACAGTTCTACTTCAGAACAACTGACGTAACTGGTGTTTGTGAGTTACCAGCTGGTACAGAGATGTGTATGCCAGGTGATAACGTAGAGATGACAGTAGAGATCATCCATCCAGTAGCTATGGAGCAGGGTCTTCGTTTCGCTACCCGTGAGGGTGGTAGAACAGTAGGCGCTGGTACAGTTGCTTCAATCATTGAGTAATCATTGATTAATTTAAACTAATATATATGGGCGTTTCCGATAAGGGAACGCCCTAATTAATACTTAAGAGTAAGAAGCTGCCTATGCTATAAAAAGACGTGGCAGTTTTTTGAATGTAACTATGGAGATGCATTAAAATGAACGAATTTAAGTGTGGGCTTAAGGATAGTATTCCTATAGCGCTGGGGTATTTTTCGGTAAGCTTTAGCTTCGGAATTGTGGCTTTGCAGGATGGACTTAACGTTTTTCAGGCGGTGCTTACAAGTCTTACTAATGTAACAAGTGCAGGACAGTTTGCCGGGCTGGGGATTATGGTTGCCGGTGGTACTATATTAGAGATGATTTTAACCCAGTTTATTATTAACCTTCGATATGCACTTATGAGTCTGTCCTTGTCTCAAAAACTCTCTAAGGACATGAAGTTTTGGCACAGACTGGTTATTGCTTTTGCCAATACTGATGAGGTGTTTGCTGTGGCAATGTCTCATAATAAAGATTTAACAATAAAGTATATGCTGGGGTTGCAGATACCGCCGATTTTAGGCTGGACTTTGGGGACAGCTGTAGGCGCAATTGCCTGCAATATTCTTCCGGCATCCCTTTGTACTGCCTTAAGCATTGCACTTTATGGTATGTTTATTGCGATAGTCATTCCTGTAGCCAAGAAGTCGAGACCGGTAATGGTAGTAGTACTTATATCATTAGTTTTAAGTTGTCTGATATATTATGTACCGGCTTTTGATTTTATTTCTTCGGGAATTGCCATAATTATATGTACTGTTGCAGCTTCTGCGATTGGTGCATGGTTGTTTCCTATAAAAGATAATGAGGAGGGGACAGAATGATTTATGTTTACATAGCTGTTATGGCAATAGTAACTTATTTGATAAGAACGGTACCTCTTACAGTTTTTCAAAAGAAGATTGAAAATAAATTTGTTCGTTCGTTTCTTCATTATGTGCCTTATGCATGCCTTACTGCGATGACATTTCCGGCAATTCTGTATGCGACAAACGGAGTGTGGAGTGCCTTTGCAGGACTAATAGTTGCAGTGATTCTTTCATTATTCAATAGAAGTCTGACGACGGTTGCACTGGTGGCAAGTGTTACTGTGTTTATTGTCGAAAGATTTATGTAGCGGATATTGTCGGAAGATTTATATAACGGATATGTTGAAGATTTATGTAGCAGATAATAATTGACAGGTGTTTTATTATGTGATAACATACCAATTATGTGAGAGAGTAGTTGGCACAATAGTGCGATAAGTCAACATACTGACCTAACGGTCTGGCTTATCTTAATTAACGAGACTCATGTATGGAGCTTTATTTTAAGGGCTTTCTATACATGCGTCTTTTTTTGTACCAAAGTATGCAAAGAAGTTGGCGGTAGCAAATTCTTTGTATGCTCATGTGTAGTATATTCTATGACTAAGTAGAAATACAATTGACTAAAAATAAGCTCTGGCATTCTATATAAGATTTTGCAAAGGAGAATTACATTATGGGAATTATTGAATTGTTTGTTTTGGCTGTTGGCTTGTCCATGGATGCATTTGCGGTAGCGATATGTAAGGGCTTGTCCATGAAGAAGATGAGCTGGAAGAACGCAGTTATAGCCGGCCTTTATTTTGGAGGTTTTCAGGCATTGATGCCGGCAATAGGGTATTTGCTTGGAAAACAGTTTAGTGGCCTGATACAGAGCATAGACCATTGGGTTGCCTTTGTGCTGCTGTCGATTATAGGTATAAACATGATTAAGGAGGCAAGGAGTGAAGCCGAGAGTCTGGATGATTCCTTTGATGTTAGGACTATGTTGTTGCTCGCCATAGCGACAAGTATTGATGCCCTTGCGGTTGGCATAACCTTTGCATTTTTAAATGTTGATATTGTTCCGGCGGTTTCATTTATTGGTATTATAACTTTCTGTTTTGGTATGGCCGGTATTAAGATTGGGAATGTCTTTGGCGAAAAGTACAAGTCAAAGGCAGAGATGGCCGGAGGAATTATACTTATATTTATAGGGCTTAAGATATTAATTGAGCATTTGTTTTTTCAATAATTATATAGAAACAAAAATGGGGCTGTCGGGATGAGGTGCTTCCTGCATAGAAATCAATGAAATATTTCACTGATTTCTATAGAGGAAACATATCAAACAGACAGTCCCATTTGTAATATCGGTATATAAAGTTAGGCTTCCCATCTTCCGCTGGCACCGCATGGCAGATTAAGTCTGCTCTGGGTAACCGGAAGCCCAATCTCATCAGAAACAACCTTGCCGCCATGCTTCGGTGTAATTACAGAAGAAAGCATGTAGGTGAGTACCGCAGGCTGAAGTCCGGTGGTGTAGGAATTAATAAGGAAGAAAAGCGGTTTGTCGCTTAATAACTGCTCGCAGAGCTGCACAAATGGATATATGGACTCTTCAATCTTCCAAATCTCACCCTTAGGTCCCCTGCCGTAGGAAGGCGGGTCCATGATGATTGCGTCGTATTTGTTGCCGCGTCGGATCTCACGCTCTACAAACTTCTGGCAGTCGTCTACAATCCAGCGGATAGGTGCATCGCCAAGACTTGAGGAACGGGCATTTTCACTTGCCCAGTTTACCATACCCTTGGATGCATCAACATGGGTGACTGAAGCGCCTGCCTTGGCAGCAGCCAAAGTAGCTCCGCCGGTATATGCAAAAAGATTGAGAACCTTAATAGGTCTGCCGGCTTCCTTTATCTTCTTGCCAAACCAGTCCCAGTTGGCTGCCTGCTCCGGGAAAAGTCCGGTGTGCTTAAAACTGAAAGGCTTTAAATTAAAAGTTAAGCCCTTATAGTTAATAGTCCATTGTTCAGGAAGGTTGAAGAATTCCCACTCGCCGCCGCCTTTAGAGCTTCTGTGATAATGACCGTTCATATTCTTCCAACCGTAATTGTTCTTCTCTGTGCTCCAGATAACCTGCGGGTCCGGGCGCACAAGCAGGTACTTGCCCCATCTTTCTAACTTTTCTCCATCAGAACAGTCAATGACTTCGTAATCCTTCCATCCGTCAGCAATCCACATATAGGACCTCCAAATTGTGTATTTTTAGTCGATTATAAAACTATACTTTATATAATTGCATAAATATTATTATCCTCACAAGCTTCGTTCCGGCTACGCCTACAAGGCGCTTGTCAAGGATAATAATATTTATGCAATTCGATAATACATAGAAAGAGTTTTATAATTGACTAAAGATTTAGTGTGGTTAAGGTGTAAAACTGAAAGTTTTACGTCGGATTAATTATATCTATAATAAATGATTGCGTCAACTATATTAAAATGCCGAATGTGGTACACAACTTGGACAAAATATGATACTATAATAAATAGTCGGTATTATTTAATAATATATGTTTTGAATAACAATGAGTACTATAGGTTTTAAGGAGATACAAGGACTGTAATGGAGAAGATAACAAAGAGTATAAAAGAACATCCAAATGTTCTTGCATTGATTATTGTTTTTTTTGCAGGAACTATATTTTTTAATCAGACAGAGATTGGTTTCCTATCACTTGGTAAGTTCAGCTTTTTGGAGATGTTGCTTGCAGTAGTTTTAGGAAGTCTGATTTATTCAAGAGTTAAATTTGGGTCAGATAACCTGCACATCATAATTAAAGCAGCACTGGGTATTGGATTTATTGGAGGCGTATATATATTATCAATAATCCGCGGCTACGGTCTGGGAAGTCTGACGTCTAATATAGTAACTGTGTTTATGTTTGTATTGCTGCTTTCCTTAATTGTAGTTGTATATGCATTGTATAGAAGCAGACAGATTAGTGCCGAGCAGATTATTGGACTGATTATCTTTTCTGGAATTTTACTGAGATTTGCCTATGTGCTTTTTACCAGCATAAGTGAAATGCAGAATGATATAGGTGAGTTAATTGATGGGCAAGGGCATTTAGGATATGTTTATTATTTATATAGTTATAAGCAGTTGCCGGATTTTGATCCGAGATACAGGCTTCAGTTCTATCATCCGCCATTACATCATGCAATATCTGCCTTATGGCTTGGATTAAACACTAAGCTTGGGTTTGACCTTTCCCGTGCAGGAGAGAATATTCAGATGCTTACACTTGTGTATTCATCATGTATACTTTTTGCTGCCAATGGTATTTTAAAAAAGTTAAAGGCTGATGTATATACGAGAATGGGTGCTATGGGTGTTCTGGCGTTCTTTCCGTATTTTGTGATGCAGGCCGGTTCGATTAATAATGACACCCTTGTAACACTGCTTATGGCAGTAAGTCTTTATCTGGCGTTAAAGTGGTATGATGAACCGAACTTTAAGAATATAATTTTACTTGGTATTTCAATTGGCAGTGCCATGATGACGAAGGTTTCAGGAGGCTTTGTTGCTTTCGCAGTAGCGTTTCTTTTTGTGATGAAACTTGTCAAGGAACGTAAGAAGGTCTGGACATTTATAAAGCAGTATACAGTCTTTGGCGTTATTACCTTTCCGCTGGGACTGTGGTACCCGGTAAAGAATAAGATTTTATATGATCTGCCGCTAAATTATGTGCAGGAGCTGCCAAAGGAGCTTGAACAGTATATAGAGAAGTACAATACAGTATTCCAGAGATTGTTTGATTTTTCACTGAATCAGTTCAGCTCCCCGGCGATTGTCTGGTCGAACCAGGATGCAAACTGCGACCATAATATATTTATTACCATGATAAAATGTGCTGCTTTTGGTGAGGGTAACTGGTTCCAAAATGATGCGTTTAAGATTATGATAGGCCGTATGGTGTTCTGGGTTCTGGCTGCGTTGCTGATATCGCTGACAGTGTTATTTGTTTACTGGGTGGTTAAGTCTAAGCTGGAGCTTGAAAAGAGAATTTATGCACTTATCACTGTTGTTGTAGTATTTGGACTTTATATTAAGTTCTGCTTTGAATATATGTTTATCTGCACAATGAATGTAAGGTATGTATTGATACCGCTTATGCTTCTGGTTATAGGAGGTATGCTCGGTGCAGGACAGATAAGAGAAAGTAAAAATTCCTGGGTGATAAACATTTTACACGGAGTACAGATTGCATTTGGGATTTTGTGTGTAATGCTATTTATAGGATATTTTTTAGTACACTAAATATGAGAGGATAAAGGGACGGGAATATGAAAACTATAGTTATTATCGGGGCAGGACCGGCAGGCCTTACAGCCGGGGTTGAATTGCTCAAGGCATCTAAGGATTACAAGGTTATTATATTAGAAGAAACCGATGAAATTGGTGGTATCTCAAGAACTGTTAAGTACAACGGTAACCGTATGGATATCGGAGGACATCGTTTCTTCTCAAAAGATGACAAGGTAAATGAGTGGTGGAATGAGCTTATGCCTAAGCAGGGAGCACCTTCTTATGATGATAAGGTGCTTGGAAGAAGTGTACCATTAGCTGAGAATGGTCCGGACCCGGAAAAAGAAGACAAGGTTATGCTTACAAGAAACCGTGTGTCACGTATATATTATAAGAAGAAATTTTTTGATTATCCTGTAAAGCTTAACTGGAATACTATTAAGAATATGGGCATTGTTACTGATATACAGGCAGGATGCAGTTATATGCTTTCAGTAGTACATAAAAAAGAAGAAACATCACTGGAAAACTTCTATATTAACAGATTTGGCCGCAAGCTCTACTCCATGTTCTTTGAAGGTTATACAGAGAAACTGTGGGGAAGACATCCAAGTGAGATTTCGGCAGACTGGGGTTCTCAGCGTGTAAAAGGTTTATCTATACTTGCTATTATTAAGGATGTGTTTGGCAAGATGATTCCTAAGAAGGGCGGCAGAGAGGTAGAAACTTCTCTTATCGAAGAATTCTCCTATCCTAAGTATGGTCCCGGTCAGCTCTGGGAGACTGTAGCTTTAGAATTTGAGAAGCTAGGCGGTGTCATAAAGAAGAACAGTAAGGTTGTTAAGATAAATGCTTCTGATGGCAAAGTAACCGGTGTCGCTTATGAGTGTGATGGTAAGACTGAGAAGATGGACTGCGATATACTTATTTCTTCAATGCCGCTCAAGGATTTGGTGCTTGGTATGGATAATGTACCTGAAAGAGTTACAGATATAGCAGCCGGACTTCCATATAGAGACTTTGTTACTGTAGGAATTAAGGTTAATAAGCTTAATTTAAAGAATCAGACTAAGTTAAAGACTTTATCAGACATTGTTCCGGACTGCTGGATATATGTGCAGGATGCCGGAGTGAAGCTTGGACGTATTCAGATATTTAACAACTGGTCTCCATACCTTGTGGATGACCCGGAAAAACATGTGTGGATAGGTCTTGAGTATTTCTGTACAGAAGGTGATAAGTACTGGAATATGAGCGAAGAAGAGTGGACGGCCTTTGGTATAAGTGAGCTTGTAACCATGGGTGTGCTTGATAAGGATGAGGCAGTGCTGGATTCCCATATGGAAAGGGTTAAGAAGGCATATCCGGCATATTTTGATACTTACGATAATATTGATGAAGTGATATCATATCTCAACGGATACGATAATTTATACTGCGTAGGAAGAAACGGACAGCACCGTTATAATAATATGGACCATTCCATGGTTACTTCCTTTGAGACTGTAGATAATATTCTTTCAGGAAAGAGTGATAAGACAAATATTTGGAATGTTAATACAGAGAAGTCTTATCATGAAACTAAAAAAGAAGAAAATTAGTATAATGCCGGTGGCGGAAGGGGACGCTGCCACCGGTTTTCTAAAATAATTATTATGAATGTCTGCTAAAAATCAGTTTGATATACAATGAAAATTTCGTGAAAAATATATCAAAAAACATGAAAAAAACTATTGATTTATAATTTGTTATATGGTATATTTTATGGTGCTGTGGCATGATAGCTGTGAAGCGTGAGGTTGCTGTATGTAATTACAGGTTTTCCGTGGAGCGAATGTCAAGTTAGGAAACTGGCGACAAGTCACTGTACCGAAAGCAAAATATCTGCTAAGAAGCAGAATGGGTGTGTGAGGATTTACGAAACACCCGGTAGTGTGTACAGTCACCGCTTGTCGTACTTAGAAACAAAAGTGCGAAAAGGAGGCGCGTTTTATTATGGCAAGTCAGGTAATGAGAATCACATTAAAGGCTTATGATCATCAGTTAGTTGATCAGTCTGCTGCCAAGATCATTGAAACTGTGAAGAAGAATGGAGCTCAGGTGAGTGGACCTGTACCTCTTCCAACAAAGAAGGAAGTAGTTACTATTCTTAGAGCTGTTCACAAGTACAAGGATTCAAGAGAGCAGTTTGAGCAGAGAACTCATAAGAGACTTATTGATATCACTGCACCAACACAGAAGACAGTTGATGCTTTATCAAGACTGGAAATGCCGGCTGGTGTATACATTGATATCAAGATGAAACAGAAGTAATTAATACTTCACAACAAAATTTAGTGAAAAAATCCTTATTGCATTGAAGGATATTATATAGATACCCAATGCATATCTAGGATGATTGCCGAAAGGTGATCCGCTGTAGATTAACAGGAGGTAAAACATGAAGAAAGCGATTTTAGCTACAAAGCTTGGAATGACACAGATCTTCACAGAAGATGGCGTGCTTGTTCCGGTAACTGTACTTCAGGCTGGTCCATGTGTTGTTACACAGGTTAAAACTGTTGAGAACGACGGTTACAGTGCAGTACAGGTTGGTTTTGTTGACAAGAAGGAAAAGTTAGTCAGCAAGCCATTACAGGGCCACTTTAAGAAGGCCGGAGTATCTTACAAGAGATACGTAAGAGAGTTTAAGTTTGAGAATGCTTCTGAGTATAGTCCAGCCGATGAAATTAAGGCAGATATCTTCGCAGTAGGCGATAAGATTGATGCAACTGCTATTTCAAAGGGTAAAGGCTTCCAGGGTGCCATTAAGAGACACGGACAGCACAGAGGACCTATGGCTCATGGTTCTAAGTTCCATCGTCATCAGGGTTCAAACGGTGCTTGTTCAGATCCTAGTAAGGTATTTAAGGGCAAGGGAATGCCTGGCCAGATGGGTAACGTACAGGTTACAGTTCAGAATCTTGAAATCGTACGTGTAGACGTTGAGAACAACGTGATTTTGGTTAAGGGCGGCGTTCCGGGACCTAAGAAGTCTTTAGTAACATTAAAAGAAACTGTAAAGACTGTTAAGTAGTTTTTACTGGAAAGGAGGAAACACAGATGGCAAACGTATCTGTTTACAATATGGAAGGTCAGGTAGTTGGCACAATGGAACTGAATGATGCAGTATTTGGTGTTGAAGTTAATGAGCACCTCGTACATCAGGCAGTTGTTGCACAGCTTGCAAATAAGAGACAGGGTACACAGAGCGCTAAGACTCGTGCAGAAGTTAGCGGTGGTGGTAAGAAGCCTTGGAGACAGAAGGGAACAGGTCATGCAAGACAGGGTTCAACAAGATCTCCACAGTGGACTGGCGGCGGTATGGTATTTGCTGTTAAGCCAAGAGATTACACAATTACCCTTAATAAGAAAGAGAAGAGATTGGCTCTTAAGTCAGCTCTTACAACAAGAGTTGCTGATAACAAGCTCATCGTTGTTGATGATATCAAGGTTAGCGAGATTAAGACAAAGACTATGGTATCTATGTTCAAGAATTTAGAGGTATCTAAGGCTCTCTTAGTTCTTGCTGAGAAGGATGAGAACGTTATCTTATCAACAAGAAACATTCCGGATGTTAAGACAGCATTAACAAATACAATTAATGTTTACGACATCCTTAAGTACAACACTGTTGTAGCTAGCAAGGCTGCAATCGAGAAAATTGAGGAGGTATACGCATAATGGCTGATATTAAGTATTATGACGTAATCCTGGCACCAGTGATTACAGAGAAGTCCATGAGTCTTATGGCAGAGAAGAAGTATACATTCCTTGTACACACAGATGCTAATAAGACAATGATTAAAGAAGCTGTTCAGAAGATGTTCCCAGGAACAAAGGTTGAGTCAGTTAACACAATGAACTGCGAAGGCAAGAAGCGCAGACGTGGCATGACAGTTGGAAGAACTGCTGCAAAGAAGAAGGCTATCGTTAAGCTTACAGCTGACAGCGCAGATATCGAGATTTTCTCAGGTTTATAAGATAGAGAGAATCCAGTAACTATACGGCGAAAACAATATGTCGTGGATAAATGAGGTGCGAAAAGCACTTAGAATTTGAAAGGAGTGAACAAAATGGGAATTAAAACATACCGCCCATATACCCCTTCTAGAAGAAATATGACTGGTTCAGATTTTTCAGAGATCACAAAGAAGACACCTGAGAAATCACTCGTAGTTTCACTTTCAAAGAATGCCGGTCGTAACAATCAGGGTAAAATCACTGTAAGACACCGCGGAGGCGGCGCTAAGAGAAAGTATAGAATTATTG
Organism: Lachnospiraceae bacterium; assembly: GCA_045603305.1. GTDB lineage: Bacteria > Bacillota > Clostridia > Lachnospirales > Lachnospiraceae > JAFRXK01. Next base: position 29,708 of record JAZULV010000113.1, on the reverse strand, counting down.
ATTTCAAGAGAAATAAAGATGGAATTCCAGCAACTGTTATCGGTATCGAGTACGATCCAAACAGAAGTGCAAACATCGCTTTAATCTGCTACGCAGATGGCCAGAAGGCATATATCCTTGCTCCGGAAGGATTAAAGGATGGCATGAAGGTTATGAGTGGTGAGAATGCTGAAACAAGAGTTGGTAACTGTTTACCACTTAAGAACATTCCAATCGGTTCTCAGATTCATAATATTGAGTTATATGCCGGAAGAGGCGGACAGCTCGTTCGTTCAGCCGGAACAAGTGCTCAGTTAATGGCTAAGGAAGGTAAGTATGCAACTTTAAGACTTCCATCAGGCGAAATGAGAATGGTACCAATTAACTGTAGAGCTACTATCGGAGTAGTTGGAAACGGAGAGCATGCGCTTATCAACGTTGGTAAGGCTGGACGTAAGCGTCACATGGGTATCAGACCTACAGTTCGTGGTTCTGTTATGAACCCTAACGACCATCCACATGGTGGTGGTGAAGGTAGAACACCAATCGGACGTTCAGGCCCATCTACACCTTGGGGCAAGCCTGCACTCGGACTTAAGACAAGAAAGAAGAATAAGCAGTCTAACAAGCTTATCGTAAGAAGAAGAAACGGTGGCAAGTAATTTGCACCGACAGTCGACAAACAGTTAGTTTATAAGGAGGTAACTATGGCTCGTTCACTTAAAAAAGGACCATTTGCAGATGAGCATCTGTTAAAGAAGATTGACGCTATGAATGCATCCGGACAGAAGCAGGTTATTAAGACCTGGTCACGTCGTTCCACAATTTTCCCTCAGATGATTGGACATACAATTGCAGTCCATGATGGTAGAAAGCACGTGCCGGTTTATGTAACAGAGGATATGGTTGGACATAAGCTCGGTGAATTTGTAGCTACCAGAACCTACAGAGGTCACGGAAAAGACGAAAAGAAATCAAGACGTTAATGTTATGAAAGGAGGTTGCTATTCATGGCAAGAGGACATAGATCCCAGATAAAGAGAGAAAGAAACGCTAATAAGGATACAAGACCATCAGCTAAGTTATCTTACGCAAGAGTGTCTGTAAGAAAAGCGTGCTTTGTTTTAGATGCCATCAGGGGCAAGGATGTTGAGACAGCACTTGGTATTGTATCATACAATCCGAGATATGCTTCTACTTTAATAAAGAAGTTACTTGAATCAGCAATTGCAAACGCTGAGAATAACAATGGTATGGATAGAGAAAAACTTTACATCGAGGAATGTTATGCAAATAAAGGACCTACGATGAAGAGAGTGAAACCAAGAGCACAGGGTAGAGCTTACAGAATCGAGAAGAGATTAAGCCATATCACTATCGTGCTTAATGAAAGATAAGGAGGTCAGGCATGGGACAGAAAGTTAATCCTCATGGCTTAAGAGTAGGAGTTATTAAAGATTGGGACTCTAGATGGTATGCTGAAGCTGATTTTGCAGACAATCTTGTTGAAGACTACGAAATCAGAACCTACCTGAAAAAGAAGTTATACAGTGCTGGTGTTTCAAAGATCGAAATTGAGAGAGCATCAGACCGTGTTAAGGTTATTATTCACACAGCTAAGCCTGGTATCGTAATCGGTAAGGGCGGAGCTGAGATTGAGAAGTTAAAGGCAGAAGTTCAGAAGTTTACAGATAAGAAGTTATTCGTTGACATTAAGGAAATCAAGAGACCAGACAGAGATGCACAGCTTGTTGCAGAGAGCATTGCACTTCAGCTTGAGAACCGTGTTTCATTCAGAAGAGCTATGAAGTCTACAATGTCAAGAACAATGAAGTCAGGTGCCCTTGGTATCAAGACAGCTTGTTCAGGACGTCTCGGTGGTGCAGATATGGCTCGTACAGAGTTCTATAGTGAAGGTACTATTCCACTTCAGACACTCAGAGCTGATATTGACTATGGTTTCGCAGAAGCAGACACAACTTACGGCAAGGTTGGCGTAAAGGTTTGGGTCTACAATGGCGAAGTTCTTCCAACAAAGGCAGCTAAGGAAGGGAGAGATAAATAATGTTAATGCCAAAGAGAGTAAAGCGCCGTAAGCAGTTCCGTGGTTCTATGGCTGGTAAGGCGTCTAGAGGTAATAGAATCAGCAATGGTGAGTACGGACTTGTTGCAGTTGATCCGGCTTGGATTAAGTCAAACCAGATCGAAGCAGCCCGTGTTGCCATGACACGTTATATGAAGCGTAGTGGTAAGGTTTGGATTAAGATTTTCCCAGACAAGCCTGTAACAGCTAAGCCTGCTGAAACTCGTATGGGTTCCGGTAAGGGTTCACTTGAGTATTGGGTAGCTGTTGTTAAGCCAGGTCGCGTATTATTTGAGATTGCAGGTGTACCAGAGGAAACAGCTAGAGAAGCATTACGTCTTGCTATGCACAAGCTTCCAGTAAAATGTAAGATTGTTTCTCGCGCAGATTTAGAAGGCGGTGATAACAGTGAAAATTAATATGTATGTAGAAGATTTAAGAACAAAATCAGCTGCAGAATTAAATGAAGAATTAGTAGCTGCTAAGAAGGAACTTTTTAATTTGAGATTTCAGAACGCAACAAATCAGTTAGATAACACCGGACGTATTAAAGAAGTTCGCAAGAACATCGCAAGAATCCAGACTGTTATTACTGAAAAAGCTAAAGTTGCTGAGTAATTCCTACAGATTAAACCAAGAAAGGAGAATTTGTTGTGGAAAGAAATTTAAGAAAAACCCGTACAGGCAAGGTTGTAAGCGATAAGATGGATAAGACAATCGTAGTTGCAGTTGTAGACAACGTAAAGCACCCACTGTATGGTAAGATTGTTAAAAAGACATACAAATTAAAGGCACATGACGAAAATAACGAGTGCGGTATTGGCGATACAGTTAAGGTTATGGAGACAAGACCATTATCTAAGGATAAGAGATGGAGACTTGTTGAGATTATCGAGAAGGCAAAATAATATCGCATAGATGCATGTATAGGTATGTACTACGTGTCACGTAAAGGCTGCCTATAGTTATTTGAAAGGAGAATAATCATGATCCAGCAGGAAACCAGATTGAAGGTTGCTGATAATACAGGTGCGAAAGAGCTTCTTTGCATCCGTGTTATGGGCGGTTCAACAAGAAGATATGCGAACATCGGCGATGTCATTATAGCTTCGGTTAAAGATGCAACACCAGGAGGCGTTGTTAAGAAGGGTGATGTTGTTAAGGCCGTTGTAGTTCGTACTGTAAAGGGCGTTAGCCGTAAAGACGGATCCTATATTAAATTTGACGAGAACGCTGCAGTAATTATTCGTGAAGATAAGACTCCAAGAGGAACACGTATTTTTGGACCTGTAGCCAGAGAGCTGAGAGATAAGCAGTATATGAAGATTGTTTCCCTCGCTCCGGAAGTATTATAAGGAGGTGTAGGGCATGGCAACAACAAAGATTAAGAAGGGTGATACCGTAAGAGTTATCACCGGTAAGGATAAGGACAGAGAAGGAAAAGTTCTTAGCGTTGACCACAAGAACGGCAAGGTAACAGTTGAAGGCGTTAACGTGATTACAAAGCACGCTAAGCCAAGCGCTGCTAACCGCGAAGGTGGAATTATTAATATAGAAGCTCCTATCGATATGTCAAATGTAATGTACCTCCACAAGGGTAAGGTTACAAGAATCGGTTTTACATTTGATGGTGTTGATAAGAACGGTAAACCGATCAAGAAGCGTGTAGCTAAGGTTACAGGCGACATTATCGACTAATAGAGAGGAGGTCCGTAGAGTTGAGTAGATTAAGAGATACTTATAATAATGAGATAGTAGATGCACTTATTAAGAAGTTCGGCTACAAAAACATCATGGAAGTGCCTAAGATGGATAAGATTGTTGTAAACATGGGTATTGGTGAAGCAAAGGAGAACGCAAAGCTTCTTGATTCAGCAATCAAGGATATGGAGACAATCACAGGCCAGAAGGCAGTTATCACAAAGGCTAAGAAATCAATTGCTAACTTTAAGCTTAGAGAAGGCATGCCAATCGGATGTAAGGTTACATTAAGAGGCGAGAAGATGTATGAATTCATGGATCGTCTCATCAACCTTTCACTTCCTCGAGTACGTGACTTCAGAGGCGTTAATCCAAACGCATTTGACGGAAGAGGAAATTACGCACTTGGTATTAAGGAACAGCTTATCTTCCCTGAAATCGAGTATGATAAGATCGATAAGGTTAGAGGTATGGATATTATATTCGTTACTACAGCTAACACAGACGAAGAAGCACGTGAACTTTTGACATTATTCAACATGCCATTTCAGAAATAGTTAGGAGGAGAATTTCATGGCTAAGACTTCAATGAAAGTTAAGCAGCAGCGTCCTGCAAAATTCTCTACTAGAGAATATACACGTTGCAGAATTTGTGGTCGTCCACATGCATATTTAAGAAAATACGGAATCTGCAGAATTTGTTTCCGTGAGTTAGCATATAAAGGCCAGATTCCAGGCGTTAAGAAGGCTAGCTGGTAAGAATAAGGAAGGAGGCAATTAAAAATGACAATGAGTGATCCAATTGCAGATATGCTTACAAGAATCCGTAATGCTAATACTGCTAAACATGATACAGTAGATGTTCCGGCAACAAAGATGAAAATAGCAATTGCTGACATCCTTGTAGATGAAGGCTATATTTCAAAGTATGAACTTGTAGATGAAGGCGCATTCAAGACAATGCACATCACATTAAAGTATGGCGTTGACAAGGATGACAAGGTAATCACAGGTATTAAGAGAATTTCAAAGCCAGGTTTACGTGTGTACGCTGGTACAGAGAACCTTCCAAAGGTACTTGGCGGACTTGGTATTGCAATTATTTCAACAAACCTTGGTGTTATGACTGACAAGGAAGCTAGAAAGCAGAATGTTGGTGGCGAAGTGCTTGCTTTTGTTTGGTAAACATTGAACACTTATTGAGTGCAAGCCAAAGGCGTAGCACGAAATTAGTGTGAAAGTTTTCCGCGGCACTTAGTGAGTGCAAAGCACGAACTTAGTAGAGCGGAAGGCACCGACACAACGGCAAAGCGAAATGCGAATTTAGTGCGAAGGCCCTTCGCGGCGCTTAGCGAGAACGAGCGTAGGTGAGTTCGAGGTTAGCAGAGCGAAGATACCCCTAACACTTAGCGAGTGCGAGCATGAGCAAAACATCAGTTTATCATAACATTTCGGTTAATAGTGAAGTGTGGCTTTATACAGGCTGCACGCACGTTTAACTCGCTTTAACGTACGGAAAACCTGCCATAGGCAGATTTTCTCGTAGGGAAACTATTAACAATAGAATTGTGAAAGAAGAAATTATTTTCTTCTTTTCACTTTTCAATTATTACAAGGAGGTACGGGCATGTCACGTATAGGTAGAATGCCAATCGCGGTACCAGCTGGTGTAACAGTTGATATTGCAGAAAATAACAAAGTAACTGTTAAGGGACCAAAGGGAACCCTTGAAAGAGTTCTTCCATCAGAGATGGAGATTAAGAATGATGGTGCTGTTATTACAGTAAGCAGACCAAATGACCTTAAGAGAATGAAGTCACTTCATGGTTTAACAAGAACACTCATCGCTAACATGGTAACAGGTGTTACAAGCGGATATGAGAAGATTCTTGAGATTAACGGTGTAGGTTACAAGGCTCAGAAGCAGGGTAAGACATTAATTTTATCACTCGGTTATTCACATCCGGTTGAGATGATCGATCCGGAAGGTATCGAGTCTGTATGTGAAACACAGACAAAGATTATCGTTAAGGGTATCGACAAGGAAAGAGTTGGCCAGTACGCAGCTGAAATCAGAGACAAGAGACGTCCAGAGCCATATAAGGGCAAGGGTATCAAGTATTCTGATGAGGTTATCAGACGTAAGGTTGGTAAGACCGGTAAGAAGTAATAGATAGGAGGGTGACAAAATGGTTAGTAAGAAATCAAGAAGTGCAGTTCGTAAGAATAAGCATAGAAAATTACGTAATTATCTTAGTGGAACAACTGAGAGACCACGTTTAGCAGTGTTCAGAAGCAATAATCATATGTATGCTCAGATTATCGACGATACGGTTGGACATACTTTAGTTTCAGCATCAACACTCCAGAAGGAGATTAAGGCTGAATTAGAGCAGACGGATACAGTTGAAGCAGCAGCTTATCTTGGTACAGTAATTGCCAAAAGAGCATTAGACAAGGGTATTACTACTGTTGTATTTGACAGAGGCGGATTTATTTATCAGGGTAAGATTAAAGCATTAGCAGATGCAGCTAGAGAAGCTGGTCTGGAATTCTAGTCGAGGAGGAGAACACATGAAGCGTACAATTATTGATGCTAGTACATTAGAATTAACAGAAAAAGTAGTATCAATCAAGCGTGTAACTAAGGTTGTTAAAGGTGGACGTAATTTCAGATTTTCAGCTTTAGTAGTTGTCGGAGACGGCAATGGACATGTGGGTGCAGGTGTAGGTAAGGCTGCAGAAATTCCTGAAGCTATCCGTAAGGGTAAGCAGGATGCAGAGAAGAACCTCATCGAGGTACCTATTGATGAAAACAAGAGTATAACACATGACTTTGTTGGTAAGTTCGGAAGTGCTTCTGTACTTATTAAGAGAGCTCCTGAAGGTACAGGTATTATCGCAGGTGGTCCTGCCCGTGCCGTAATCGAGCTTGCAGGTATCAAGAACATCCGTACAAAGTCATTAGGTTCAAATAATAAGCAGAACGTAGTGCTTGCAGTAATTGAAGGTTTAAAGAACCTCAAGACTCCTGAGGAAGTTGCTAAAAAGCGCGGCAAGTCAGTTGAAGAGATACTTGGCTAAAGGAGGGAATAAAAATGGCAGAGAAATTAAAGGTAACTTTAGTAAAATCACCAATCGGTGCTGTTCCTAAGCATAAGAAAACTGTTGAAGCCCTTGGCCTTAAGAAACTCAATAAAGCAGTTGAATTGCCTGACAATGAAGCAGTCAGAGGAATGATCTGGCACGTAAAACATTTAGTAAAAGTAGAAGAAATCTAATATTGATTTAAAGGAGGTGCAAGTGATGGATTTATCTAATTTAAAGCCTGCTGAAGGTTCAAAGCACAGCGACAGCTTTAGAAGAGGTCGTGGTCACGGTTCAGGTAACGGAAAGACAGCCGGTAAAGGTCATAAGGGCCAGAAGGCACGTTCCGGAGCTACAAGACCAGGCTTTGAAGGTGGTCAGATGCCTTTATATAGAAGACTTCCTAAGAGAGGATTTACTAACAGAAATACAAAGGATATCGAAGCTATCAATGTAAGTGCTCTTGAAGTATTTGATAATGGTACTGTAGTAACAATCGATACTCTTATCGAAGCTGGTGTTATTAAGAATCCTAAGGACGGAGTTAAGATTCTTGGAAACGGCGAGTTAACAAAGAAGCTTACAGTCAAAGTTAATGCATTCAGTGAGGGAGCTAAGAGCAAGATTGAAGCCGCAGGTGGCGTTTGCGAGGAGGTATAAACTATGTTTGATACAATTCGCAAAGCATTAAGCATAAAGGACTTAAGAAATAAGATATTATTCACAATAGGAATGTTATTTGTAGTTCGTCTTGGTTCATTAATACCAATTCCGGGTACAGATCCAAATTTCTTTAGTGAGTTTTTCAAAAGTGATGCATTAATTCCATTTAATGCTATAACCGGTGGTTCTTTTGAGGAGATGGCAATTTTTGCACTCAGCATTACACCATACATCACATCATCTATTATCATGCAGCTTCTCACAATTGCTATTCCAAAGCTTGAGGAATGGCAGCGTGAAGGCGAAGAAGGCAAGAAGAGAATCGTTCAGATTACACGTTACGTTACAGTAGGTCTTGCTCTTATTGAATCAACTGCAATGGCAATTGGTTTCGGAAGACAGGGACTTCTCGTTGACTATACATGGTACAACGTAATTGTTTTAATTGCTATTCTTACAGCTGGTAGTGCGGTACTTATGTGGATTGGTGAAAGAATCACAGAAAAGGGTATCGGAAACGGTATCTCTATGGTACTTCTTGTTAATATTATCTCAAGAATGCCGGCTGATTTTAAGGCATTATATGAAGTATTCATAAAGGGCAAGGAAATAGCATTTGCTATCCTTGCAGCAGTAATCATAATTGCTGTTATTCTTGTTGTAGTAGGTTTAACTGTATTACTTCAGGTAGCTGAGCGTAGAATTCCTGTTCAGTATGCAAAGAAGATGCAGGGTAGAAGAATGGTAGGCGGACAGACCTCTAATATACCTCTTAAGGTTAATACAGCTGGTGTTATTCCGGTTATCTTTGCTTCATCACTTTTATCTTTCCCAATTATAATCGCTCAGTTCTTTGATGTAGATTATACAACAATCGGCGGAAAGATTCTGATGGCACTTAACTCAGCAAGCTGGGTTAACACATCATATCCTTGGTATTGCAATATTGGTCTTGTAGTTTACATTGCACTTATTATTGCATTTGCATACTTCTATACATCAATTACCTTCAATCCACTTGAGATTGCAGATAATATGAAGAAGCAGGGTGGCTTTATCCCGGGTATCAGACCTGGTAAGTCAACATCAGATTACCTTACAAAGATTCTTAACTATATAATCTTTATCGGTGCTGTTGGTCTTACTATTATCGCTGTTATTCCGATTGTAATATCAGGTGTATTCGGAATCAGCCAGCTTTCATTCTTAGGTACATCACTTATCATTATTGTTGGTGTTGTTCTCGAGACAATTAAGCAGATTGAATCACAGATGTTAGTAAGAAATTATAAAGGTTTCCTCAATGACTAATTGAGAAACATAAGATTAATATAACTGGTGTATCCGGACATTAGTCCGGATACACATTAGTTTAGATTTATTGGAGTGACAGTTATGAAGATTATTATGTTAGGTGCTCCGGGTGCCGGAAAAGGTACTCAGGCTAAGATGATAGCTGATAAGTACAGTATTCCGCATATTTGAACCGGAGATATTTTCAGAGCAAATATTAAGAATGGTACTGAGCTTGGTATGAAAGCAAAGGCATATATGGATCAGGGTGCACTTGTTCCTGATGAGCTTACCTGTGACCTTGTTGTTGACAGAATTAAGCAGGATGATTGCGCAAATGGTTATGTGCTTGATGGTTTCCCAAGAACAATTCCTCAGGCTAAGTGTCTTGATGATGCATTAAAGGGAATGGATGACGCAATTGATTATGCAATCAATGTTGATGTTCCTGATGAAAATATCGTTCGCAGAATGTCAGGCAGAAGAGCCTGTGTGGCATGTGGAGCAACATATCATATTGAACATGTTCCGCCAAAGGCAGAAGGTATCTGTGACAGATGTTCATCTGAGCTTGTGTTAAGAGATGATGATAAGCCGGAGACAGTGTTAAAGCGTCTTGGTGTATATCATGAGCAGACACAGCCATTAATCGAGTATTACACAGAGGCCGGAGTACTTGTTAATGTAGACGGTACAAAGGATATGATGGAAGTATTTGAAGCAATCACTGAAATTTTAAAATAAGTTAATCATTTGACTGTAACAGATGGGAGAAGAAATGGCTGTAAGTATTAAGTCTGAGAGAGAAATTGAATTAATGCGTGAAGCAGGAAGGTTTCTTGCATTAACCCATATGGAATTAGAAAAGGCACTTAAGCCTGGAATGACTACAAAAGAGCTTGATAGGATTGCAGAAGAAGTAATAAGAAGCTTTGGATGTATTCCTTCATCTTTGAATTATAATGGTTTTCCGGGGTCTGCCTGTATATCAGTTAATGATGAAGTTATTCATGGAATACCAAGTGATAAGCATATAATTAGAGATGGAGACATCGTAAGTCTGGATATAACTCTTAGTTATAAGGGATATCAGTCCGATGCAGCAAGAACTCTTGCTGTTGGCAATGTTTCTAAAGAAGCATTGCAGCTTATTGAGGTCACCAGACAGAGCTTTTTTGAAGGTATTAAATATGCCAAAGCCGGCAATCATCTGAATGATATTGGTAAAGCCGTGCAGGCATATGCAGAGAAGTTCGGTTATGGTGTTGTTCGCGATTTTGTCGGCCATGGAATTGGCAAGGAGATGCACGAAGCACCGGAAGTTCCTAATTTTGATACAGGCAGACGTGGCATGAAGCTTCGTCCGGGTATGACAATTACCGTTGAGCCTATGATAAATATGGGACGTTATGATATTGAATGGATGGATGATGACTGGACGATAGTTACTGCGGACGGTTCTCTTTCAGCTCACTATGAGAATACAATTCTTATTACAGAGGGTGAGCCGGAGATATTATCAATCCTTCATTAAGAAGTTTTAAACCCGTACTGAGATTAAGCAGGAGGCAGGATGTATGTCTAAAAGCGATGTAATTGAAATTGAAGGTACAGTTATTGAGAAACTGCCTAATGCAATGTTCCGTGTTCAGCTTGAGAATGGGCACGTAGTATTAGGACATATCAGCGGAAAGTTACGTATGAACTACATTCGTATTCTTCCGGGTGACAAGGTTACTTTAGAGTTATCTCCATATGATTTATCAAAGGGAAGAATTATCTGGAGAGACAAGTAGAACTTAACAAAAAATCAAGAATAGTACTTGCAATTTAGTATTTGTAATGGTATACTATTAGGGCGATTTTTTGTGAAAGGAGAGAAAAAGATGAAAGTTAGAGCATCTGTAAAACCTATTTGTGAAAAATGTAAGGTTATAAAGAGAAAGGGTACAATCAGGATTATTTGTGAGAATCCAAAGCATAAGCAGAGACAGGGTTAATTTCCTTTCACTGTTATAGCATATATTATGAAAGTGTAAGTTCGTCTATACGGACTAGTCTGCTTTCATTTCATCCAATGCGATGAGAATTTACTAAAAAAGAAAATTAGATAATGGAGGTGTAATACACTAATGGCTCGTATAGCAGGTGTCGATTTACCAAGAGAAAAGCGTGTTGAAATCGGTTTAACTTATATCTATGGTATAGGTAGGACAACCTCAAACAAGCTTCTTGCTCAGGCTGAAGTAGATCCTAACACACGTTGTAGAGATTTAACTGATGATGAAGTTAAGAAGATTACAGAGGCTATCGAAGCGAACCAGATCCTTGTTGAAGGTGATCTTAGACGTGATATCGCTATGAACATCAAGAGACTTCAGGAAATTGGTTGCTACAGAGGTATCCGTCATAGAAAAGGCTTACCAGTTCGTGGTCAGAAGACTAAGACTAATGCCAGAACTCGTAAGGGTCCGAAGAAGACAGTAGCAAATAAGAAGAAATAATCAGAAAGGAACCCATAAGGGAGGTTAGTTTAAAAATGGCTAATAAAGTGTCAGCAAAGAAAGTGACAAAAAGGCGTATTAAGAAAAACGTTGAACGCGGACAGGCGCACATCCAGTCATCTTTTAATAACACAATCGTTACATTAACAGATACACAGGGTAATGCTTTATCATGGGCTAGTGCAGGCGGTCTGGGATTTAGAGGTTCAAGGAAATCTACTCCTTATGCAGCGCAGATGGCAGCTGAAACTGCTACAAAGGCAGCGTTGGTACACGGATTAAAGTCTGTAGACGTTATGGTTAAAGGTCCGGGATCAGGTAGAGAAGCAGCAATTCGTGCACTTCAGGCTTGTGGTCTTGAAGTTACAAGTATTAAGGATGTTACACCGGTACCACATAATGGATGTCGTCCACCAAAACGTAGAAGAGTTTAATTTAGGAGGTGCATAGAAGTGGCAGTAAATAGAGTTCCTGTTCTTAAGAGATGTAGATCACTTGGTCTTGATCCGATTTACTTAGGAATCGATAAAAAATCAGACAGAGAATTAAAAAGAGCTAATAAGAAGATGAGCGAATATGGACTTCAGTTAAGAGAAAAGCAGAAGGCTAAGTTCATCTATGGTGTATTAGAGAAGCCTTTCAGAAATTACTATAAAAAAGCTGAAAGAATGAGTGGTATGGTTGGTGAGAACCTTCTTATCACTCTTGAAAGAAGAGTTGACAACGTTCTTTTCCGTGCCGGCTTTGCCAGAACAAGAAAAGAAGCTAGACAGATTGTTGACCACAAGCACGTACTTATCAATGGAAAGTGTGTAAACATTCCTTCATACTTAATCAAGGCTGGAGATGTTATTTCTATTAAGGAAAGTGCTAAGGATTCACAGAGATATAAGGATATCGTTGCTGTAACAGAAGGCAGACTCGTTGTTGAGTGGTTAGACAGTGACATTGCAAACCTTACAGTTACTGTTAAGCAGCTCCCAACAAGAGAGATGATTGATGTTCCTGTAGACGAGATGCTTATCGTCGAGTTATATTCTAAGTAATTTGATATTTAAACTGATGTTAATGAATAGGCAGTTATACTGCTTATTCATTTCGTCATAATTTTTGGTTATTGTTTTTTAGCAATATCCATATTCCCCTCAAACATTATCCCAAAAGGAGGGTTATCGGTGTTCGATTTTGAAAAGCCAAATATAGGAATCGTAGAAATTTCAGAAGATAAAACTTATGGCAGATTTGTAGTTGAGCCTTTAGAGCGTGGATATGGTACAACACTTGGTAATTCTTTAAGAAGAATTATGTTGTCATCACTTCCGGGTGTTGCTGTATATCAGATTAGAATAGACGGAGTTCTTCATGAATTCAGTTCTATTCCTGGTGTAAAGGAAGACGTAACAGAGATTATCATGAATCTCAAGAATCTGGCTATAAAGAGTAATACAGACATAAGTGATACTACAACAGCTTACATTGAAGCTTCAGGTGAATGTGTAGTAACAGCTGCTGATATCCATACAGATTCAGATATTGAAATACTTAACAAGGATCAGGTTATCGCTACATTAAGTGGTGGTTCTGATTGCAAGCTTAACATGGAGATTAAGATTAAGAAGGGCAGAGGTTATGTATCATCTGACAAGAACAAGACAGATGATATTTCAATCGGTGTTATCGCTATTGACTCAATCTTCACACCTGTTGAGCGTGTTAATATTTCTGTTGAGAATACACGTGTAGGTCAGATTACTGATTATGACAAACTTACTTTAGATGTATATACAAACGGCACTACAGCCCCGGATGAGGCAGTAAGCCTTGCAGCTAAGGTACTTAGTGAGCATTTAAATCTTTTCATCGACTTATCTGAGAACGCTAAGACTGCTGAAGTCATGGTAGAGAAGGAAGATAATGAGAAGGAAAAGGTATTAGAAATGAATATTGATGAGTTAGAGCTTTCAGTTCGTTCATACAACTGCTTGAAGAGAGCAGGTATCAACACTGTAGAAGAACTTATCAATAAGACTCCTGAGGATATGATGAAAGTCAGAAACTTAGGACGCAAGTCTCTTGAAGAAGTACTTGCAAAGCTTAATGAGCTCGGGTTAGAGCTTAATTCAAGTGAAGAGTAACAAAAGTTACTGTCATGCATGTCATGACACATCTTTTCAAAAATATATTTTATGGAGCTAAAGCGCTTGCTAGTAAGCCCGATGTGTTTAGTAAAGCGTTCCACAAATGGAGGAAAAACGATGGCAGGTTATAGAAAACTTGGAAGAACATCAGATCAGAGAAAGGCAATGCTTAGAAGCCTTGCAACTGCTTTGATTAACAATGGAAAGATTACAACAACAGAGACAAGAGCTAAGGAAGTTCGTAAGATAGTTGAGCCTCTTATAGCACTCGCTGTTAAGGAGAAGGATAACTTCGAAGAAGTAACAGTTAAGGCTAAGGTTGCCCGCAAGGACAAGGATGGCAAGAGAATCAAGGAAGTTGTAGACGGTAAGAAGGTTACAGTTTATGATGAAATTGAGAAGACTATCAAGAAGGATATGCCAAGCAGACTTAATGCAAGAAGAAAGATGCTTTCAGTTCTTTACCCGGTAACTGAAGTTCCTACAGAAGGTGCCGGAAGAAAGAGAAACACAAAGTCAGTTGATCTTCCTGCTAAGCTTTTTGATGAGATTGCACCAAAGTACGTTGACCGTAAGGGTGGTTACACACGTATCATCAAGATCGGACCACGTAAGGGCGATGCTGCTATGGAAGTAATCATCGAGTTAGTATAATTAATACGTAACTTTAGAGGGTATTTCAGAGATGTATTTCTTTGAGATACCCTTTTTCGTTGTATGATTGGCATAGGAAAATTAGAGTTAAATACAAAGTTTAATCTATTTTGAAATAAGAAGATACCATGTTAAGCTTTGATAATTTTTGAAAATGCAAAGTTTGACAAAAGTAATATTTGTATGTAAAATTGTCTGTAAGGTATACATGTATACAAATTTTTATGTATGTATTGGAGGAGAAATGTCAGAAGAACAAGGAATAAATTACCGAGGTCTGAAAACTAAAAACAGGGCATTGATTTTTAAGATGATTATAACCGGAAAGTGCAGATCAAGAATTGAGCTATCCAGAGAAAGCGGTCTTACTAAGATGTCTGTTTCAAATATAGTGTCAGATCTGATTAATATGGGAATTGTTGAGGAAGCTCATGTTGAAACAATTCGTAGTGTTGGAAGAAGTCCTATTATTTTAGACATTGCAGAGCAGGGACCGAAGGTTATTGGATTACATATCGGCCGCGAAGGCTGCAGCATAGCCTTATGTGATTTGAAATTAAATATATTATCATCAATATACAGAGAGCTTAAGACGAAAACTAAAGAAGGTCTGGTCGATTTAGTACTGACCCTCATTGATGAAATGCTTGATGGAGCAGAGAATGTAATCGCCATAGGAATCGGAAGTATTGGTCCGGTAGATGTGGCTAACGGCGTTATTTTGAATCCTCCGAATTTTAATGGTATTACCAATGTTCGTATAGTAGACATAATTAAAAGTAAATACAATATTCCGGTATACATGGACAGCCAGTACAATAATGCAGCGCTGGCAGAGAAATACTTTGGCTTCGGTAAGGAGTTTAATGATTTTATATTCTTAGGAATTACCAGTGGTATTGGCTCCGGAATTATACTAAACGGTACGCTTATGCAGAATTCCTCCATGCTTACCAGTGAAGTAGGTCATACAAGTATAGATTATCATGGTAATTATTGCGATTGCGGAAGCAGAGGCTGCCTTGAGACCTACGCTAGTGCAAATGTAATCGAAAAGAGAATTACTATGGAAACCGGCAAAGTACACACCTTTGCTGAGTTTTGTGAGATGACAGATGACCCAAGAGTAGACAGAGTGCTTATGGAGATGATGGAATATTTAAGCTACGGTCTTGTATCCAGTATTAACTTTTTTAATCCTCAGGCAATAATGCTGGGAGACAGAGGCGTATTTCTTCCTGACAAGTATTTAAACTACCTGGAGAGAAAGATAAATAGTATCAAGCTTTCCAAGTCACACAATTATATAAGAGTTGTGAGACCAAGGTTTGGAGAAAGAGCACAGATTGTCGGAAGTGCAGTATGTGTATTGGAGCAGATATTTGAGGGGAATCTGCTTATTAATGGCGAGTAATGTTTAAGTTTATGGAGGCTCTTTATGGCTGATAAAGCATTATATGTATTAGCGGGGTATGATGACAGGACAGAGATACATCTGGCAAATATTCAAAACAAATTATATGAATATGGTTTTACGGGTACCCATACCAAAAATATCCCTCAGCATATAACATTAGGCTCTTTTTCAACAGAAAAAGAAGCAGAATTAGTAGATTTACTCCGTAAATTATCAATGGAAGCCCCATCCTTTGAGGTAACTTTTAATCATATCGGTATTTTTGGAGGAGGCAGGGTTTTGTTTGTGGCTCCGGATTCCAATGAGCAACTGTTGAAATTGAAAGAGAAGTTTGGTGATAGTTATAACTGGACACCGCATACAACTATGATTATTGACGAGCCGGATGTGATACTAAAAGCACTACCTATTGTGCTTCACGATTTTTCATCATTTTGCGGAAAGGTTGAAACACTGCATCTATATGAATTCTGGCCGACAAGGCATATTCTGTCAGTAAAGCTTATTGGAGCAGATTGAAATTTAAAAGCAATTAAAGGAGAAATACTTAATGAAAGAATGTGTTTTTTGTAAAATAGCCAGCGGTGAGTTTTCAAGCATGAAAGTGTTTGAAGATGAATATACAATGGCATTTATGGACATAGCGAAAGATGTTGACGGACATGTTTTAGTTATTCCTAAGAAACATTTTAAAAGCATATTGGACTGCGACCATGATACATGGAACCACACTATGAATACTGTAAAAAAAGTTTCAAATCATTTGGTTGATAATTGTGGATATGATGGCATAGATTTGATGAACGCAAATGATGAATCGGCAGGTCAGACTGTTCCGCATTTACATATTCATATTATTCCTAGAAGACGTAACGATGGACTTGGAGAAGCCGGAGAATGGCCTGAATTTCCGGGAGCAAAACATGAACTTGAAGAAGTGCATAAGAAAATTGTTATGAAATAAATTTTGTGGGACAACAAATTAAGATTTGTTGAACTATAAACAGAATATTGGAGAGTAAAATAATTTAGCAGATTGTAGGTTTTGCAAGGAGGTAACCATGAAAACAAGGAAAATACTACTGGTTGCTGCTATTGCTGTAGTTGTATTAGGTGTTGTACTGGTTATAATAAAATATAAAAATAGTACAATTGAGCTTGATTCTGCGGATACCGGGAAGGTAACCTATGTTAATGAGTACACAGGCGTATCCTTTACGGATACGTTGACTGATAAAGAGATGGAATTGGTTGTGAGTGTTCTCAATGGTAAAACACAAAAATCATTGATATCAGGAGCTTCTTCGTGCGGGTTCAGCAAGGATATTTCCGTAACGATTAACGGAGTAATATTTGGATTAGCCCGGGATAAATGCGGTGTACTGCTAAATTATAATGATATGTGTTATGTATATATATCCGATGAAGAGAGAGAATTGATAGAGTCAGTTTTCAAATCAAGGGGTGGCGAATTTCCTTGCATTTAAGAGAGACAATTTATTAATGAAAGTATAATTTATCATGTTAGAGTTTGAATTTTATTTTAGACAATTAGAAGTCGGTTTGAATATTAATGAAACATGTTTTTATTTTAAAGACGATGAGGAGGAAACAGAGTATTATATTGGGTACTTGCCGCAACATAATAAGCCGTATTGGGCCGGATATTGTGATATAAAAGATGGCTGTGAATTTAATAGTGCTGAAGAACTGATTAATGCAAAAATATACAACGGAAAATCATTGTTTGAGAGATGGGACAATGTTATGATTAATACAATTGAAGGAGTTGATATTAAAGACTGGCTTCAGCGGTTTGAACACTGTTAAACTTAAATTGGTAAAGGAGAAAGCGAGTATGAAAGAAAAGTTAATTAAATTTATAAAAGAACCTATATTATATTTTATTATAATAGTTATTATGCTTTCAATTACCAGCAAGCTAGGATGGACTGATGCATTTATTTGGGATGATGCTATAGTAATAACCTTAGGCTGGACTGTGTGGAAAATAATTATGATAATTATTGAAAGCAGAAAAAACAAGAAGAGCCAGTAATGCAGACATATATTTATTTACGGAAGAAAGGATTAATAAGCTGGAATGTTAGATGGTATATTGGAGATTTTTGTTGATATAATTAGTGAAGTAATTTTTGGAAAAGTAGATAATTCAAAGACACCAAAACCTGCACGATTATTGATACTAACGGGGATTGTTGCTGCGATGTTAGCACTGTTTGTATTTTGTGCATTTACTGCATACAATGAAGGAAGTGCGGGAATGGCCGGGATACTTCTAGTAGTTGCGTTGTTAGTGGTAATCTGGTGGATTTACAGGTGTTATAAGATTATAATACATAAATAAGTATTAGCAGATGGTATGGAGGTTTCCTGCCATCTGTTTTTATGTGTATAATTATAGTGGTATTAACAATTAAAGAAAACAATTGATTTATACTATATGTGTTTTTAATTATCAGTTTGAATTTCTGATATGTTGATTTTTCATAGCAGATAAGATAAAATGATATATTGAAATATTTTATAGTCAGGGTGTATTTATGGGAATTATTAAGACAAGCAAGCTTTTATTTAATTATATCAAGCGTGATGATGAAGAGAATATTGAAGAGATAAATCGTGCGGTGGACTGTGTGGATATCGACATTGCCGAGGGTGAGTTCGTGGCGATTCTAGGACACAATGGTTCCGGTAAGTCTACTCTTGCAAAGCATATGAATGCACTGCTTGTTCCGTCGGAGGGCACCATTTGGATAGATGGCCGGGATTCTTCTGTAGAGGACAATCTTTGGGAGATACGTCGCACTGCCGGCATGGTGTTTCAGAACCCGGACAACCAGATTATCGGAACTGTTGTTGAGGAAGATGTAGCCTTTGGACTTGAGAATATCGGTGTTCCTACTAATGAAATCTGGGAGAGTGTTGATGAAAGCCTTGACAGAGTAGGAATGACTGAATTTAGAAGCAAATCCCCTAACAAGTTGTCCGGCGGGCAGAAACAGAGGGTTGCGATTGCCGGCGTGGTAGCAATGAAGCCTAAGTGCATTGTGTTGGACGAGCCTACCGCCATGCTGGACCCGAACGGCAGAAAAGAAGTAATTGCCACAGTAAAGAAGCTTAATAAAGAAGAAAAAATAACAGTCATACTTATTACTCATTACATGGAAGAAGTAATAGAGACTGACCGTGTCATTGTTATGGACAAGGGTAAGGTCGTAATGGAGGGCACACCCAGAGAGATATTTTCAAAGGTGGAAGAGCTTAAAGTTTTGAGGCTTGATGTACCCCAGGTTACAGAGCTTGCCTACAAGCTTAGGAAAGAAGGACTTCCGATAAAAGAATGTATACTTACGATAGATGAATTTGTAGAAGAGTTGAAGAGAGTAAAGGCATAGGTGAATATTAGTGATATTAAAGGTTGAAAATGTGTCCCATATATATGGGGCGGACACGCCGACAGCAACGATTGCTTTAGATAATATAAATCTGGAGATAAATAAAGGTGAATTTATTGCCCTTATCGGACATACCGGTTCCGGTAAATCAACGCTTATTCAGCATTTAAACGGGCTTATTAAGGCTACGGAGGGCAATATATATTACAAAGGCAGAAGTATTTACGACAAAGACTTCAATATGAAGGAGCTTAGGAGTAATGTAGGGCTGGTATTCCAGTACCCGGAGCACCAGCTCTTTGAAGTGGATGTATTTACTGATGTGTGTTTTGGCCCTAAGAATATGGGACTTAGTAAAGATGAGATTGAAAAGAGAGCAATAGCTGCCCTTAGGACAGTCGGTCTTGACGAGAGATTTTATGATAACTCACCTTTTGAATTGTCCGGAGGACAGAAGAGAAGGGCTGCCATAGCAGGAGTGATTGCCATGGAGCCGGAGGTGCTTATCTTGGACGAGCCTACAGCAGGGCTGGATCCGGCAGGACGTGAGGATATACTTGAATGTATATTAAATATGCGAAAAGAACGTAATATGACTATAATTCTTGTATCTCACAGCATGGAGGATGTTGCTGAGTATGCAGACAGAATTATTGTTATGAATAAAGGTAAAGTAGCCTTTGATAACTCCCCTAAAGAGGTATTTAAGCATTACAAAGAGCTGGAGGCAATGGGGCTTGCGGCACCCCAGGTAACATATATAGTCAACCGCTTAAGAGAGGAGGGATTTGACATTCCGTCAGACCCTATAACCGTTGATAAAGCAGTTGATGCAATAATGATTATGATGAATTTGGAGAAAATTAATGATTAGAGAAATTACATTTGGCCAGTACTATCCGGTGGACTCACCGATTCACAGACTGGACCCCCGTATAAAACTCTTTGGAACCATGATTTATATCATATCCTTGTTTATAGCAAATAATGTGGCCGGATATCTTATTGCGGCTGCATTTCTTGGTATTGTAATCGGAATGTCAAAGGTACCGTTAAAGTTTATATTAAAGGGACTTAGACCTATTATATTTATTTTGCTTTTCAGTGTGACCTTTAATCTGTTTCTTACAACCGGAGAACACATACTGTTTAGCTGGGGGATATTTGTTGTATCCGTAGAGGGAATTATCAGAGCCGCACACATGGCGGTAAGACTGGTAATGCTTATTATAGGCTCATCGCTTATGACCTATACCACTACACCGAACCAGCTCACCGATGGACTTGAGAAAAGTCTTGGCTTTATGAAAAAGATAGGTGTACCGGTGCATGAGATTGCCATGATGATGTCCATTGCACTGAGATTTATACCGATATTGATAGAAGAAACCGACAAGATAATGAAGGCACAGATGGCAAGAGGTGCGGACTTTGACACCGGAAATATAATTCAGAAGGTGAAGAGTATGGTACCGCTGTTGATACCTTTATTTGTGTCAGCGTTCAGGCGTGCTTCAGACCTTGCCATGGCAATGGAAGCAAGGTGCTACAACGGCGGCGAAGGGCGTACAAAGATGAAGCCACTGGTGTATTCAAAGGCGGATATTGCAGGGTATATAGTAGTGCTTGTGTATTTGGCATTAATTATTTTATCAGCCGTACTGCTTAAGAATGTATTGCCGTTTTAATGGTTTTGATGAGTAGTTATTATTTTGTGGAGGCATTTATGGAGTTAAAGGAAGCACTATTAAAAAGAAGAAGTGTTAGAAAATTTACAGAAGAGCCTGTTTCTGATGAAATGATAGAAGAGCTGCTTCATGCCGCCATGAGCGGGCCCTGCGCCTGCAACAAAAAGCCTTGGGAGTTTTATGTGGTGACAAATGAACAGGCATTAGAAGAATTAAAATCAGCCTCAAGATTTACGAAAATTACCGCAAAACTTGCAATCATAGTATGTGGAAATTTATCCAGAGCACTGCCGATGCAGTTGGCAGACTATTGGATTCAGGATTGTAGTGCGGCAACAGAAAATATACTGCTTAGAGCTACAGATTTAGGTTTAGGCACAGTATGGTGCGGTATTCATCCGCAGAAACGTGCAGAAGAAAAGGTACGTAAGTGTTTAGGCATTACTGAAAAGCAGGTGCCACTGAATATCATATATATTGGCCATCCGGCAGAGGAACCTGAGGCAAGAGACCAGTATGAAGAAAAGAGAGTGCATTATATTAGGTAAGAATATTAAATATTAGAGATATAATCTTGCTTCAAGGAGTATGTTAAGGAGGTAAACATGATACAAATAAGACCAGTTTCTGACCTGATAAATAAATTTACTAATATTAAACGGGTGCTGATAATTTCTTTGTTGTTTATTAGTCTGATATTATCCGCTTGTGACAAAGGCGGTCAGGGAACCTATTATCCTAATAGCGATGAAATGAAAATAAATCTTGAGAATAAAAACTATAATGTTACTGTAGAAGTAATCGAACAGAATGGTAGTTCAATAACTGTTTTGAGCGCGACAAAAGATAATGAATACATAGAATTTTACTGGCTTGAAGATGACAAATGTGTTGACGAAATAGCAGCTGGTCTGGAATCAAAATATGATGCCTATAACAGTTTGGTCAGCATGAAAAATGACAATAAATTCGGAAATCTGGTTTTTTGTTCAACTCAAAAAGCAAAGGAAGATTCAGGTATTGTTATTGTCGAGGTGAAAATTGACTAGATTCGTGATATGGTGGATAATAAAATGAGTGAAAAATCTGTTTATATGAATCGATGGTTGTATGATAAACCTGATTTAGTACCTAACAAAGATGGAGATATTGTTTTAATTTCTAAAAAATCATTTGGTCCGTTAGAAGCTTTTGAATGGGGAATAGATAGAAATAATATTCCTTATGAAAGCTATGAATGGTTGGAAAATGAATGGTTAGAAGATACTAGTTACAGAAAAAATATTACGAATCAGGAATTGATCAATATACTTAATTCAGAGATTAAGAATTTTAGTGATAATGGATTATCTGAATGGGTGTGTATTTTTTATGGTGTAATTGATAAAATAAATTCTGGTAATTAAGAGAGAGAACTTTCAGCTTTATAAAGGATTGGAAGTAGCAAAAAGATTTGTGGAGAAGAAAAAATGAACAGAATAATAGCAAAGGTGGGGGCAATGTTTGTAACGGTTTCGGTATTACTATTTGCTATCTTTATGATAATACCATTTAGCTTTGGTAGTTATTTTGTGTGTATGATATTGCCAATAGGATACATAATGATGATTACTGGTTTTTGTAATGAAAGTGATGAGGAGTGTAGAGTAGCAGCTAGTGTTGGCATGATATTTGCTGCGATTTATGCTGTTTTGATATTACTTGTGTATTTTGCACAGACAACTACCGTTAGATTGGATTCGCTTAATGAGCATGCTATGAGAATACTTGACTATTCAAGAGGTGGATTGTTTTTTAGTTATGACCTGCTTGGATATGGTATGATGGCACTCTCAACTTTTTTTGTGGGACTTACAATAGATGCGAAAACAAAAGCAGATAAATGGCTAAAGTACCTGATGATGGTTCACGGAATATTCTTTTTGGGATGTTTTATTATGCCGATGACAGGTGTGTTTAGTTCTATGTCAAATGGGGAAACAAATATTGGCGGAGTTATTGCACTTGAATTTTGGTGTTTTTATTTTACTCCTATCGGTATTTTGTCAATATTACATTTTAATAAGAAAAATATATAAATTTTAAACTTACGAAAAACTTGAAAGTAACAGAGGATTTTAGTTTCTCAGAGCGAAAATTCTAGTATATGATGAGTAGGCATATATATTTAGCTAAAATCAAGAATCTATCCGTCAAAAAAACTATTATTCTGGCATCTATATAAATGATTTTTCGAAAATATATATGTCATAATAACTTTATGGTTAGAGTACACTGAAAAAATTAAGATAAATCCCACTCGCCAACTATATGGTTTAGAAGTGTTTCTACAAAATTACTAGTTTGTAGTATAAAAATTATAGTTAAACATTTTAAGACAGGAACAAGATATGAAACGTATTAAACTTGTGGTTTCCTACGACGGAACCAATTACTGCGGCTGGCAGGAACAGCCCAACGGAATTACAATTGAAGAGGTGCTTAACAGGGAGTTGTCTGCATTTTTGCATGAAGACATTCATGTGATTGGTGCCAGCAGAACCGATTCGGGAGTGCATTCTTTGGGCAATATTGCGGTATTTGACACAGAGACTAAGATTCCCGGAGATAAGATGTGCTTTGCGTTGAACCAGAGAATGCCGGAGGATATTGTAATCCAGTCCTCCTGTGAGGTTCCTTTGGATTATCACCCAAGAAAGCGAAATACTATAAAGACCTATGAGTACAAGATACTTAACAGGACATTTCCGATACCTTCCCTTAGGTTTAATACTCATTTTGTGTATATGCCTTTGGATGTTGAGAAGATGCGTAAGGCGGCAGAATATTTGGTGGGAGAGCATGATTTTGTGAGCTTCTGTTCTGCAAGAAATCAGGCAGAGGACACTATAAGAACTCTCTATGAGGTATCGGTAACTAAGCAGGATGATGTAATAACCATCAGACTTTCGGGAAATGGATTCCTTTACAATATGGTGCGCATAATCGCAGGGACGCTTATGAAGGTGGGGCTTAAGGTGTATCCTCCGGAGCATGTTGAAGAAATTTTGCTGGCATGTAACCGTGATGCGGCGGGGCCGAAGGCACCGGCAAGAGGCCTTACTCTTATGGAGATAAGAGAGCAGGAGGTTTTAGAGCCTGTAATCCGCAACGTTAATTCATTTTTTGATTATGTGGTAGTTCAGAAAGACATTGAGACTAAAGCAAGGTCTTATGTGGTGATAAATCGCTGCGAGGATGAGAAATTCGAGCAGGTGCTGGTGCATATATTAAGGCAGCAGCTACGAAACGGTGCAAAGAACGTATATGTGCTTGATAAGACCGGCAGACTGGCAAATGGAGAGCTTGTAGGCAATTATACATTTTCAGAGAGTGCAATTGATGAAGATGCACATGTTGTATTTGCGGAATATGCAGACACAGAGGCACCTGTATATGTTACCGAGGACTATTACATTCCAAAAGAGGCATAGAAGTCATGAATGATAGAATATGTGTAAGCCGGGACGGCAGGGATATTTACATTAATATAATGTATTCAAAGAGAAAATCGATTGGTCTTGAGATAAGAAATGACCTTACGGTTAATTTGCGTGCTCCCTATTTTGTTTCAAAAAGAGATGTTTTAAAATTCATAGAAAGCAAGAAAGACTGGCTCTTTGCAACTTACGAAGAGGCAGTCTCTTTAAAAGCAGAAAATGTTGAAATTAGCTTTAAGGATATATATTATGATGGAGCGTTGCTTCCTTATAAGGGTGAGAACTGCATAAGGCTCAATATAATAAAGGCTGGGGAGTCTCAAAGAGCAACCATAGATTACGATTTAGAGGAAAAGATAATTTCCATTGCAACGATGAGCGAAAATCCTGAATTTATCAGGGAATGTGTAGTTGATGTCTACAGGAAGCTTGCAAGGCTTGAATTTGAGGAGAAGGCAGCATATTACGCCGAGAGAATGGGCGTTACATATAACCGAATTGCAGTAAAAGAGCAGAAGACCAAATGGGGAAGCTGTAGCGGCAAGAAGAATCTTAATTTCAACTGGAAGCTTATATTGATGCCGGAAAGTGTTTTGGATTATATTGTAGTTCATGAGTTGGCACATCTTATAGAGATGAACCATTCGTCTGCATTCTGGGCACAGGTAGCAAAGATTATGCCGGACTATAAGAAGAGGGTAGCGTGGCTTCGTAAGAATGAGAAGGAATATGTGAAGTTTTAGTGGGAGAGTTATACTTATGATAATTAGAATGTGCAATGAAGAAGATATCGTCGCGGTAGGCAGGTTTTATGACAGCGTAGTCCAACACCTTGAAGAAAATATAAACTATCCAAAGTGGAGATACAAAGTATATCCTTCTGAAAAGTCGGTCAGTGAAATGACTAAAGCCGGATATCAGTTTATGTGTATTGAAGATGATAGAATAGTCGGAGCATTTGTATTGAATGATGATCCCCAGGGCAAATACGAGAACACTGCATGGAGCCGCGAATTGCAAAGCGGAGAGTACATGGTGTGCCACACTCTTGCTGTGGATTCGACGCTTCAGGGACAGGGAGTTGGCAGACAGATTGTTCAGTATTGCGTTGATTATGCTAAGAAGCAAGGATTTAAGGCAATTCGTCTGGATGTGGTGCCGGAAAATATTCCGGCGAAGAGACTGTATGAGAAGTGCGGATTTAGATATATGGGTGATGTGGATTTGGAGAGAGGCATTGCCGGCATACCGTTGTTTTCTATGTATGAGATGAATTTTTAGGGTTAGAGAAATTAGTATTTGATGAGGGGATATAATATGAATATAATATCGTATTCAAATAAAATTGATGAGTATTTACAAGAAGATGATGTAATTGATTATAGTAACGAAGCTGTTACACAATTGGCTGATGCTTTATTTCAAAAAGCAAATAGTGAGTTGGAGTTTATTAAAATAGCATATGAATTTGTCAGAGATAGTATTTCTCATTCAGCAGATATAAACGAGGATTTAATTACGTGTACCGCTTCAGAAGTGCAAAAATCCGGTCATGGAATTTGTTTTGCTAAATCTCACTTGTTGGCATCTTTACTACGGTGCAAATCTATTCCAACAGGTTTTTGTTACCAAAAGCTAATATTAGACGATGAAACAGCACCTGTCTTAATATATCACGGACTTAATGGAGTATATATAAAAGAAATCAAAAAGTGGATAAGGCTCGATGCAAGAGGTAATAAAGATGGTGTAAACGCACAGTTTTCAATAGAAAATGAACAACTTGCTTTTCCAATACGACCGGAGCTGGGAGAGGAAGATTGTTTTATAGTATATCCAAAACCCGATGTGAAAGTATTAGAAAAATTAAGAGAATGCAAGACAAGAACAGAGCTTTGGAACAATCTTCCTACTGAGCTTGGATATAATATATAATAATAAACTCTAAATTGTGAAGCGATAAATGAGTTTACTGAGGATAGCATATGGTATTAATTGTGTTGGATACGCAGATTTGGATTATTAACAAAGAACTATATTGTTTTGATAAGTTTATTAAGGGGACAAAGACAGTTATTGAAGCGGCACGTGAAAATGGTGTAGAAGTGATATATGTGCAGCATGATAACGGACAAGGGTCCGGATTTTCAGTTGGCGATAATGGATTTGAAATTTATCGTGAGTTCTATCCTAAAGAGGGTGAGAAACGATATGTGAAGACCGTAAGCAGTGCATTTTGCGGGACAGGATTGAAGGAGTATCTTGAGACTAAAGGTGAGGATACTGTTGTGATTGTTGGATTACTTACAAATTTCTGTGTTGACGCAACAGTAAAATCGGCATTTGAAATGGGACTTAAGGTTATTATTCCTGAGGGCACGAATTATACATTTGATAATCCTTACATGGATAAGGAGAAGACCTATAAATATTATAATGAATTCATGTGGCCGGAGCGATTTGCGGAATGTGTTTCGGTGGAAGAGACTGTTAAGCGGATGGAAAAGAGATAACTTTTAAGTTGACGGAGGAATTAGATGAGTAAGATAAGAAAATATATAGATTTGATTTTGAGCATTTTATTTGTTTTAAGTGTTATATTAGGGTATTACAAAGATATTTCGCATATGAGTGAATACTGTTTCATTTCAGGTTTGCTTGTGGGTGTTACATTCTTTATATCCTATTTACATCAACACAAGAATGGCAAAACATTGAATGCTTGTATCTATCTAGCCTGTATGGTTGACATATTTGTTATTTTTATTGCAACTGTAACTATTGGTTTGAATTTGAATGGTGCTTTTTGGTTTATACATATAATAAATCCAATTGTCCTATTGGTTTATTGGTTTATATTTTGCGACCAAGGAATTATGAAGTGGAAAGGTACTTTATCGGTTGTGGTTTTTCCACTGTTATATATGTTGTTTGCGTTTGTTTTATTCAAAATGAGCGGTAGTTGCCCATTCCCAGCAAGTTTGATTTTTATGGATTATAGTGGATTTATTCCACTTGTGATTCTTGTTGTTCTTGCATTTATTTTATGGGTATTAGGATATATATTTTATGTGCTAAATAAATTAGTTAGAGGAAATAAGAAATGAACAAATCATCAGGTAAAGAGATATTATTTGCATCAATAATTACTGTTATAATGACAATTATGAATATTTCAGGATTACCTGCTGTCTTGTTTGTAAAGATAAAGGTTATGGATATCCAGCCATTTTATTTTTCGCTTATAGTTAATTTTGTATTAACTGCATTAGTATTTGTTATTGGATGGAAAGTATTATATCCGGAGTGGAAATTTGGACTTGGATGTGATGGTTTAGGCAAAGGTGTTCGAAAATATGGTTTTTCAGGAGTTGTTATATTTATAATTTCTTCAATCGCATTTTATGTTGGTCTACAGCCATTTGATAATGAGCCTACAGTATTAAAGGTATTAATTGAAGGTTTTATTTATTATATTGGAGTGGCAATTATAGAAGAGCTGTATATTAGAGGATTGTTACTTAATATTATAGAAAAACTGTTATCGAGAAATAAAAATGCTGCGTTATATGCAGTAGTAATTTCGTCGGTCGTTTTTGGAATAGGACATGTTTTTGGTACACTTGGAAGTTCACTTTTGACAATAATATGTAAGGTTGTGTGGACGATTGGCTTAGGAATATATCTGGGTGCAATCTATAAGAAGACCAATAACTTATGGGTTCCGATAATATTGCACGCAGTTATTGATTTTTGTGCTTGGCCTTTCTGTTATTCGACAATACCACCATATCCGGAAGTGTCTTTGTGGATACTGCTTATAACTTATATATTGGTAGGTGTATATGGTTTTTATATTTTGAGAAGCAAAAATGCTAAAAATAGTTTTTTCAGAGCGGTTGATACTAAAGGTGAAGATATAGATATTCCTCAATATATCGACTCCGCGGATGAACCATTCTGGAATTGAAACCACAAATATTAATTTAGTGAATAAACATATATATTTAGCTAAAAACAAGATACTATCCGTCACTGAATAATTGAATTTTGTCACATATATATAAATCAATTTTCAAAAATATAGCTGTCGTAATAGCATTATGGTTAAAGCATATCGATAAAGTTGGGTTAAATTTCCAAGTTGTAGGACCAGAAAAATTACAACCTACAGGCATAAAAAAGAGAGTGATATCATGAATAATCAATTTATACAAAGTATATCCATTAACTGGAGCAAGATAGACCGGCGCAGTTATTTAAGAAATATAGAAGCGTTAAACGGACTGGAATATTTAGAGTTTAATAAGCCCATTACTTTCTTCGTAGGCGAAAACGGAAGCGGAAAGTCTACCTTGCTTGAAGCAATTGCAATAGCATATGGTTTTAATCCTGAGGGCGGCACTAAGAATTACAGTTTTTCAACCTATGATTCCCACTCAGATTTATATAATGCCATGAGACTTAACAAAGGATTCTGCAAAGCTGGCTGGGGGTATTTTCTTAGGGCAGAAAGCTTTTACAATGTTGCTACCAAGGAGGAAGAATATGCGGATATATCACATCCTTCGGAGAAGTTTCATGAAAAGTCCCACGGAGAAAGCTTTTTAGCAGTAGCCCAGAACCAGTTGCGTCCTAACGGATTGTATATATTTGATGAGCCGGAGGCTGCCCTTTCGCCCCAGAGGCAATTAACACTTCTGGCAGAGATATACGAATGTGCAAAACAGGACTCACAGTTTATAATTGTTACACATTCGCCTATATTACTGGGGATGCCGGATGCTGAGATATTAACTTTTGATAATGGTACGGTGCATACTTGCGAATATGAGGATACCGACAGTTACCGGATAACGAAGATGTTTATTGAGAATCGGGAATTATTATTGAAGAGACTTTTAAATATTGACAGATAATGTAGTTAAGTATATAAAGTTGTTTTTTAGATTGAATAATAACACAAAAGTATAGTAGAAATGAGCAAAATATTAGCGAAATACAAGGGCCGGAGCCGGGTGAAATAACGCCAAAATATTTTTACATTTCATTGTTAAAAAATATATGACAAAAAAATAAAAAATGTGTTGACATTAATAAATAATGATGATACAATAATTTTCGCCGCTGATGAAAACGGTGGCACACAAATTAATAAATTTGGAGAGGTATCGAAGTGGCCATAACGAGGCGGTCTTGAAAACCGTTTGTCCGAAAGGGCGCGTGGGTTCGAATCCCACCCTCTCCGCTCCTATGAAAATAGGTAATGCAATTTAGCTACGGCTTGGAGAAGTACCCAAGTGGCTGAAGGGGCTCCCCTGGAAAGGGAGTAGGTCGTTAGTAGCGGTGCGAGGGTTCAAATCCCTCCTTCTCCGTTTGAACTTCCTAAGTGAAGAACTAAGTTGCACAAAAGGAACCTTGATAACTAAACAGCATACAAAAAACACAGACCTTGAAAATTCTTAAAGAGAATTCAAAAGAACCAAAACCTTTAAAGAAGTAAAACGGAAGATTGCCAGCAAGGCAACCAACCAGAATCATAACATGAGAGTTTGATCCTGGCTCAGGATGAACGCTGGCGGCGTGCCTAACACATGCAAGTC
>JAZULV010000112.1:0-1778 GCA_045603305.1 Lachnospiraceae bacterium | reverse complement strand
TCAAATCCTTGTTACCCTTATAATTATTTTACTAAAATAACATTATGACAATCCAATATTACGTCTTATTGATGGAATAGGAATCCTGCATGTGAAATCACTACAAAAGAACCACAGCCATTTAGCCCATTCTGCCTTTTTGCCTTTCAACCCTTTCAATTACAATAAAAGGAACTGATTCAGTCATCAGTTCCTTTCTCTCCAATAAGGCTTTCTTTTACTTCTCTTGCATATTGATAATAAATTGATTTCGGCATCACACTTAATTTCTTTTCTGCCTGATTAATCGCTTCTATCGCATCTTCTTGGCGCCCAAGCTTCTCATAACATAAGGCAAGATAGATTTCTGCAGTTTGCAGCATGGCTATATCAATCGGATGGATTATATAGTCAACCATTTTAACCTGAATTAAATACTTTATGGCTTCTTCAGGCTTGCCTAAGCCATAAAATGTTCTGCCCATTTCCAACTGGAAAAGCGGCTCAAGAAATACTTCTTCGTCACTATATTGTTCTAACTCAACTAATGCTTTAGCATGGTCATGCTCAATCATATTATGGTGCATTGCTCTCAGCAGCGGCATTACTTTGATAGATGCTTCATTCTCTGCAAAAACGGCATACTGCTCTGATTTGTTGATCAGCCGCAAATATTCCTCCCCATCATTGTTTCGCAATGCCTCATTCGCGGCAATTCGGTAGATGCTATCCATTTCATAATAGACATTTGTCTTATTAGCCAGTTCAATGGCATCCATTAGTTTTTTGTGTGCAATGCTATATTCTTCAAGAGCCAACAGATCAATGGCTTCATCTAACAAGAGCTTCAGCTGAAAAACAATATTATCCTCAAGTCCGTTGCCCGTATATTCCTTACGAATCCGTGTTAATATCTGATAGGACTCTTCCCAATCAAGCCATTCATCACGGCAGTATTGGTGGTAGGCCCAAAGTGTTTCCGCACTATTTACGTAGAGTGCGTTAGCTTGATAGAATGATGCGGCCATATCAACATATTTTTTGCGGTCTTTCCTTTTTAATTTGTAGCCTGCTTCTGCATATAATGTATACAGCTTTGCCAGCGCAATGTCATCTTCCATTTGCTCCGGGAGTATGTCCTTAAGAGTTTGATCAACGGATTCGTAATTGCCTTCCGTTTTTAATACCTCTATTTCAGACAGCAAACCTGTGTAATCTTTCTTTTTATCAACTAAATCTGCAACCTCGCAGCCAAGTCTTCCCGCCAAATATTCCAGTGTTGCCATGGAAGGCGCGGCTTTTCCATTTTCAATCTGGCTTAACATGCCTTTCGTCAGCCTGCCGCCAGCCAGCTCAGATTGGGTCATTCCGCGTGCCTTTCTCAATTGCAGGATTTTCTCACCAAGCATTCTGCCACCTCCTATATGGAAGATTATATAAAATAAGAGTTTCACAAACAAGAAAAGTTTAATAATTTTAAACTTTCGGTTGACTTCCTGAATTTAACATACTTATAATTAGTTTAATCATATTAAACTATCCATCTGATTAAAGGAGGAACCCAAGTGAATCTTACCCTCTCTGCCGAGAAAAAGGAACGATTAGCCCAAATAAATATCCTGTTATTTGTCACTGGGAAGTTCATTTCGCTTTCTGGCGCAAGCATTTATTCATTTGTCATTGGACTTTATATCCTGGAGGTAACTGGTCTCGGTACAAGCTTCGCCTTAGCGCTTGTTTGTGCTTCCTTGCCGCGCATTCTTTTCGGCCCGATTGCGGGAACAATCGCCGACAAGGTC
>JAZULV010000111.1:0-10829 GCA_045603305.1 Lachnospiraceae bacterium | reverse complement strand
ACTAGCCTCATTTGGACTAATCTCTATGTTAGACTACTACACCGAGAGGTGTGTTACTTGTTAAGTTGATTGAACCGCCGCTTGCGGAACCGCATGAGCGGTGGTGTGAGAGGTCGTAAATTCCTCACGATGAGGAATTTTCTCCTACTCGATTATTAACCACAGACAAATGATAAATTGGAAAAGTTATTGTGATTATACACGGTTTTGTGTAAAAAAAGTAATGTAAATTTACTTGAATGTGTGACAGAGCATATTAATAGATTGTAATATGCGCTTAAAGATATATTAAAGACCGTAATATATGATGTTTTGAAAAGGGGTAAGTAGGTGTTGACGTACATTACTACAATGATATAATGGAGTAAATGATATTTACATATTGTCTTGGCGATAAGACGTTGTTATTAATAATCAGGAGGATAAGAGAAAGATGTGGACAAGAGCAGAGTTAAAAGATAAAGCGAAGGCTGCCTTAAAGAGAAATTATTGGAAGGCAGTGCTGATTGCAGTTATTATCATGCTTATCGGGGATGCCATGGTTGCCGGAGGAATGTCAGGTAGTTTGAATTTTGGTACAGATAATAGTATTCAAAGTATAAACGGCGATCAGACTATTATGGATAAGATAGAGACATTTACTGATGAATATGAGAGTTCTGAATTAAATATTGGTGATGGATTTGCCCGTGTAATTGTGTTAGTACTACTTAGAATAGGTGTTGGAGCAGGTCTGGCAGTCTTAATAGGCAGTGTTTTTACTTTATTATATAATATATTATTGGTTAACCCTCTGGCAGTAGGAACACGTAAATTCTTTAGTAATTCTCTTGAGTCAAAAGCTTCTCTTAAGGATGTGGTATCAGTATTTAAGAATAATTATTGGAATAATGTTAAGATTATGCTTATCGTGAATATAAAGATTATATTTTGGAGCTTACTGTTTTGCATTCCTGCTGTTATAGGTGCTTTCATTCCTGGTATTGGTCAGCTCATAATGATATTTGGAGTAATTGCTATGGGTGTTCTGCTTGTAGTTAAGATGTATGACTATATGATGGTTCCATATATTCTTAATGACAATCCGGATATTAGTACAGATGCGGTGTTTGCAGAAAGTAAGAGATTGATAGAAGGTGAGAAGTGGAATGTTTTTGTGCTAGATCTCTCATTTATTGGATGGAATCTGCTTTCATCATTAACCTTTGGTTTACTGTCAGTTTTCTTTGTAGGACCATATCAGTGTTATACATATGCAGCGTTATATCATAAGCTTAGTGATAAGGAAGCGCCATTTGCAAATAAGGATTATGATGATATTTTTGAGAATAGTTCAGGGGAAGCTTTGTTTGAAGATATGTAATCTTATTAGAGATATAAATTAATAAATACACCCGGTGAAAGACGGCCTATGAAAGTTAAGTTTATGAGAGACGTTGAATAACCGGGTGTTTTACTTTATACCATATAATTATTAATTTTAGTGTGCCGGTACCGGGAAGTACGATTGATATATTTACATATTAAATGAGTATACGCTTATATTTATACGTATATATGTTCGAAATAACTTGCAAACATATAAAGTTTGTGATATTATAAATACGAACAAACGTTCTTGGAGGCTGTTATGAGTGATTATTCATTAGAGGATAAATTAAGGATATTGTCAGATGCGGCGAAGTATGATGTTGCCTGTACTTCCAGCGGTGTGGACCGGAAAGGTGTTGCCGGCAGCATGGGTAATTGCAGTGCAGCGGGAATTTGCCATACCTTTGCTTCCGACGGAAGATGTATTTCTTTATTGAAGATATTATTTTCGAATGAATGTGTATTTGACTGTAAGTATTGTATTAATCGCCGCTCCAATGATGTGGAGAGAACTTCATTTACTCCTGACGAAGTGTGTACACTGACCATGGAGTTTTACAGGAGGAATTATATCGAGGGACTTTTTTTAAGCTCAGGAGTTAAGGTATCTCCGGACAGGACTATGGAACTTATGTATGAAGCGATATATAAGTTAAGGTGTGTTCATAATTTCAGAGGTTATATTCATGTGAAGGCGATTCCGGGAGCATCTGAAGAACTAGTTGAAAGGATGGGTTTTTTAGCCGACCGTATGAGTGTTAATCTGGAGCTGCCCACTGCTGATGGTCTTAAGGCACTTGCACCTCATAAGAACAGAAGGACTATTACAGGGCCTATGAGACTCATTCAGTCAGGGATTTCCATGAACCGACTGGCACTCAATAAGAATCCGGCGATGGACAGAGCCTATGGCAATGATAAGTTTACCAACGGTATTTTTAAGAGTAGCAATGAGAGATATATTGGCAGCACTAAGGTACTGCCGTCTGTTAGATACGAACGCGAGAATTTTGTGCCGGCAGGCCAGAGTACTCAGATGATTATCGGAGCTACCGGAGAGAGTGATTATCAGATTATGAAGGTATCACAGGCGCTTTATACCGGGTATGATTTGAAGCGAGTGTTTTACTCTGCATATGTACCGATAAATGATGATTCGGCTTTGCCGGTTATAGGCACGCCACCGCCATTGTTAAGAGAACACAGGCTTTATCAGGCTGACTGGCTGTTAAGATTCTATGGATTTACTACCGATGAACTCTTAAGTGAAGACAGACCGAATTTCAATGTAATGCTTGATCCTAAGTGTGACTGGGCATTAAGGCATCTGGAGTATTTTCCTGTAGAGATCAATAAGGCGGATTATGAGACACTTCTTAAGGTGCCCGGTATAGGTGTTAAGTCTGCACGCCGTATTATTATGGCACGTCGGAGCGGCATGTTGGAATTTGACGATATAAAGCATATGGGTGTTGTTCTAAAAAGAGCGGCATATTTCATAACATGTTTAGGTAGGACTTTATTTCCGCTTCGTATTAACGAGGACTATATTACCAGACAGCTGATAAGTTCGGACAGAAGAACGATAAGCCAGATTGAGAATGAGACTACATACAGGCAGTTAAGTTTATTTGATGATATGAAGCTGGACATAGCACCTGCCGTTGAGGATGGTGTTAAAGTTATTACGGGACAGTTATAAACTGATAGTGATGAATTAGGGGGATATTTTGAAGGTATATTATTGTAAGGATAATTTTGAAGACATGATGTGCTGTGTATACGATGCCTGGGCGTCAAGAGCAGGCCATGACAATGTAGAGCTGAAGATTGAGGGCGAGTTTGAATATGAATTATTTAAAGAGTATATTTTGGTGGAATGCGACCATGATAAGTTTTATAAAGTAATCAGGTCCATACAGAGCAAGATATCTATGGATGCATATATGCTCGTATATAGAAGTGCAATGTCTTTTGAGAGAGAGCGACTTGACTGGATTTACAGATTTCTTGTTGATGGATTTGCCCAGGGGAGAAACATTGTGAATGATTACAGATTTGAGTCAGTAAGACAGATTAATCGCATGGCAAAGAAAGCCGGTAACGAATCACATCTTTTTTTAGGATTCATCAGATTTGAACAGATGCAGAACAGAGTCTTGTATGCTGAGATTGAACCAAAGTGCAATGTGATTACTATGGTAGCACCGCATTTCGAGGACAGACTGCCTGATGAGAACTGGATAATATATGACAAAAAGAGAAAACTTGCAGCAGTGCATCCGGCGAGGCAGAAGTATTATATCAGGTCTTTAGATGCTGAGGATGCAGATAAGATAAAAGATTTATATGATAATGAAAATTACGATTCATTATGGAGAACTTTTTTTAATAGTATTGGCATTGAAGAACGTAAGAATCCTCGGTGTCAGCAGAACATGCTGCCTCTATGGTACAGAGACTGTATGACGGAGTTTAACAAAGAGAAGGTTGTAAATAATTCATAGTATTCTTGCCTGTTCCGGTTTACACATGTATAATAATATTAGTGATATATTTACCATGTAACATGTATAGATTTGGAGGCAGTATGATAGAGAAGAGAGTTTTTCTGATTGTGCTTGACAGTTTTGGAGTTGGAGAACTTCCGGATGCAGCTGATTATGGCGATGCGGGAAGTAACACATTGAAATCCTGTTCTATGAGCAGCCATTTTAGACTTGATAACATGAGAAAATTGGGTCTGTTTAATATTGATGGTGTAGATTATTTAGAGGGTGTTAATAATCCTTTGGCTTCCTATGCGAGGCTTTCAGAAGCTTCTAAAGGTAAAGATACTACTACAGGCCACTGGGAGATGTCCGGTCTTATTTTAGATAATCCTTTTCCGGTTTTCCCGGAAGGATTTCCACAGGACCTTATAGAAGATGTTGAGCGTGTTACCGGCAGAAAGGTAATATGTAACAAGCCTTATTCCGGAACAGAGGTTATAAAGGATTATGGTATTGAGCATATTAATACAGGAGCTTTGATTGTGTACACTTCTGCTGACAGTGTGCTTCAGGTTGCTGCTCACGAAGAGGTTGTTCCATTAGAGGAATTATACGATTATTGTGAACGTATCCGTGAATTATGCACCGGTGATTACGCAGTAGGAAGAGTAATTGCCAGACCTTTTATAGGTACTTATCCGGAGTATACAAGAACTTCCGGCAGACATGATTATTCACTAAAGCCTGTAGGCAAGACTATGCTTAATTATATCGAAGAGTCCGGTAAGTCGGTAATGTCTGTAGGTAAGATAGTTGATATATTCTTAGGAGAGGGCATTACAGAGTATGTGAAGACAGAGAATAATTCTGACGGAATTGACAGAACCTTAGAGTTTTTGCAGAAAGACTTTGAAGGCTTATGTTTTGTGAATTTAGTAGACTTTGATATGCTTTATGGTCATAGAAATGATATTGACGGATATGCCAAGGCACTGGCAGAATTTGATGAAAGACTTGCTGAGATTATGAATAATATGAAGCCGGATGACATATTGTTAATTACGGCTGATCACGGCTGCGACCCGGGGACTGAATCAACAGATCATTCAAGAGAATATGTTCCGTTACTTATATATGGTCAAGGTATTAAAGCAGGTGTTAATTTAGGAACAAGAAGAACTTTTGCTGATATAGGTGCCACAGTGCTTGATTATCTGGGAATCGAGAACACTCTGACTGGCAATAGTTTCTTATCAGATATATTAGCGTAGTAACCGGTGGTTTATTTTGGCTCGCATAAAGAGTTGTATTTGGTGTTATCCTATAGTATACTATAAGCGTAGAGATAATATAATTTATATCCTGGGATGTTCGAGAATCCTATATTTTTGAACCTACAGATTGACCCACGGGATTCCTATATCTACAGATGGCTGTCAAGCCTCCATAGAGAGGACGGCAAAAGTCTGTGTGCGGTTGCCCACCTAGCATTGCTAGGCGTCAAATTTATAGGAAACGGCATTTTGGGATTTTAGATAAAGACGGGCCGGATGGGTCTGTCTTTATTTGGTATATAATAACTAAATTAACAAGGGTGATATACAATGAAGAAAAAGGCAGTATTTTTTGATATTGACGGCACTTTAGTAGCTTATGACGGTACCATACCTGAATCTACAGTTTTAGCTTTAAAGAAATTAAGAGAGAATGGACATCTGGCGGTGATTTCCACCGGAAGAACCAAACCGTTAATAATGTCTGAATTATTAGAACTAGGGTTTGATGGAATCGTTGCCGGATGTGGTTCATATGTCGAGTTCGATGGAGATGAGGTGTATTCAGAGATTGCTGACATAGACATGATAATGTCTGTTTCTAAGAGGCTTTCTGAGGATGGTATAGTTCCGTTTTTAGAATCACCGGACGGTTTGTATTATTTTCCGGAGCTGGTAGGTGAGAGAGAAAAAGGAGCCGCAGAATACTATAGCAAGCATTTAAGCGGAAAGTATATGCCGGTATGTGACGGCATGAGAGTCAGCAAGATGTATGTACCGCTATACGGTAGCAGTTTTAATTTAGAGAATTATAGTGATTTTAAAGATTATTTTGACATACATGTACATGGTAATGAAGGGGCAGAATTTGTACCTAAGTTTTATAATAAGGCGACAGGTATGGAGTATTTTATAAAGGCTGCCGGTGTAGACAGAGAGGATACATATGCCATAGGCGACAGTTTCAATGATGCACAGATGCTCATCTTTGCCGGCACAGGAATTGTTATGGGCGGTGCTTTTGAAGGTGTTAAAGAGTATGCTGATTATGTAACTACAGACATTAAGGATGACGGTATATACAATGCGTTAAAGCATTTTAAACTGATTGATTAGATACATATAATTATATGATTATATTTTTTTAATACTTTTAATAAAATAGTTGTTGCAATTTATATATTATTTGCTACAATATTATCTAGTATTTAGCACTCGGTTATCAAGAGTGCTAACAACAATCACAGGAGGTAACGATATGAAGTTAGTACCATTAGGAGACAGAGTTGTGTTAAAGCAGCTTGTAGCAGAAGAAACTACAAAGTCAGGTATCGTATTACCTGGTACAGCACAGGAGAAGCCACAGCAGGCAGAAGTTATCGCTGTAGGACCGGGCGGAATGGTTGACGGTAAGGAGATCACTATGCAGGTTAAGGTTGGCGATAAGGTTATTTATTCAAAGTATGCCGGAACAGAGGTTAAGCTTGATAATGAAGAATATATCGTTGTTAAGCAGAATGATATACTTGCAATTGTAGAATAGTTTTTAGGAGGAATTTATAATGGCTAAGGAAATCAAATTCGGAGCTGACGCCAGAACAGCCCTTGAAGCTGGCGTTAATAAGCTTGCTGATACTGTAAGAGTTACATTAGGACCTAAGGGAAGAAATGTAGTTCTTGACAAGAAGTTCGGTACACCACTTATTACAAACGACGGTGTTACTATTGCTAAGGAGATCGAGCTTGAGGATTCATTTGAGAACATGGGTGCCCAGCTTATTAAGGAAGTAGCAAGCAAGACAAATGATGTTGCCGGTGACGGTACAACTACAGCTACAGTTCTTGCACAGGCTATGGTTAATGCCGGTATGAGAAACCTTGCAGCAGGAGCTAACCCTATCGTTCTTAGAAAGGGTATGAAGAAGGCTACAGACGCTGCTGTAGAGGCTATCAAGGAGATGAGCAGCCCTATCACAGGTAAGGAGCAGATTTCTAAGGTTGCAGCTATTTCAGCCGGTGACGAAGAGGTTGGTGCTCTTGTAGCAGATGCTATGGATAAGGTATCTAAGGATGGCGTTATCACTATCGAAGAGTCTAAGACTATGAAGACAGAGCTTGACCTTGTAGAAGGTATGCAGTTCGACAGAGGATACATTTCAGCATATATGTGCACAGATATGGAGAAGATGGTTGCAGAGCTTGACAGCCCATACATCCTTATCACAGACAAGAAGATCAGCAACATTCAGGAGCTTCTTCCTGTATTAGAACAGATTGTACAGAGTGGTGCAAGACTTCTTATCATCGCTGAGGATATCGAGGGTGAGGCTCTTACAACACTTATCCTCAACAAACTTAGAGGAACATTCAATGTAGTAGGTGTTAAGGCTCCTGGCTACGGCGACAGAAGAAAGGAAATGTTAAAGGATATCGCTATTCTTACAGGCGGTACAGTTATTTCTTCAGAGATCGGTATCGAGCTTAAGGACGCTGATATGTCTATGCTCGGACGTGCTAAGTCAGTTAAGGTTCAGAAGGAGAACACAATCATCGTTGACGGTGAAGGTGATTCAAATGATATAGCAGCAAGAATAGCACAGATTAAGACTCAGATTGAAGAGACTACATCAGAGTTTGACAGAGAGAAGCTTCAGGAGAGACTTGCTAAGCTTTCAGGCGGTGTTGCTGTTATCCGCGTAGGTGCTGCTACAGAGACAGAGATGAAGGAAGCTAAGCTTCGTATGGAAGATGCTCTTGCAGCTACAAGAGCAGCAGTAGAAGAAGGTATCGTATCAGGCGGTGGTTCTGCATACATCCACGCTTCAAAGAAGGTTGCAGAGGCTGTTGAAGGACTTACAGGCGACGAGAAGACCGGAGCACAGATTGTACTCAAGGCTCTTGAGGCTCCTTTATTCCACATCGCAGCAAATGCAGGACTTGAAGGCTCAGTAATCATCAACAAGGTTCGCGAGTCAGAGGTAGGCGTAGGCTTTGACGCTTACAACGAAGAATATGTAAACATGGTTTCAGCAGGTATATTAGATCCTGCAAAGGTTACAAGATGTGCTCTTCAAAACGCTACAAGCGTTGCATCTACACTCCTTACAACAGAGTCAGTAGTTGCTGACATCAAAGAGCCTGAACCACCAATGCCAGCAGGTGGCGGAATGGGTATGATGTAATTTAATCATAACAATTTTATATAATATATAAGGCAGAGAGCTTCCGTAAGGAGGCTCTTTACTGCGTTTAAGATAACTAACTTAACCAGAGTTAATAGGGTTGTTTTACGGATGTAAGTGAGGACAAAAAACGAGTAAAAATAATATTAGAAAGTAAGAATTTTGTCATAATTTAGTATGTAAAAATGAATATGTATGGTAAAATATAAGTGACGGTATTCTAGGCAAAGGAGGAAGATAGTATGTGTTTAAAATCTTATAAACCAATGTTAAATTATGATGAGATTATTAAAGCAATAATGGTTAGTGGTGTAGAGGCTGGCACATTAACCTTTACAGAGAATCCCCTTGCTGCAAAAACAGCCGGTTCTGTTACAGAAAAATTATTAAGCTTTATCGGTATTAATAAAAAAGAAAAATCCCTGCCGGATAACTTTAAGTCAGTTTTTGAGGAAAAACTGCATGATATAATAAATAAAAATACCGGCTTTGTAATAAAAGATGGAATCACTGAAGATAAGGTTATTGAATATATCTCAAAGATAGAACTTGATAATAGTATTGTATCAAAAGGTGATGTTAAAAGGTTAAGGTCTGAAATATCTAAAACTTTAAAGGATAACCATGTCTTTATGGATAATATAAGTGATGAAGATATAGATGCTTTTACACAATCAGTTATAAAAGGATTTGAAGAGGTATTATTCAGCGATATTAATATCTTAGGTTACTATGGATATAAGAAGCTGGATAAGATAGGTAAGGATGTCAGCGAGAATCTTGAAGTTAGTAAAAAAACATATGATTACATGACAGAAAATGTTGCTACTAAAGATGATATTAAAGAATTAGCAGCCACATCAATACCTCAGTATACCATTAATAGTGTGCTTCCTCCTACTGTTCCTGCTGACAGATTTTTAGGTCGTAGCAATGAACTTAAAGAACTCACAGAAAAACTTGCCGAAGCTCATATGGTATTTATAAGTGGTGTTGGTGGTATTGGAAAAAGCGAGCTGGCTGCCCAGTACGCCACGAAGCATAAAGATGATGGAACATATAGTAATGTAATACATATGAACTATATGGAAGGAAATAAAGATAGCGACTATGTAGATAGTTCGGGACTCCGCAAGCTTATTATGGACTTTCCTATAATGGGTTACGAACGTTATGCCGAGGTTTCCGCAGTAGGAAAAAGTGACGAATTAATCAGTGGCGAAACATCAAAGATAAGCTTAGCTGATGAGAAGAAGGCATATTATAAAAGCAAGCTAGACTGCTTAGCAGGATTATTAAATGAAGATATGCTTCTTATCATTGATAACTTTAATGTCACCAATGATGAGGCTCTTAGTGAAATTACAGGCAGATTAAACTGTAAGATTATATTTACTACAAAGTGTGATTATAGCAATAGATATGAGCAAATTGATTTACCGCTTCTGGATGATGCGGCTGTACTTGATTTGTTCTATTTGCACTGCCCTAAGAGAAGTAATGATGACGATAATACTATAAAGAAAATTATTGAGAAGCTTGGCAGGCATACTACTGCGATAATTCTGATTGCTGCTCAGAAAGAAATCGGCGATATATCTGCTAAAGAAATGTATGAACGAATAAATACAGGATTAAAAAATACCGGACTTGATAATGTGGAATTTATAAAAGACGGAAACTATAGTGACGATAAAACATCCTTTGAATGTCTAAAGGCGGTATTTGATATAGCTGCTCTTGATCGCACAAAGATAGATATACTTTCAAATCTTTCATTTATTCCTACAGAGGGAATAGAACAGAGAAAGTTTACTGAATGGTGTGGCATATCAGAAGGTTCACAGGAAAAGCGTGCACTTAACGAGCTTATAAAAATGCACTGGATAGAAAAGACTGCTGATGGTCATATATATCTTATACCGGTAATATCCGATGTAGTATTTGAAACTGCTAAGCCAAACTTTATTAAATGTGAAGATTTGCTTCTTGGTTTTATAAATGAGTATAATGATTTAAGTATAGAGAAAAAATATGAAAGACAGTCATACTTAGAATATATAGCAGAGAAGGTATCACTGCTTGATACAGATAACATTGATAGTGAAGAAAAATTGAATATATCAAATACTATTGTTTTTGCTTATGCAAATATGCTTGATGATAATAAAAGTTATATAAATGCAATTGCTTTGTATAAAACTTCTTGTGATATATGCAGAGACTTGTATGCCAGAAATTCATCAGAGTATGGAAACTCTTTGGCAACAAGCCTAAACAATCATGCAAATTTATTAAGAGCCATAGGCAGGATAGAAGAGGCAGAGGCAGAATACAGAGAATCTATAAAAATAATAAGGCCATTGTATGCAAAGAATCCGTCTGAGTATGGAAACTCTATGGCAACGAGCCTCAATAACCATGCTAATTTACTAAAAGCAATAGGTAGGATAGAAGAGGCAGCGCTCGCATACAGAGAGTCGATAGAAATAATAAGGGCATTGTATGCA
>JAZULV010000110.1:0-3449 GCA_045603305.1 Lachnospiraceae bacterium | reverse complement strand
AGTTGCTATAGTATAGTATTAACAACTAAGAAAACCACATAAAAATACCAAAATATTCTCAATTTGTTCATTGAGATTATATTTTATTTGTGCTAAACTATATTTGTTTTTTGTATAAAGCAAATACTCATAACAGTAGCGAAGAAGAGAAAAGGAGCAATTGCGGTTATGAAGATAGGATTTGATAATGATAAATATTTGAGAATACAGTCTGAGCATATCATGAAGAGAATTGATAAGTTTGGAGATAAGCTGTATTTGGAGTTTGGTGGAAAGTTATTTGATGATTTGCATGCCTCCCGTGTTTTACCGGGATTTGCACCGGACAGCAAGCTTAAGATGTTATTGCAGCTGGCGGACCATGCAGAGGTTATTATCGTAATTAATGCAGACGCAATTGAACTAAATAAGAAGCGTGAAGATTTAGGAATTACTTATGATAAGGATGTTTTGAGACTGATCGAAGAGTACAGAAGCTGTGGTTTGTATGTGGGCAGCGTGGTTGTTACTATGTATTCATCCCAGCCGTCAGTGACTGCATTTAAGGACAAGCTTGAGAAGAAGGGCATCAAGGTTTACCGACATTATGAAATCGAAGGTTATCCGACGAATGTGTCCCATATCGTAAGTGATGAAGGTTTTGGTAAGAATGATTATATTGAG
This sequence comes from Lachnospiraceae bacterium, assembly GCA_045603305.1. GTDB lineage: Bacteria > Bacillota > Clostridia > Lachnospirales > Lachnospiraceae > JAFRXK01. The sequence continues at coordinate 2,786 of JAZULV010000110.1, read as the reverse complement.
ACAGAGCGTCCTTTAGTTGTGGTGACTGCTCCGGGTCCGGGAAGTGGAAAGATGGCAACCTGCCTTTCACAATTATACCATGAGAACAAGCGTGGCGTTAAGGCGGGATACGCTAAGTTCGAGACCTTTCCTATTTGGAACATTCCGTTGAAGCATCCGGTGAATCTTGCTTATGAGGCTGCTACTGCGGATTTGAATGATGTGAATATGATTGACCCATTTCACTTAGAGGCATATGGTGAAACTACTGTTAATTATAATCGTGATATCGAGATTTTCCCTGTGTTAAATGCGGTATTTGAAGAGATTTATGGTGAAAACCCTTACAAGTCTCCTACAGACATGGGTGTAAATATGGTAGGCAACTGTATTTTTGATGATGAGGCAGTTTCAGAAGCTTCAAGAATGGAGATTATCCGCAGATATTACAAGGCACTTAAGCTTATGGCTGAGGGCGAGAGTGTTGAGAACGAAATCTATAAGATTGAGCTTTTGCTTAAGCAGGCGAAGATTACCACTGACAATCGTAAGGTTACTGTTGCGGCAAAGAACAGAGCTGCGGAGACTGGCGGTCCGGCTGCCGCTATTGAGCTTGAGGATGGAACTATTATTACTTCAAAGACCAGCGAGCTTTTAGGAGCTTCAGCTGCACTTATTTTAAATGCTTTGAAGTATTTAGGCGGTATTGATGATGAAGCTCATTTGATTGCACCAAAAGCCTTTGAGCCAATTCAGAATTTAAAGACAAGCTATTTAGGTTCAAAAAATCCACGCCTCCATTCTGATGAAGTGCTTATTGCTCTTGCTTTATCAGCTCTTGATGATGAGAATGCGAAGATTGCCATGGAGCAGCTTCCTAAGTTATCAGGTTGTCAGGTGCATACATCAGACATGTTATCAGATGTGGATATTAAGACTTTTAAGAAGCTTGGTGTGGATTTGACAAGCGAGCCGGTTTATACTAACGGTAAGAGCCTTGGGAAAAAATAAAAATTTTAAAATAATTAACTCCGGTAGTTGACGAAAGTATCACACCGGAGTTATATTGATAAAATAAAAAAATTACTCTGGTATAGTAAATTAAAATTTTTTATAAATTCTATTTGCGTATAAAAAATTTTGTACTATAATAGGAATGGTTTTTTTCAAAATTAATATTAAAGGAGCAAAACGATGAAACAGGATATGATTGTAATTCTGGATATGGGAAGTACCGAGAATACTGTAGTTGCCAGACAGATTCGTGATTTAGGTGTTTATAGTGAGATTCATCCACATGATATCACTCCGGAGGAGTTAAAGGCACTTAATAACGTTAAGGGTATCATTTTAAATGGTGGTGAGAACAGAGTTGTAGATGGAACTCCTGTAGAGGTTGATCCAGCGATTTATGATTGTGGTTACCCGGTAATGTCAATTGACCATCCAACTGCAAAGTGTGAGAAGCAGTTCAGTGAATTGCCTGACGAAGCGGCAATGAAGGCATTTATTTTTGATGAATGTAAGGCTGAGGCTAACTGGAATATGAAGAATTTTATCGAGGACCAGGTTGAACTTGTTCGTCGTCAGGTTGGAGATAAGAAGGTATTGCTTGCGCTTTCAGGTGGCGTTGATTCATCAGTAGTTGCAGCATTATTAATTAAGGCTATCGGTAAGCAGCTGGTATGTGTGCATGTTAATCACGGTCTTATGAGAAAGAATGAGTCAGAGGGCGTAGTTGAAGTATTTAGAAATCAGCTTGATGCTAACCTTATCTACGTTGATGCTACAGAGCGTTTCTTAGGAAAGCTTGAAGGTGTTGCTGACCCTGAAGAGAAGAGAAAGATTATCGGTGGCGAATTTATCCGCGTATTCGAAGAAGAAGCTAGAAAGCTTGAGGGAATTGATTTCCTTGGACAGGGAACTATTTATCCTGATATCATCGAGAGTGGTACAAAGACTGCGAAGATGGTTAAGTCACATCACAATGTTGGTGGTCTTCCTGAAGATTTACAGTTTGAGCTTGTTGAGCCATTGAAGCAGTTATTCAAGGACGAGGTTCGTGCCTGTGGTATCGAGCTTGGTTTACCGGCAGACATGGTATATCGTCAGCCATTCCCAGGTCCGGGTCTTGGCGTACGTTGCCTTGGTGCAATTACCCGTGACCGTTTAGAGGCTGTAAGAGAGTCTGATGCAATCCTTCGTGAAGAGTTTGCTAAGGCAGGTCTTAACAAGAAGGTATGGCAGTACTTCACAGTAGTACCTGATTTCAAGTCAGTAGGTATGAAGAACCATGAAAGATGCTTCGAATATATGGTAATCATCAGAGCAATCAACACAATCGATGCCATGACCGCGTCAATTGAGAAGGTTGACTGGGATGTATTAGAAGTAATCACAAACAGAATTCTTGCTGAGGTTGATAACGTAAACAGAGTATGTTACGATATGAGTCCAAAGCCACCTGCAACAATTGAGTTTGAATAATAAATTATATTTCTATATCAATACGGGGAGTTTATCCCCGTATTGGTGTCTATAAACATTCCTGAATTAGAATCTATTTGCCACATTTTCTCTAAAATAGCATGATTAATGATGGTGGCATCTATGAAAATTCAATAACCAAAATCTATCTGAAGAAATGAAGCAAGAAAAAATGATATTATCATCTATAAGTATTGGATAATAAAAATCTATCTGATAAAAAGTATTAAATATGTTTACTGTTAACATCTATAAGTAGTTAATCAAAAGAATCTCGATGTCGAATGCTAATTAAGATGTTTGTTATCAGCAGCTATATG
>JAZULV010000109.1:0-15354 GCA_045603305.1 Lachnospiraceae bacterium | reverse complement strand
ATAAAGATATGTAATGGTCTAGGAATTACAATGTCACAATTCTTTCAAGAAGATAACGATAAATTACTTTCAATATCAGAACCCCAACAAAAACTTATTAAGGAATGGAATACTCTTACTACTGAGCATCAGGAAATAATAATAGAATTGATAGCAATTTTAAAAGCCAGACAATCATAACTATATGACTATCTGGCTTTAATAATATAAATATATAACAATAAACTAATCTATATACAGTTTTTTAAGCACCTCTATCTCCTTGGCATACCCCACCAGCTCATTAGGAGTCTCTAAGAAAAACGGAAGTTCTTTTAACACCGGATGATTTATAATTCTTTCAAAAGCTTCAAGGCCTATGCTGCCTTCACCTATTTTTTCGTGTCGGTCTTTGTGGCTTTCAAAAGGATTTTTGCTGTCATTTAAATGTATCGCTTTTAACCTGCCAAGACCGATTACCTCATCAAATTTCTGAAGCACGCCATCCAAATCGTTCACAATATCATAGCCTGCATCATATACATGACAGGTATCAAGGCACACGCCTATCTTATCCTTAAGCTCCACTTTATCAATTATTGCTGCCAGCTCTTCAAAGCTTCTGCCAATCTCCGTACCCTTGCCTGCCATTGTCTCAAGCAGCACGGTTGTGGTCTGCTCCGGCTTAATAAGCTCATTGAGAAGCTTGGCAATCATATTAATGCCTTTGTCACTGCCCTGTCCTACATGACTTCCCGGATGAAAATTATACATATTTCCCGGTATATACTCCATCCTCTTCAAATCATCTTCCATAGTAATTCTGGCAAATTCTCTGGTTCTTTCGTCTGCTGAACAAGGATTCAGTGTGTATGGTGCATGGGCAAGTATTACACCGATACCGTCTTTCCTTGCACACTCAAGATATTTTCTAATATCTTCTTCATCTATATCCTTCGCCTTACTTCCTCTTGGATTTCTTGTAAAAAACTGAAATGTGTTTGCTCCGATTGATAAAGCAGTACGCTCCATGTTTACAAATCCTTTTGAAGACGACAAATGGCATCCTATTGTAAGCATCTTTTATCCTCCGTTATTATTATTATCTTTCGTCTCTATAATTATATCTCATCTATTTCTTCATCTTCTATATAATTAGTCGTATTATCACAAATAATTTTATTGTTGCTGAACAATCCTCCCTTAATTGGAGATAACATAAATCCAATCATTATTCCTGCCATAACAGAAACTGCCATTATCATGGATTTATCCTTAACATCCCATTCAGACTTTAAAAACTTCATAGTACCTTTCTTTGCACTGCAGATACTCTTTTTCATATTATCACATTTACTCATACATTCTGCCTCCGAATACATTTTATATTATTATAGTACTCTTAAGCAAAATTATTTACACAATATATTACCAAAATATAATACATTATGTATTACAAAATCGGGTGTGAATAAATCACACCCGATAAAAGCCTAATAACTATAAAGTTTTAGAATTATATACTAATTATAACTGAGGACCAGCTGAAACTAATGCCTTACCAGCCTCGTTACCCTCATACTTAGCGAAGTTCTTGTTGAATCTTGAAGCTAAATCCTTAGCCTTAACTTCCCACTCTGAAGCATCTGCATAAGTATTACGAGGATCAAGGATGTTTGTATCAACACCCGGAAGCTCTGTTGGAACCTCGAAGTTGAAATATGGAATCTTCTTTGTCTCTGCGTTGTTGATGTCTCCGTTAAGGATAGCATCGATGATACCACGTGTATCCTTGATAGAGATACGCTTACCTGTTCCGTTCCATCCTGTGTTTACTAAGTATGCCTTAGCACCACTCTGCTCCATCTTCTTAACAAGCTCCTCAGCATACTTTGTTGGGTGAAGCTCAAGGAATGCCTGACCGAAGCAAGCTGAGAATGTAGGTGTAGGCTCTGTAATACCACGCTCTGTACCAGCAAGCTTAGCTGTGAAACCTGAGAGGAAGTAGTACTGTGTCTGCTCTGGTGTAAGGATTGATACTGGAGGAAGTACGCCGAAAGCATCTGCTGATAAGAAGATTACGTTCTTAGCTGCTGGTGCTGCTGAAACCGGACGTACAATGTTCTCAATGTGGTCGATTGGATAAGATACACGAGTATTCTCTGTTACGCTCTTATCGTTGAAATCAATCTTACCTTCTGCATCTAATGTTACGTTCTCAAGAAGAGCATTTCTCTTGATAGCGTTGTAAATGTCTGGCTCTGAATCCTTGTCAAGGTTGATAACCTTAGCGTAGCATCCACCTTCGAAGTTGAATACGCCGTTGTCATCCCAACCGTGCTCGTCATCACCGATAAGAAGTCTCTTAGGATCTGTTGAAAGTGTTGTCTTACCTGTTCCTGAAAGACCGAAGAAGATTGCTGTGTTCTCGCCGTTCATATCTGTGTTAGCTGAACAGTGCATAGAAGCAATACCCTTAAGTGGAAGGTAGTAGTTCATCATAGAGAACATACCCTTCTTCATCTCACCGCCATACCATGTATTAACGATAACCTGCTCGCGGCTTGTGATGTTGAATACTACTGCTGTCTCTGAGTTAAGACCTAACTCCTTGTAGTTCTCAACCTTAGCCTTTGATGCGTTGTAAACAACGAAATCAGGCTCGAAGTTCTCAAGCTCGTCAGCTGTTGGCTGGATGAACATGTTCTTAACGAAATGTGCCTGCCAAGCTACTTCCATGATGAAACGGATAGCCATACGTGTATCCTTGTTCGCACCACAGAATGCATCTACTACGAAAAGTCTCTTGTTTGAAAGCTCGTTAATAGCGATTTCCTTAACTGCATCCCAAGCTTCCTGTGTAGCTGGGTGATTGTCATTCTTATACTCATCTGATGTCCACCATACAGTGTCCTTTGAGTTTTCATCCATAACGATGAACTTATCTTTAGGTGAACGACCTGTGTAGATACCTGTCATAACGTTAACAGCACCAAGTTCGCTCTCCTGTCCCTTTTCAAATCCTTCAAGATCTGTTCTTGTCTCTTCTTCGAATAACACCTCGTAAGAAGGGTTGTAAACGATTTCAGTTGTTCCAGTAATACCATACTTACTTAAATCAATCTTTGCCATCTTAAATTAACCTCTTTTCTTCAATAGTATATGGTTGATAAGAAATATATGATAACCGCCTGCGTGAACAGGTCTTACGGTATCTTTCATAGAAAGTGTATTTTAAACTTTCAATATCATATTATACATAATAAATCAATAAAATCAACAAAAATCCTCTTGATTTTATGCAAAAAAATCTAAAAAATTTCTAATTAGTTGACTTTAAGCTCTTCCTTAACAACTTTTTTCATGTCTGCAGCTGCACATTCCTTCTTATGAAGTACCGGCGCTGTTCTGATATCTTCGATTGCCTGAGGAATCTTAACTCCTGAAAGCACTGATAACTCGTCTACTAATGCAAAGTCATCCATTGCATCATACTTTGCATCAATAGCAGTCATAACACTTCTTGTGAACTTGTAAGGACTAGCTGTTGAAGCAATAACAGTCTTAGTGTTATCGCCGGTCTCTTCCTTATACTTCTTATATACACTTGCTGCAACTGCTGTATGTGTATCTAAAATATATCCGCAGCTCTTATATGTATCAGCGATAACCTGGGCAGTCTCTTCCTCTGAAGCATAGTTACCGTAGAAATCTGCAAGCTCTGCCTTCATATCATCAGAGATTGTATATACGCCTTCTTTGCCAAGTGAGCTCATCATCTCGGCATTCTTCTCTGAATCATTTCCCGCAATCTTGTAAATAAGTCTCTCTAAGTTACTTGAAATAAGAATATCCATAGAAGGTGAAGTTGTAAGGATAAACTTACGATTCTTGTCATATGTACCTGTGCTAAAGAAATCATAAAGCACCTTGTTTTCATTTGACGCACAGATTAACTTGTCAATCGGAAGTCCCATATTCTTTGCATAGTATGCTGCAAGAATGTTACCAAAGTTACCTGTAGGAACTACTACGTTAATCTTGTCTCCGGCCTTAATCTCACCGGCAGCCACCATCTTTGAATAAGCATATACATAGTAAACCACCTGCGGCACAAGACGACCAATGTTAATGGAGTTGGCTGATGAGAACTGATATCCGGCTTCAGCAAGCTCTGCTGCCAATTCCTTATCATTAAATATAGCCTTAACACCATTCTGGGCATCATCGAAATTACCCTCAATACCAATTACACAGGTATTATCTCCACGCTGGGTAACCATCTGCTTCTTCTGGATTGGACTTACACCATCCTTAGGGAAGAATACGATAATTCTTGTACCAGGTACATCAGCAAAACCTGCAAGAGCTGCCTTACCTGTATCTCCTGATGTAGCTGTAAGAATAACAATGTCATTCTTCACGTTGTTCTTCTTAGCTGATGTAGTCATAAGATATGGAAGAATTGAAAGTGCCATATCCTTAAAAGCAATAGTTGCTCCGTGGAAAAGCTCAAGGTAATGTGCTCCGTCTGCATATTTTAAAGGAGCAATCTCCTTGGTATCAAACTTGGAATCATAAGCATTCTCAATACAATACTTAAGTTCTTCTTCTGTAAAATCTGTAAAGAACCTGCTCATAACATGATATGCTGTCTCCTGATAGGAAAGCTTAGAAAGCTCCTCAAGACCAAGCTCAAGCTTTGGTATCTGTACAGGCACAAAAAGACCGCCGTCATCTGCAAGGCCTTTAAGAATAGCCTGGGAAGCTGTTACAGGTTCGCTGTTACTTCTGGTACTCTTATATAAAATCTCCATGCTGTCACTCCTTCAAATAATGCATTTCGTGCCTATCATAACATAAGCAATTTCATTTGTCACCAACTTTGTTCTCTAAATAAAACAATATATCGTTTAACTGATATAAAAAACAAGCCGGTACATATTTGCGGGTACAATATTATTAAACTCTGTATCTGTTTTTAATGTTATCCTCAAAGTCTTTCCACAAAAACTCTGTATCTTCTATTATCATATAGCCATGATAACTGTTATCCTTCGGAATAGATACTGAACCGGGGTTCATATAAACATAGGTATCGTGCTCAACACACTTTGGGATATGTGTGTGACCGTTAAGCAAAATATCACCCTCATGCAGTGGCGGCAAATTATTTTCGTTGAACTTATGTCCGTGGGTTGCAAAAATCATTCTGTCATCAACACAAAGAACAGCATAATCTGCCATAACCGGAAACTCTAATACCATCTGGTCTACCTCTGTATCACAGTTTCCCCGTACACACAATATATCTTCCTTCATATCATTTAACATAGAAATAACTGCTTTTGGATTATAATCCTTTGGCAAATCATTTCGTGGTCCGTGATAAAGAATATCCCCAAGCAAAATAAGCCTGTCTGCCTGCTCTTTTTTATATGCTTCTAATAACTTTTTACAATAATACTCGGAACCGTGAATATCCGAAGCAATCATCCACTTAAACTTCCCCATGTTAAACCTCCACGTTTTAATTGACACCAATAGTGATGAAACTCGGTTGCAGCATCTTAATGCGGCTCCTCAAAATCACCTGTCAAAACTTTTTCCGTACTATAATGCTACTGCATCCCACTCTAGCTTACTTCACAATTTCGCAGGTAACTGCCCCTACATACTCTATCAGTTCTTCCGGATTAAGCATTACCTGACAGCCTCTTGCACCGGCACTTACTGAAATCTCATCAAATAGCAATGCTGTTTCTTCTATATATGTAGGATACTTTTTCTTCATACCAATCGGCGAGCATCCTCCACGGATATATCCGGTAAGACCAAGCAGCTCCTTCACATGAACCATCTCAATCTTTTTATCATTGGCGGCCTTTGCTGCCTTCTTTAAATCCAGCTCCTCAGCCACCGGAATACAAAACACCATGATACCATTTTTATCACCGCGGGCCACCAGGGTTTTAAACATCATATCTGGGTCAATACCAAGGACTTGGGCGGCATGAACACCACTTAAATCATCCTCATCGTACTCGTATTCTTCTGCTTTGTATTGTATACCGGCCTGTTCTAAAAGACGCATAACATTTGTCTTGTTCATATTTTCTCTCTTTCATAATTATTCTTTTTGCATTTTTTATACTGAATTGTATAAATATATCCCCGTAAGCTCCGCTCCGGCATAAATGCCTGCGAAGTCGCTTTCTTAGGATATATTTATACAATTCAGTAACAAAACTTTGCAAAGTATAATAGTTAAAATCTACATTTCAAACATCTTAACAACAAATTATTTTGCGGTTAATTTTATATTTCAATTAATTTGTTAATAGTTTTATGGCTTCTTGATATTTTTCTCTTCGCCTCATATCACGCTCGGTAATATCCAGTCCGGCAAAACGGGTTAGATCGCTGTTATGATTTAAATCTGCAAGCTTAACTGCCTTAGCAATAGAGTTGCTTTTTACACTCCTTACATAGTCCATATAGGGAACTTCTTCGTCATGTGTAAGAAGCCTTAATGCCTCAATAACCTCCGATGGGAACCCCAAAGCTTCTATATCATCAAATGTATACTCTGTATCTTCAACCACATCATGCAGCAAAGCGGCACAGATAGTATTCTCATCTTCCATCTGCTCTGCAAGATGAAACGGATGAAATATATATGGTACTCCCGACTTATCCATCTGCTCCTTATGTGCATCAAAACACAAATTCATAGCCTTTTTAGTAAGCTCTGTATAAATCATAACGTTCCCCTTTCATGTTTTTAAAATTAATTTATAAGATGAGTCATCTGTTTTTTATAATTAATATAAATCATATTTTCTATTTTGTTAAGTGATAATTTTTTGATTGACAATCTTAAAATCCCCCTATATAATATCTCCAACAGAAATGCGTTATTAATACGGAAAGGTTGTCATGATGACGTTACAGAGAGCCACCGGCCGGTGTAAGGTGGTACTGATAGTGATAGCAGATCCCCGTATAGCAGCTTCGCAGAACTGATATTTTATCAATACTACTAAACTTTTGGCTGTATTAATAATTTATTATAGTAAGTGAAGACGGCAGGAACCGTTACCTTCCCACAGATTGATGGATCTGTATGAGTGGCTGTTATTACAGCAATAAGAGTGGTACCGCGGAGAGTTATAGCCTTCGTCTCTTATATAGCATAAGAGATGAAGGTTTTCTTTTTTCGGGCATAAGCAGACCGAACGCAGCCTTTATAATAGTTCAGGCTCCGTGCTTGCACGAGAGATTGAGCTATTATTAAAGGCTATGTGAGGGTGCAACACGAACGACAGAACACGCAGTGGGCTGGAGGTTCGGCCTGCTTTTGCACCTACTAAAGACCGAACGCAGCCTTTATAATAGTTCAGGCTCCGTGCTTGCACGAGAGATTGAACTATTATTAAAGGCTATGTGAGGGTGCAACGCGAACGAGAAAATGCGGAGCATTTTTGAGGTTAGGAATGCTTATGACCGAAAAGCTGTACAGACCGAACGCAAGCACACCACTATTCCATCAAATTCAACTATTTATTAATATATTTTTTAGGAGGACACTATGGTTACATTAGACAAGGTTTATCATGCTGCATTTGTATTAAAGGATGTTATAAGAAAAACCGACCTTATTGCAGCACCAAAATTAAAATGCGACAACAATATTTATTTAAAAACAGAAAACCTTCAGGTTACAGGAAGTTTCAAGCTTAGAGGAGCCTATTATAAAATTAGCCAGCTTTCACAGGAGCAACGAGAAAAGGGTATCATAGCCTGCAGTGCCGGCAACCATGCTCAGGGTGTTGCCCTTGCCGCAACAAGAAATGGTATCAAAAGCGTTGTTTGTATGCCGGACGGAGCCCCTATCAGTAAGGTAGAAGCAACCAAGAGCCTTGGAGCTGAGGTGCGTTTGGTTAAGGGAACCTATGACGATGCACGAGATAAAGCAGTGAAGCTTCAGGAAGAGACTGGAGCAACCTTTGTCCATCCATATGATGATGACGCAGTAATTGCCGGTCAAGGAACTATTGGTCTTGAGATATTAGACCAGTTAGAAAATGTAGATGCAATTGTAGTTCCAATCGGCGGCGGCGGTCTTATTTCCGGTGTTGCCTTTGCAGTAAAGAGCCTGAAGCCGGAAGTAAAAATATATGGTGTGCAGGCTGCAAATGCCGCAAGTATGTTTAACAGTGTAAACGAGAGAAAAATCACTACTCTTAAGAGTGTAGCTACATTTGCCGATGGTATCGCTGTAAAAACTCCGGGAAACATCACCTTTGAAATGGTAGAAGAATATGTAGATGAGGTTATTACAGTAAGCGAAGACGAAATCGCTACTGCAATCCTCTCACTTATAGAAAAAGAAAAGTTAATCGCCGAAGGTGCAGGCGCTGTATCAGTTGCCGCTGCCCTTTTTAACAAGCTTCCTATTAAAGATAAGAATGTTGTATGTATAGTGTCCGGCGGAAATATTGATGTAAATATTCTTTCAAGAGTTATCACCAGAGGTCTTGTAACCAGTGGAAGAAACACCAACCTGACAATCGCCTTAGAGGATAAGCCGGGACAGCTTCAGCAGGTTTCAGAAATTGTTTCAAGATGCGGCGGAAATATCATCAGTGTACACCACGACCACGCAGACGCTAACATGGCAATCTCCGCCTGCTTCTTAAAGATCGGTCTTGAGACCCGTGACCAGGCACAGATTGACGAAATACGAAATGCGCTTGCTGAGGCAGGATTTGACCTTGTGGCATAACAATTAATATTAAAACACAATAACAGTATTAATTGAAAACCCAACAATGAAAACAACAATATCATTTATTTATTCTTAGATAAACGAACTCCGATACAGTGACTTCTCACCGTACCGGAGTTCATTTATTTAGGATGAATTTTTAATACATATTTATATCAACAAATTGTAATTATAAATCATATATTTAGTTTACTGCATTGATAATGTTGTTCTGGAGCCAGTTCTTTGTATCTGCACTAACTCCTGAATTCATAAATGCCTGAGCTGCCTTATAGAGGCTGGTCTTGTAACCGCCGCCTGCTGCATTATCTTCTGTAGTGTAGTAGGTCTGAGTATTGCCGTTAGCATCTACATATGTGATATATGGTCTTGCAGCAATATCACTCTGATAGTACTTAGTAGGAATGCCCTTAACTACGCAGGTATAAAGAACATATCCGTTGTAATCCATAAAGTTCTGAACTGCAGGACAAACAACATTACCCTTAAGAACTGTTGATGCATTTACATCCTTCTCAAGGCTTCCTGATAACTTAGAAGCAAGAGTTGTTACTGTACCATAGCCAACGCCCTTATCACTTGTTGAATCCGGTCTGAGTGAAGAGTTGCTGCCGTTAAGAGCTTCAACCTTCGCTACAAGATTGTCACTGATTCTTGTAATAAATCTAAGACCTGATGGGTCGTTAATTCTTACCTGTACACCGATAAGCTCTAATTCGCTTACTGATGAAGATGAAGCATATGCATCGGTTGAATCTTTTGAAACTGTACCAATGTTAATCCAGCCTGCATAGAATGCAGTATTTGATCTAACTGATGATATATTTGTTATTGAAGAAGCTGCTGATCTGATTGCACTTGCACTGTTAAGATTTACAGCCTTGTTGTACCAGCCTGCGAACAACTTGCCATCTGCCTCAAGTGCTGCCTTTAAGCTTCCTGCTGACTGTCCTAAAGCAATACTCTTTATCTCAATAACATTACTTCCATCAACGTATGCTACATTGTAATGTGTATCATACTTTGTATCCTTAAGATTAAACTCGTGGATTGACCAGTATAAGTTCTTTGTTCCGGTCTGTACAACCTTAACATACTGAGCATACTGAGTTCCTACGTAGTAGCTTTCTGCTGCACCGCTTCCGCTCTTAACAGGGCTTCCCCAGTTCACACCGTCAAGTGATACATAAATCTCGTATGCCGCCGGCCAGTCATTTGTACTTGTACCTAAAAGTAATTCAACTGTATCAAAGAACTGTGCCTTTCCTAAGTTAACTGTAAAGGTTTCATTACCTGTCTGATATGAAGTAGTATCCCAACGTGTAGAAATATCTCCGTCTAATGCATTATTTGCAATGCCATTGCTCTTTGATGCTGTAGCACTCCAGCCTGTTCTGTCTAATGCAGGAATCTCTTCTTCTGGCTCTGTTGTTTCACCTTCATCACCACCAGGTGTATTAGTACCATCATCAGATACTATAATATCATCAAAGTATGTTGTGTAGTTGCCTGATGAACCGCTGTAGCAAAGTGCTATACTTGTGATAGTCTTACCTGCTGTGCTGCTGTCACCAAATGTAAAGCTGTAGTCTGTCCAGCTTCCTACTGAACCCTTAGTTCCTGCACCCATAGCTACTCCATTGCTGCTGTAGCCCTTTGTGCTGATATATGTACCATCACTGCAGATAAGCTCTACATAAGCATTTCTTCCGGCATTGTTTGCAGCATTCATTGAATAGCTGAGCTTCATGCCTTCAGTAATCTTGATAGCACACTGTGATATTCTGTATACTGCCTTAGATGAGTTAGATGATGCACTACCTGTTAATGTAGCAACATAATTACCTGTCTTGGCATTTGAATTTGTAGCGATAGAAGCACTTACGCTTGCACTTGAAGTTGATACCACACCTTCATTCTTGAAGCAAGGGTCAACATTATATACTCCGTTGTACTGAGTTTCCTTACATACAACATTCTTCTTCTCGAAGCTGTTTCTGTAGTAAACAGGGCCTTCTGAATGAGCAACATCACAAGTTGAACGAAGTGATGTCTGACCCTTAATCATGTTAATACCGGCCTCGCAGACACGGAGCTGGAAGTCGCTTGATAACCAGTAACCATCAATACTTGATGTAATATAGAATCTATCCTTCGGAATCTCAAAATAGTCTGTTGCATTCTTAGCAATAGCAGTACCTTCGTCATATTCGTCAAACATCGCAATATATACAGAAGTTGTGCCAAGATTTTGCTTTAAGCTATAGAACTGATCCCACATGAACTGTCCTGCATTTCTAGGAATCATATTAGGTCTTCCGTTATTCCAGAGACACCATGAGAAACCTGACCAAACTACAGGATAGAAATCAATACCGTAATTATTAAGGTATGCAACATCCTGTGCATATGTATTTACAACCTTGTTGTTAATACCATTCTTATCGCTGTATGTACCAACTGCCCATGGAGAAATCATATCTGCCTTAAGATAAGAATTAAGGTATGGCTCTGTTCTCCAGTAAGTAGATGTACCGATAATTACATAGCATCCTCTGCTCTTGAAGAAATCGATTATCTCATCATATCCGTTTGTAAGTCTGTCTGCAACGCCAAGACCCCAAATACATACTACAGGCTTTGTAACACCATTCTCGGTAACTGTAGCATATGATGGAGAGCTAAGCAAATCAAGTGACTGCTCAATATTATATACCCAGTCAAACTTCATATCATCAATATATGTCTCAGCCTTACCGCCACTGATATCATACATGATATAGAAGATTCTGTCTGTCGCTTCAGCAGCCTGCTTAATCTTATACAAATGGCTGCCTTCTTTGTTAAGGATGATATTACGTCCTGTAATATTCGGTGAGAATCTCTGGATAGCTGCACCATCAATACCATACTCCTGCATCCATGAGAAGTGAGTATCAATTGTATTCTTATTATTTGATGAGAATAAAAGTGCCGGCTCACCACTACCAAGATCAGCATAAGCAGACTGAACTAATTCGTTCTGGTCATAATCCTCTACGTTTGGATAGTAGTCAAAGGTTCTGTTCCACTCTTTGCCTTCTGTAGCTGTAAACCATGCCTGATAACCTGAAACGGTCTTACCCTTAAACTCTGAATAGCTGCTGGCTGTTACATTCACCTTTGATTCGCCTGCAGGATTAAGTGAACCCTTAACGAACTTAATGGAACAGAAAGATGCACCATTTACTCTGAAGTCTGCATTCGCATTCTGTGCATTCTTAAACTGTGCATTATCAATTACGATAATAGTCTTCTGCCACTTATCAGTGTCTGTAAGCTGAACCTGCTTTAATGAATAATTATGTACAGAACTGTTATACTCAAGATTGAGTGTACCAAGACCATCATCAAAATATGTAATCTCAACTATAAGGTTATTGTCAGATGAGCTTATGGCACTGTCGTTTGCAGTAAAATAAGCAAATCCGCTTAACTTAAGCGCATACTTACCATCTATCCATTCATAAGTATAAGCTCCGTCAGATATACCACTTGCTATAAGTGATAAATTACTTATTGAAGTACTTCCACCTGAAGTATCCATAGAAGCAACTACATTACCCAGATTTTCGATACCAAAATCTGCAGCTTCTGCCTGCTCAACACTATCTGACACAACTGAATCAATATTCATATCAGGTAAAACTGAAATAAACAATGCCAGTATCATAAATACAGAAAGTATCTTTTTTAGTTTCATTTCGCATTCCTCCATTTAATTAATCAAATTAATTCATTGTTATTCTATCATATGCATTTCAAAATTTAAACCGTTTTTTATGCATATTTGATAATGTTTTCTCTTAAATTAAAGTTTTTTCGTCACTTAAACGTTATAAACATTATAAGGAAAATTGTTTTTTCGGAAAATTGACAGTTTTCTATCTTTGAATTGTATGTTATTAACTAAAAACACTAATGGAGCTGTTCAAGAATATATGGATCTTTAATCTTTTGATCCTGTGCAAACAACACAATTTTACTCATAATTTCTGCGGTCTTTGGATCCTCATCCACAAACGGTAAGAACAGTTTTCCTCTTGACTGGGAATGTACAGGTAAAACATTGATATGCTTTCCACCTATCATATGAACAACGCCGCTTCCCAAATGAACGCTGTACTTTCCAAGCTCTCCCTTAATAATTGCATGATGTCCTTCAAAAGTTACATTGGTAAGCTTAAACAACGGCAGATTATGACTGATAATAACCTTTCGCATATCCATGGTAGAATGACTGGTTTCCGGATCTACTCCGCCTACATGAGCCACACTGATAGCCAAATCCACATCACGCATAACTTCCGAATAAATAATATCAGGCACTTCACAAAGTTTAATAGCCTTAAACGTACTTCTGTCTGAAAACTCCACCCACTCTAAAGTCGGTGCTTCAATATCACTTGGCGAAAACCAGTCTGCCATCGCATACATTTTCGCAATAATATTATTCTTATAATAAACCTTCTGCAGTCCTTCTTGATAATCAGCTACCCAATACCTATTCTTTAGACAACCAATAGTTTTTTTAGGCTGAATCTGGTTCCCGGCAAACATACGGCTGGCATATTCATCCTTTTCTTCATCAAGCTTTATGTATAACTCTCTAAACACCTGTTTAAATGGCTGCTTTACAATAGCCCCTGCACTAATTTCTTCAAACAAGTAATTTTGGTACTCAGTCCAGCAACCGGCATGATACAAATCAAAAGGATGAGCTATGCGAAGCTTTGTATTTTCAGTCAGCTCTACTGACTGTCTGTTATAATCACAAATGCCCTTATCTGAAAGCATACCAATGACGTTACCATTAGCTTCGGTTACCACATATACTAAGCTCTTTACAATTGGTGCTGCTACAGGATTATCGGTTAATGCAATAAGTTCCTTTAACTCATAGAACTCCTGATTTTCCATTGCCTGCTCAAACATCTTCACAGTACGACGGTACTGCTCTTTAAGCTTTTTCTGAAATTCCTTAAGGTATAAAATATACTCATTTTTCTTTAAAGCCGCAGGTATTGATTTTAATGTTTTTCCGTTTTTTACACAGACTATCTCAGCCATACCACAATCATCCACAGACAATCTGACTGAAACATCTTCTATCACATGCTCAACAAAAGCATCTTTGTCATCCTCTACCATTTTAGTTTCCATGGCAAGTACCAGTCTGGTTACATCCAAAAATCCCGCATTAGTAGCCAGATTCTTCATTGCCATATCACAGGCTAAACCTTCGCTTGTTCTTCTCTGTGCCCCAAACTGTCTGCTTTCCTTACGAAATGCCTGAATAAACTCATATCTGTGCAACAAGTCAGCTTCGTCTGCAATCGGAATAATACCATAACTCATCAAAAGATCTTTATTTCTTTTATCCTTTATTTCCGGTTCCAGTCCTTCCACTGTCACCCTTCCCAAAGCCGCATCACAATACTTTCTTGCTCTGGTATGTTTGCTGCCATCAGAAATATATTTTGCAGCATCATAAAGTTGGTTAAAATCCTTATCGCCCAAGGAATTATATGCACTTTCAAACCACTGCAAATCAAAGGCTCCATTATTCAGCTCGTCTTCTGACAGAGGTGTATACTTTGCAATAATAGCTTTCTTCTTATCGTCGAATTGCTCATTCATATGTGCCATGAAATAATAGCATCCGCTTTTTACGTCTTTACCCAAATACTCCTGTATGATATCAATCCACTGAGGTGCATACATCATAACTTCAAAAAGTCTGGACTCTGAAATATTTATGCCTTCCAAAAGCTTAGAAAGCTCCTTGGCATTATCTTCAGGTTTTGGATAGCATACGCTTAGCAGGTGACTAAACGTCTCTTTTTTAGTCTCTCCGCCACCTCCGTAATAATAGTTTCTTCTGTCCAGCTTCTCTTTTCCGAGTGCCTTAAGAATCTGAACCATCCTATCCATTCCATAAAAATGCTTAACCCTGGATACTCCCTTAGTAAACACTGTAGGCAGCTCGCCCCTGGAAAGCTCAACATCAAGCACTTTATCCATAATACGCTGATATACTTCTACTGCTTTCTGATAAAAATCTGTCTCTTTATTTATCTCATCATTTTCCAAATAAGCTTTCAACATCTTTTTCTCATAAGGCCACAGATTATCCGCAAAAAGCTTAGACAAAGTATCAAGTGAATTCTCTATGCTATAATATTCAAAGGCTGCCTTGTAAATTTCATTTTCCGGAATAAGTCCCAATGTATATGCCTTTATAAAATCTAATATACAAAGTTTACTACTAGCACCCCTATAATAACTTGACATATTTTTGTTGTGAGCATTATTTTTGAAACGCCTGTCTAAATCATACATAATAGGAAACCACTCTTCAAACTCTGTATCATTGCTCCACATAAACCAGTCAAAAAACAGGCTTATTCTGTCACTTGACAATAATGAAACCTCATCTTCGCCATAAAAACTCATTGAATATCGGTAATCTTCCTGTATCGTCTTATACCAAAGATCATTATCATCTACATTGTGTACAATATATTCAATCAATTCTTTACTAA
>JAZULV010000108.1:0-13979 GCA_045603305.1 Lachnospiraceae bacterium | reverse complement strand
CTTCAAATATTTTATCTGTTTGCTTTGCTAACCCTCGTTCTAATAAAAAGATTTTATACATAGATGTCATGTTTCGAGATGATAACACTTTTGGCATTTTCTTTAATCCGAACTTCTTATAGTAATTAGCTCTTGCAATTTCTGAAATCCACGACTTTACTTCAATATCAAATTTATCTGTGTTGTCAAAATACGCTCTTTTTCTTACATCATTATTATTCACATGATATCCACCATTATTATGTTCTATAATCTGGCGCACAATATCAATATCTTTAAAGTCTTCATCTCGTTCTGAAATAGAATATACAACATGTTCAATACCAATAGCCTTTGCAATCTCATGTGCTGCCTCTGCATCAATCTTATCACCATCCATTGATACATAACTATAATATCTAAACTGATCATATAATCCGTTTGCCATTGCAACTGTCGTTTTACTATCCATTCCTCCCGTCATAGAAATGGCTGGCTTTTTCCATTTCTTTGCCACACAACACATAGTTTTATGCAGAATATCTGAAACTCTTTTTACTAATTCCTCATATTCTTTATCTGTTCCACATTCCACAATGCTATTATAAGGATAAATACGTTGAAATGAAAAGTTTTCTCCATCATAAATAAACAAATGATTGGTCAAAACTCTTTTTATTTCATCATATTGAGTTAAATCTCCTGGAAAGAAAACTCCATATTTATAGAAAAATTTATACTCTTCCAAGTGTTTTGCATATTCACTGTTCTGTAGATCACAAATATCTCCCACTAATTGTGAATGAGATGAAATATACAAACATTTATCTATTTTACCATATGTACAAAACAACATTTCTGTTGGATCCGTCATAAAATACACTTTCTCGTTATTAATACATCCCAAGAAAAAACTTCCTGTTAACTTATTAATATAATCTATACATGCCTCGCGTCCGTCTCTTATCAAGCATGCCAGTTGTTCAACTATCACCTGTTCTTCACATTCCATATCAAATGGATTTACTGCGTTTCCAATTAAAAAAAGGCAAAACTCTTCTCTTTCTGTATAATAAACATGCTGTTGTTTATGTACAAAAATATGATATCTTTGATATGTAATATCAATCCAATTACCGTAAAACGGATATTTATTTATATCTAAATCCTCTGCATCAGTAACTAAAAAACCTCTACAAAAAAGTTTATCTCTATATTTAGTATAATTACATAAAACTTCTTCCATTTCGATTCTAGAATAATGTGTCATTTTTTCTCCCTTCATACACGTTCTATCAAGTTTCCCAAAATTGTCCGTTCCAATCTTTCTTTGTTTTCATCACCTACAAAACTATTATGTGGAGTAATAATCACATTGTCCATGTCCCACAACGGACTGTTCTCACTCAATGGTTCTTCCTCAAATACATCCAGCACTGCACCATAAATCTGCCTGTTCTCTAATGCAGCTACTAAGGCTTCACTGTCTATCACTGCACCACGGGCAATATTTACAATAATCGCATTCTGTTTCATATGTGCAAACTGTTCTGCACCAACCAAGTGTCTGGTAGCTTCTGAAAGTGGAATCGCAAGAACAGTTATATCTGCCTGCTCTAGTACTGCATCAAGCATTTCTATTGGTTTTACTTCATCAAAACCTTCTTGCGTTCTAGATGTAGTTGCAATACCGATTACACGACATCCAAAAGCCTGAAAACGCTTTGCGCATTCTGTACCTATGCTGCCACAGCCTACAACACATACTGCCTTACCTGAAAGTTCCAATAATCCTCTATGCTTCTCCCAGCGATGCTCTTTCTGATTGTCATGAAAGAACGATAATTGTTTATAAATCTGAAGCACGCCACCGATAACATATTCAGCCATAGGTATACTATATACACCTCTCGCATTATATATTTCAATGCCATGTTCCTTAATATATTCCATCGGTACCCGGTCAAAGCCTGCACTAGTCAGCTGAATATATCGAAGGCTTCTAAACTCTTTAATATCGTTATATAAAAACAATCCGTTACAAACTACACCTTCTATCTCTTCCACAGAAATCGAAAGCTCCTGCTCTCTAAGCGGAATTCTTTCATCTTGTATATAGTAAATCTCATGACCTTTACTACGAATTGCCTCTAACTGTTGCTCTGTATATTTATAAGCTCCTGTTAATAATAACTTCATTATTCATACCTACTTATCAGTTCTGTTATTAACTATATTTTTAACATGCTCTTCTAGTTTGCGACTGTTATCTGCAAAATACTCACTATGTATCTGTACTTCGCTTTCTAAATCTCTCATTGTGCGAATGCCATCCTCAAAAATCTTTTGAATTTGCTCAATATCATCTATTTTTTCATAATTACAGAAGCTTCGAGCCAAAATAACTGATGATGACTGCAGACGATAATGTTCTTTTAAAATAATTTCTGCCGGTAGCGTACCTGTACCGATAGCAGCTATGCCGCCAAAACCATATGTCATACCTTTTCGCCTGAATTTTAAGCATAAACTTTCAACAGTTCCGTCCGATAAAAGCTCAAACATAAACTTTCTTCCCAACCCCAGACTTAGATCATTAAGTCCGATATAAATCTCATCAATTCCCGGTAATTCAATAATTTGATCAATTATATCAACCGCTTCCGGAGTTTCTACTAAAAGCATAGTTTTAATTCGTCCTGCAACAATAGTCAAAAATCTTTTTACTTCTTCAACAGTTTTAAAATATGGCAACATAATAATATCTGCTCCGGCAGCTATTATATCATTAATCTCTTTCTCAGAGGAACAATACTCAGGCGAAGCTTCATGCATAGGATTGCATCTTACCAACAGGTCAGCTTTAGATACGACCCTGCGGATTTCACAAATATCAGAAATCGTATGATGTGACTGAACTGTGTCCATTCCACCTTGTCTTTCTGCCTTACCTATATACTCCATATCAATAAAAATACGATCTGTCCCCGCATCTTCTGCTATTTTTGCTATATCAGGTTGATTTGTTATGTACATCAACTTTAGAGCCATCAAATCTCTCCTTACATCTGATTAAGTTATTGTTTTTTCACGGTTTCTTCAATATTTTCATTGTCCGCATTTGTAATAACTTTAAATATAGTCATGAAAAATATCTTAACATCCAGTTTGAAGGAACAATTATCTACATACCAGACATTCAAGACTATTCTTTTATTCCATTCAACATCTTTTCGTCCATGCACCTGAGCCCATCCGGTAATACCGGGTCTCACCGCAAACATTCTCTTTTGTTCTTCCGTATACTCAGTCAATGGCCACGGATGATAAGTCAACGGTGGACGAGGTCCTATAAAACTCATATCACCTCTAAGAATATTAATTACCTGCGGCAACTCATCGATACTGGTTGCACGAATAAACTTTCCAACCTTTGTTACTCGTGCATCATTCTTTCCTGAATACACTCCGCTACCGGTGTTTTCTGCACCTACACACATGCTTCTGAATTTCATTATTTCAAATTCTTTGCCATCTAAGCCCAGTCTTTTCTGTTTAAAAATCACAGCTCCTTTTGAATCCAGCTTAATCGCAATTGCCGTAATTAGCATGACCGGTGAAGCAAAAATTAACACCAGCAACGCAAGTATAATATCCATACACCGTTTAATATACTTCTTGTACATAATAACCATTGCTCCTTCCTACAGCAATTAATATATCTCAAAAGCTTATTCACCGACTCCAATATCACATGGTTTCAGTAAGCCTACTCCTCATACCCATTCGGATTCTTCATCTGCCAGTTCCATGCATCCCTGCACATCTCAAAGATACCAAACTGTGCCTTCCAGCCTAATTCCTTATAAGCCTTCTTCGGATCAGAATAGCACACAGGAATATCTCCTGCACGTCTGTCTTTTATCTGATACGGAACATTTACTCCTGTTGCCTTCATGAAATTATTCACAAGGTCGAGAACACTTACACCATTACCTGTGCCAAGATTATATATTGATAATCCGGCCTTCTCTTCAAGCTTCTTTATCGCTTTCACATGACCATCGATAAGGTCTACAACATGTATGTAATCTCTGATGCATGTTCCATCCGGGGTATCATAATCATCACCAAATACGCCAAGCTCCGGAAGCTTTCCTAATGCAACCTGTGTAACATAAGGCATGAGGTTGTTCGGTCTGCCCTTTGGATTCTCTCCAATCATACCTGACTCGTGGGCACCAACCGGATTAAAATACCTTAAGATAACGATATTCCATTCATTGTCCGCCTTATAAATATCCATAAGCATCTGCTCTATCATGGACTTAGTCCAGCCGTATGGATTTGTACAGCTTCCCTTCGGACATTCTTCCGTGATAGGAATCTGCACCGGATCACCATACACTGTGGCTGATGATGAGAATATAATATTCTTTACATTATGCTTACGCATAGCATCGAGAAGTGTAAGAGTACCATTTATATTATTATTGTAATACTCCCAAGGCTTCTCAACTGATTCCCCAACAGCCTTAAGACCTGCAAAATGAATACAAAAATCTATATCATGCTTTGTAAAAATCTCATTAAGAATAGCAGTATCAAGAATATCACCCTCATAAAAGTCAAGCTTCTTTCCTGAAATCTTCTCAACTCTTTCTAATGACTTACTGCTTGAATTTGATAAATTATCTAATGCAACTACACCATAACCTTCTTCTAAAAGCTTAAGGCAGGCATGTGAACCAAGATATCCTGCTCCACCTGTAACCAATACATTCATTTTACTAATTCTCCTAATATGTATTTTTATGTTATTAATAAATCTTTTTTTACACAATGGTACTAGTATATTGTAAATCTAATGTGCAAAAAAATCAACACGATTGTTTCATTTCTATACAGTAAATAAAATTAAATTCATCTACAATATGTAATTACATCCTCTTTATGTTAATTTTATATATTTGAACAGTTTTGCTTTTTTCTTCATTAAACGATAAAGGATGTGCCATATTACAACTTTTGGCACACCCTTCATTATCGCTCATAAAAAAACTATTTATCAGCAGCTTAACCGCTTCTACATTTCCAGTTTCATATCTCCGCTCTTAATTATCTTATATTTTCTCATTATTTCTGACACAACAAACGCAATCACTCCCGGTACAACTATCTGTACCAATAAAATTTCACCTAATACTATCCATCCGTTAATACCTTCTGCCGTCATAGTATTAAAGGTCATTATCTGTCCTACAAGTCCGGAAGTTCCCATTCCTGATCCTGTTGCATTACATGTCATTTTTAAAAGCCATGATGATACCGGTCCATTAACCGCACTGGCTACTATTGCCGGAATCCATATTACAGGCTTTTTCATTATATTCGGAACCTGAAGCATACTGGTACCGATACCCTGAGCAACAAAACCACCCATCTTATTTTCTCTGTAGCTTGCCACAGCAAAGCCTATCATATTCGCTGAACATCCCGCACAAGCTGCACCGGCGGCAATTCCGCTTAACCCCATGCTTACTCCAAGTGCAGCAGAGCTTATCGGAAGTGTAAGAATCATACCCATAAGCACAGAAACAACTACACCCATAAGGAATGGCTGCTGCTCTGTACCCCAGTTAACAAGCTCTCCTAACCAGGTCATAAAGGATGATATCGGAGGTCCTACCACAAGACCTGCAACACTTCCTGACAGAATTGATACAAATGGCGTAATAATAATATCAACCTTGGTTTTTCCTGACACCAGTTTTCCTAAATCAACTGCTACCATAGCTGCAATAAATGCTCCCATAGGCTCTCCTACACCGGAAAACATCATAGTACCATCGATAAGTATTGCCCCTGAAATGATTTTACCGGCAAAAGAACCAATCATACCTGCAGTTGCAGCAGACACGGTAACTAACGGAGAGGATTTAAACTTTCCTGCAATACCAACACCAATACCGGCACCGGTTATAATCTTTGCAGCATTACCGATTATATTTATGTAATCTCCAACAGGTCCATCAATAAAAGAAGCTATCTGACACAATATTGTTCCTATAATCAATGTTGCAAAAAGTCCCATAGCCATACCGCTAAGACCATCGATAAAAATGTGATTGAGAATTTTTTTAATTGTCTTCATATCAATTCCTCCAATGCATTCAGTATTTTTTATCTATTATTGAATGATTATACACTACCTCTTTACATCTGACAAGACAGTTGTCTTAACTTCTATCTTTTTAATAAAAAAAATATAAAATCAGACTATAATATATACATTTTTACAAAATAACAATCGGTCTTTCTTCTTTTTATGTTATACTAACAGTACCACTATATTAAGAAATAAGTACAATGTCATATTAGAGCAAAACTACTAGTTTTACTAATAGGTTAGGAGGATTATGAAACATCTACACATCAGATTTCTATGTTTTCTCACATTCATTACTATGTTATTACCGATAATGTTTAACAAAAGTGTACTGGCAGAGAACGAACTGCCATACACCTCTACCATTTTATTCACCCACGACCTGCACTCTCACTTCCTTCCGGTGCCTGATGGAAAGGGAGGAGAAAGAGGCGGTTACGCAAGACTTATGACTGCCCTTGAGGATGAAAGAAACAAGTATCCTGACGCCCTTACTCTTGACGCAGGAGATTTTTCAATAGGTTCTCTTATTCAGGTGCTTTATACTACTGAAGCAACTGAGTTAATAACCATGGGAGCCATGGGCTACGATGCTACTGTAATTGGTAATCATGAATTTGACCATACCGGCACAGGGTTTGCCGATATGCTTAACGCAGCTGTAGCAAGTGGTGATAAGCTTCCTTACATTGTTAATTCTAATTATTTCCCGCGTACATCTGATGACGAAGGCTATACCGCAAACGACCAATACATAAAAGATTCAATGGACAACTATGGCATTAACGACTACATATTATTAGAGCGTGGCGGCATTACTTATGGAATATTCGGAATATACGGTAAAGTAGCCCATGAAGATTCTCCTACTTCCGGATTTATACTCAAGGATCCTGTAAAAACTGCTCAGGCAACTGTCAATGCAATCAAAGCAGAAGTAACTGATAAACCATTATTTATCATCGCCCTTTCCCACAGTGGAACATCAAGTGATCCAAAAGATTCAGAGGATGAAGTTTTAGCGGCAAAAGTCGAAGGTATCGACCTGATTGTATCCGGTCATTCACACACTACCCATGAGACTCCCCTGATAATAAATGATACTTATATAGTTTCATGCGGAGAGTATTCTGAAAACCTTGGCTCTATAACCATAAACTGGGATAACAACGCAAAACACATAACAGAATATAAACTTATTCCTATAGATGAGACTATAAAAGAAGATGAAAGAATAGCTTCCATGGTCGAGAAATATAAAGCCAAGGTTGGGGAAACATATCTTTCCGGTTACAACTTATCTTATGATGAAGTGCTTACAACTACACCTTTTGATTTAATTACGCCTTCATCAGTCCAGGAAGAAAATCCTCTTGGAAACCTTATTTCTGACGCATACATTTACGCTGTCAAAAAAGCTGAAGGCGATGATTATTCTCCGGTAGCTATATCAGTGTCTGCAAAAGGTACAATTCGTGCTTCTTTACTAAAAGGCAATATAACAGTTTCTAACGCCTTTGATGTGTTGTCTATGGGTGTTGGCAACGACGGGACCTCCGGTTTTCCTTTAGTATCAGTATATCTTACCGGCAAGGAATTAAAGGCAGCCTGTGAACTTGATGCTTCTATAACTCCGATAATGGGTTCGGCACAGTTATATTGTTCCGGAATAAACTATGAATTCAATAAAAACAGAATGTTCTTTAATAAAGTCACCGACACTGCGTTAGTAAGTGAAAACGGAGAACTCTCTGAAATTGAAGATGATAAGCTTTACAGGGTCGTTACAGGAATGTACGCAGCGCAGATGCTTAGTACGGTAAAAGATAAATCTTTCGGGCTCTTATCTCTTGTTCCAAAGGATGCCCAGGGCAATCCAATAACTGATTTTAATTCCTGCATTATATACGACCAGGAAGGAAACGAGGTTAAAGAATGGTATGCTTTAGCT
The DNA here is from genome assembly GCA_045603305.1 of Lachnospiraceae bacterium. Taxonomy (GTDB): domain Bacteria; phylum Bacillota; class Clostridia; order Lachnospirales; family Lachnospiraceae; genus JAFRXK01. Next base: position 5,880 of record JAZULV010000108.1, on the reverse strand, counting down.
TCTTATCTTCAGTCCTTTGAAAACGGCACTGTTCCTGAGAAGTATAATGGACCGGATGGCCGTAAACTGGTAACCACCAGTCTCAATCCGGCAGATTTACTAAAAAACGCAAATTATATTACCATAATAGTGTGTGCAGTATTATTATTGATTCTGATTATTATCATATTTATTATTGTAAAGATAACTTCATTTATTAAGAAATGTACTAAAAAGAACCTGAAATGTTAGCCACAACATATAATTACAATTCAAAAAATGATATTTCTGAAGCTGAATATTGTTGACAAATACATGCGTGTATTTTAAACTTCGAATAAAGGGTATTTTACATATCCTTTACTCATCTTTTACTTAAGATGAATTATTTTTAATGATTATACTAAAGTATAGAAGGAGAAGAATATGGATATTTTTTCAGTCATATCACTACTTGGAGGATTAGCATTCTTCCTTTACGGAATGAACGTAATGTCCGACGGACTTGAAAAATCTTCAAATGGCAAGCTTAATAAAAATTTAAAAGCAGTAACTAAAAATCGATTTTTGGCAATGCTCTTCGGCGCAGCTATGACTATCGCTGTTCAATCATCATCAGCGGTTACTGTAATGCTTGTCGGACTTGTAAACTCAGGAATTCTCGAGTTCGGTGAGACTATTGGAGTTCTCATGGGCTCTAATATCGGTACAACTCTTACTGCATGGATACTCAGTCTTGCAGGTATTGACAGTGATGTAATATGGTTAAAACTTCTTAAGCCATCAAACTTCTCACCTTTGTTTGCCCTTATCGGAATCATTATGATTATGGCAAGCAAAAAACAAAAAACTCACAGTATCGGAAACATACTCATTGGTTTTGCAACTCTTATGTTCGGTATGAATATGATGTCCGGTGCAATGGAACCACTTTCAGAAATGCCGGAATTCACAAGCCTGCTTACCGCTTTCCAAAATCCGCTGCTCGCAGTTTTAGTTGGTGCAATATTTACAGGTATTATCCAAAGTTCTGCTGCATCAGTAGCTATACTTCAGGCCCTTTCATTAACCGGTGGTATCACATATGGCATGGCAATCCCTATCATTATGGGACAGAATATCGGAACTTGTGTTACCGCAGTTATTTCAAGTATTGGTGTAAGCCGTAATGCTAAGAAAGTTGCAGTTGTTCATCTTTCATTTAATATCATTGGCACACTTATATGCCTGATTCCATTCTGTATTGGTGATGTGGTTTTCAATTGGGCTTTTACAGATATATATATTACTCCGATTATGATTGCTATTGTACATAGTATCTTCAATATTGTAACAACTATGATTCTACTTCCGTTTGCCAAGCAGCTTGAATGGATTGCAAACAAGCTTATTCCGGATACAGATAAAAAAGATATCCCTGAAATTGTTCTGGATGATCGTCTTTTATCATTTCCATCAATGGCAATTGAAAAGGCTTTCATTACAGTAACTGATATGTGCAAGCTTTCAAATTCTGCATTCATCAAAGCGATGGGACTTTTAACACAGTATGATGAAAAAACTGCTACAGACATTATCGACATGGAAACCAGAACTGATCATTTCGAAGATCATCTTGGCACATACATGATGAAGTTGTCAAAAATCGAAATTTCAGACAATGACTCTAAAAACGTATCAAAAATTCTACATACTATTGATGATTTTGAACGTATAGGAGACCATGCTGTTAATATCGTTAATGTAGCTAAAGAGATTCGAGATAAGAAGCTTACATTCTCAGATGAAGCAAATCGTGAAATTGCAAAAGCAAGTGAAGCGATCACTGAAATTCTTAATATAACTGCACAGGCATTTGAAACTAATGATCTTATACTTGCAGCATCTGTTGAACCTTTAGAGCAGGTTATTGATAACCTTATATTAGAGATAAAGCGTAATCATATTAACCGTCTCCAGAGTGGAAACTGTACAATCCAGCTTGGTTTTGTATTAAGTGACTTACTTACAAGCTATGAGCGTGTTTCTGACCATTGTTCAAATGTTGCCGTTGCAATTATTGAATGTCAGCACGGTACTTTTGAAACCCATGAATATCTTGACATGATTAAAAGTCCGGATAACAAAGAGTTTGAAAAGCAATTCAAAGCTTACAGCCAAAAGTTCTCATTAAAGTAATTAGTAATTCATATTTATTTAACTTAAAATACAAGGAGCATTGCTTTTAACAGATATTCAGTTATAGAGCGATGCTCCTTTAATTCGCAAATAAATTAGGGGATAACTCCATTTGGAGTTATCCCCTGTTTTACATTTACTTCTGTTAAATAAATCAGTCTCTGTATACTCAAAAAACCTTCTTTTACTTATTATCAACTTTCTGACGTTGTATCATCTTTGTCTGAAAGTGACTCTATTTCCTCCGGAGTCAGTTTTCTGAAATCATTTATGCCTCTGATAAGCAAGCGTATACTGTTCTTTGTGGTATCAAATATACCTGCCTTATTCATGTTCACTATAATAATTCCTATAGGAAGTACTAAGAGCATTCCAAGTACACCCTTAATTCTATATCCGATATAGAGTAATATCAGTGTCGGTATCATGTCAAATCCAATGGAATCACCCATGATTTTAGGCTGAATAATCTGGCGGACAAGTTGTCCGATGCCCCAAATAATCAAAAGTCCGATTGCCATCTTATAGTCTGCACTTAAAAACTTAATAAGCGCCCACGGCAGCATTATCGCACCTGCACCAAATACCGGCAGCAAATCCAACACCGCTATTAAAAAAGCTATTAGAACTGCATACTTAACATTTAATATGGCAAGACCAATTACCAACAGTAAATATATCCAGAATTCAATAATAAACTGAGCCTTAAAATAACCACCAACAGCCTGTTTTATACTTGCATACACAACGCCCCATTTTTCGTGAATACTTTGAGGAACGCTCTTTTTCAAGAAGGATATAAGCCACTCTCTTTCTGCGATAAACGCATAAGATGAAAGCAGTGACATAACTACTGCTATAATAATTGTCGGTATATTCTTAGCAATAGAGCCTACATTTGAAATAGTAGGAGTTCCCATGCTTTCTACAATACCTCCGACCAGCTTTGAAAACTGGTCTCCTGTGTTTGTCAGCATATTCTGTATACTATCCGGAAGCCTTTTATAAAAACCACTCAGATTATTGCCGATTTCTTTAAACTCATTCTCAACACCCTTGACTATATCCGGCATAGATGAGAAAAATTCTATCGCTTCCTGAACAAGCTTAGAAATTATCAGATATCCGGCACCTGCAATGCTGCCTATTACCAGAATAATTACTATTACAGAAACCGCTTTTCTCTGTATTTTTAGTTTCTCTTCCAAAAATTTTACCAAAGGATTAGCAATCATAGCAATAATCCAGCCAATAATAAATGGCATAAACAGCTTGATAACAAGCGGTAGTCCAAAAATTATGCACAATACAATAACTATTGCTACCATAACATTAGTAATCCATCTTAAATATTGTCTTTTTGTAATTTTCATATATCTCTCCCCAAAATATGTACAATTCCGCACATTGGTATATCTGCAAAATCGCCTAATAATATATAATTATGTATTTTAATCTAAATATTTCTCGTAATCTTCATTCAACTCATCCAGATATACAACAGCAGCAATTCCAGGGCCTGTATGAGCACCTATAGCACATCCTACCTGTGTTTCTAATATACCTTTCACATTAAGTTCATCAGTAAGAAGCTTCTTAAGCATATCAATACTTTCTTTTGACTGTCCGTAACACACACCAACAACCTGCTTCTTAAGTGTATCACCATTAGTTTGAGCAAGTTCAACAAGTCTTCTGATTGCTTTCTTCCATCCACGAATCTTTTCGGTTGCAGCAAGTGAACCTTCTTCATTCACTACAATAATCGGCTTAATATCAAGCATGCCTCCCATAACCGCAGATGTTTTTGAAATACGACCTCCCTTGTATAAATAATCAAGCGACTGTACTGTAAAGGCATGCTTCATGTGCTTACAAAAATACTCTGCTGCCTCTATAATAAGTTCTTTTGGTGCATCGTTCTTCTGCATCTGTAGCAACTTATCAACTACCAGTCCGTAACCTATGGATGCACATTTAGAATCTACAATAGTTATCTTAAAATCAGGAAATTCCTCTAACAAATCCTCTACTGCAAGATGCGCAGCCTGATATGTGCCTGCAATACCGGTTGAAAAGCATATATAAAGCACCTCATCTCCTCTTTCAGCATAACCTCTGAAATGATCTATAAACATAGCCTGACTAATGTGATATGTAGATATTTTTCTGCCCTCTGCCTGATACTTGTAAAAATCCTCAGGAAAAACCGTTTCCCTGTCAAAATAATCAACATCATCAATTATCACCGGAGTAGGTATAACATGCAGGTCATACTTCTCTTTCGTTATTTCAGGAACGTCCGATGCAGAATCAGTAATAATATAAAAAGCCATAGAAACCTCCAATTAAGTAAATATTCAAGCAATCATTAATCTTTATAAAGCACTGACTCTATAATATACCTTGGTCTGTGTTTTGTTTCCATGTAAACCTTGCCAAGATATTCACCTATAATACCAAGCATAAATAACTGTAAAGCACCTACGCCCCATATTGACACGCCAAGGCTCGCCCAGCCATCAATAGTATTACCCAGACACTTCTGTACAATACAGTAAATAATCATTGCCAGACATACTAATAATGAAACAAAGCCAAGAGTAACACCTATTCTTAATGGTTTAACACTAAAGGATGTAATTCCTTCAACAGCAAAAGTAATCATCTTCTTCAAAGGATACTTTGATTCACCGGCAAATCTCTCATGTCTCTCATATTCAACAATAGATGAAGGATATCCAATCTGTGGCACAATACCTCTAAGAAACAGGTTAACTTCTCCAAACTCCTCCATGCCATCCAGCGCACGCTTACTCATAAGACGATAGTCCGCATGATTAAACACTATATCTACACCTAAAGCTTTAAGCACTTTATAATAAGTCTCTGCAGTCACTCTCTTAAAAAAAGTATCCTTTTCTCTTGAAGAACGAACTCCGTATACAATGTCCTTGCCTGCTATAAATTCATCAACCATCTTCTCTATGACACCGATATCATCCTGTAAATCAGCATCAAGAGATATAACCGCATCAGCATGTTTCTTTGCTGTCATAAGTCCTGCTACAAGAGCGTTCTGATGCCCCCTGTTTCGTGCAAGATTCACACCGGCATACAACTCATCTTCTTCATGAAGATTTTTAATTATATTCCATGTGCTATCCTTTGAACCATCATTAACAAAAGCAATTCTGCTGTCAGGTGATATCTTACCTTCTGATATCATCTTATTAATAATTTCTTTAAGTCTTGATGATGTCTCAGGTAACACCTCTTCTTCATTATAACATGGCACTACCAGCCACAATACTACTCCTGCCATAATAACCTCCCATCACAATAAAAGCTTCATAATAAATATTAGTTCTGACTAAGCAGTCCTTTTCACTAATTCTATAAAACCTAAATAATATACTATATTATACCTTATTTATGATGATTGGTAAATCACTAAAAAATAATCATTAATTAATCACAACTATAATTCATCCGTATATCGGCATTTACCTTCCTCGCTGTTTTTTATACAGCAATCTGTTTTCTTTACTGTAATGAGATATAAGATAACTTATTGTCATCCTATTCTCACTCTGTACCTTAGACTGTGCAGCCTGCCAGCTATTATCATTATTATACTGATGAATAAAAATCTCATCATTATCAATAACAACCTGTTCTGAATCCTCTTCTATATTATGCACAACCTCTGTAATTAAAGCC
>JAZULV010000107.1:0-22759 GCA_045603305.1 Lachnospiraceae bacterium | reverse complement strand
ACAAAATCATCTTCTATAGTTGAGCTCAAAGAATCGATAATATTATAATTATCGTCGGTATATACCAGTAACACGTTAGTATTATCAAAGACAAACTGATTATTATTGTTCTTTATTCTGTAACGTTCACCATTTACAACTGGAACGTTAATGTAAAATGCTCTATCTTGCCAAGCACCTGTATCAACTAAACTTAATATTGGACCATCACCTAAAGTAGTTAAATTAATTATCTTATTCTCTACCACTTCATAATTAATCGAATCATACGAACAAAAAAACTCACTCAGATCACCAGCAAGCTGTTCAGGACCAACAGATTCGTAGCCAACAACAGCTACACTTCCACCTGCCATAGCTGATTTAACTTCTGTAGCCAACATAGACATGGTGATTATTCCAGATTGATTTGATATTTTCTTTGCAATATCCTGCTTTAAAACTTCGTCAGTTTCTTCAAGCTCTAAGATTTGTGCAGCCAAGCTTGTAGCAGCATCATCTCCGAGGGTATTTTTCACCTGCTCAAGCCATTCGTAGAATTCTGCTGATGTTTGTTCTTTAAATTCAAACAAATAATCCGCCAATTGATTATATATATCTTTTGTATCTGCCTGCTCAACCAACCCTGTTACTATTCCACAAATATCTGTATTTAATCTCTGGTCTGTAATCATTGACTGTTTTATTTCCACTGTACCTTTAGATATGAATATGTCGGCTAAAGCCAATTCATAAACATCTGCATCTCGCTGTAGCTGCTTCGCTACTGGACTTGTTGCATAATCGCCTTTCTTCACAGCTATTTCAATCTTTCTATTAGCGTAATCGCAACGAACTACTATTCTGTCAATTCGAGATAATTCGCCATCTGCGCCATCAAGTGTGATTAATAATGCACTGTCTAATATGTAACAACGTCCTTCTACAAATGCCGCGCCATGATTAACTTTTATTATCATACCTTCACTTGATACTACTTTAAGTTTATCTGAGGAACTATAAAAAATTCCATTACTAAGAAACTGTGCAAAATATGCAGCAAAATCTTCAGCACTATATCTTCTGTCTCCGCCTACTGACATGAAAGGAAAATATTTCTCCATATTACCGCCTTACCTTTCTAATCTGTTCTATTATTGTAGGTGTACTATCACCTAGTACAGCATCAATGTTTTTTATACCCTTTTGATATATTTCATTAATAGCTGTTATTCTTACATCAGTTTTTATGCCCCAGCGATTAGATACAACCGTTATTCTGTCCCCAACATTGTAATGTGTTCTAAATATTAGGTTTCCATGCGAATTGATGCTGGCATTAAATGTTATCAGTTCCTTATATTTATCCAATTCATTTGATGATGCAATAGCCAGTATTTTTTCGTACTCTTCATCAGCTATTGTTATCTCAACTTCATTTTCTTTATAAGTTCTCTTAATGCTGCTTAAATCTACATATACCTCTTCGCGGGATAACCCTTCTTTTTCATCACCAAGCACCACAACAGGAATTACACCGGATTCATTCGCTTCACCAGATGCATATATTACATTCTTTTTATCCTGATCTGATTCTTCATACTCTTGTTCGTTCACATTGTCGTATTCCTCTGCAAATGTGCAAGTGCCATTCCCTTCATTATTACCAGCAATACGATTCTTGCCTTTAAATAAATAGAAGCCAAACTTACAAGTGGCTTCATTTACCAAAATATCATATCCTAATTTGCCCGTCACAGCCTTGCTGTGTATCTCTTCTTTTACTCCGGCAAAATCTTCATTTGCGTATTCCGTTATTTCTCCGCCATAATCCTCTTGACTAAGAATAACAAATTGAGGAAACTGTCTTCCGTATGCAGCACTGCTGCCAATGTTATCATTTACTATCCTATTAATTTTATCTTGAGATGTACCAGTCATTACTATCTTGTTAATTATAACTCGTTTATCAAGCCATTTTTTTAAAAGACAACACTGTACTTCAATCTGTTCAGCACCATCACTGCTTTTAGTTATATGCCGACGTTTGATTTGAGCCGCACGGTACCAGTTGCCGGTATCATCTGTATATTCCGGTGGATTATCGTGCTTTATTATTATGTTGCCCCTTTTTAACAGCTTAAGATTATTTGCTGTCGCTGGTGCAAGCAGCTTTACATCTGTAGATTCTCCAGGCTGCCAGTATGTATGTTTCCATATTAGACTCTCTATTTCGTCTACAACACCTAAAGGTGTTATCTCTTCATCATATATATTTAGCTCCATAATTAAACCCCCAGATATTTGTTGTTATAATACACCGCTACTTCCAAAGCTTCACCGCCACTTTCAGCTTCATACCTAAAAATATTATCGCCTATATCAAGCTGCAAAAAAGTACTATAAGGATTTAATCTTGCAAAGTAGTCTTGCATCTGGCCATTTCTTTTCAGCATTACGGATTTATTTCCATAACCGGTATTTATGGTAATAACATCATCGGCTGACATAGTAACTTCAAGCTTTATATATTCTTTAGTGTTAACATTGATAAGAGACGGATTAGTCACAGTCCCTTTTGCTATAAAATCCACTCTGATACCGCTTTTTACGTCGCCTTCATTATTTACATTAACTAATATAGATGGTTCGCGATATCCTAATTCAATCCCCTCTTCTGGTATTTCAAAATCAAACTCCCAGGAAGATACCCATGCTGCAATGTCTTTTTTCTGCTCGTTTAGCTCGCGCCAAAACGGGTCATGACAGATCAGATGTATGGTAAAACTTATCAGAACTCTATTTCTCGAAAATGTAGGCTTGCCATCTATCTTACAGTTAATAATGCGACTATACTGTTTATACTGATATATAAGATTTCCACCGAGTTCCGCATTTAATATTCTTTCTGCTCTTCGACGTAATTCAATCGCTTCATCTTTATCAACACTCTTGATATATCCAATAATACCGATCTCTCTTGGCTCGAAACGCTGCCCAACATAAGTATCACCATACTGGCCAATGCTGTTAGATGAATATATAGTGTTTTCTACTCCGTCAAGTCCAGTAACATCTTTTGATACATTGCAATGATAACGACTATTTATACTTAACTCTAAAGACTCTCCTCTAGAATTAATATATATCAACTTTTCATATTCCATCAAACTACCACCTGCCTAGCTATATCACCAAAGCGTTTAGCAGCTTCCTTCTGCTCTCTTGCATAGTCTGTAGTATTTGCATATATATACTGGACTACAGTAATGCCACCTGCTGCACTGCTGCCATTTACCGGTTTTGGTTTATTATCATTATCAAAATCAATATTTTTACTTACTTTCGCTGTAGCATCTATGTCAAATTCTCTTGGTATGCTATCGTTTATATCCCTGCTTACTTTTTCCATTTCGTTGGTAAATCCTATTCCTACACCCTGAGCCAGAAAAACACCTACCTGATCTCGCATTACTTTGGAAGGACTGGCAATACCAAAGAAGGACTTAATACCTCCTAATACTGCATCTCCAAATCCTTTGATTTTATCTACTATCCAGTCTTTAGCATTATTTATGCCATTCCATATGCCTTGAACCAGATTAGTACCGACTGTAAGCATTTTATTTGGCAGGTCCTTAAATCCGTTTACTATACTGGTACAAACAGATGCTATAGCGCTTTTTGCCTTATCCTGCATCTTTAAGCCCCATTCCGACACTTTCGTAATAGCGCCACTTATTGCCGATGGTATCTTGCCTGGTAGTTCTTTAAATGTATCTACTATCTTTGTAACACCCTGCATAGCCGCATCTTTGAATTTTGGTAAACCATCAATAAATCCGTTTACTATCGCCGTAATAATTTCCGGTATTGCATTTCCCAGTTCTATAATAATCGCCGGTATTGCTTCTAATAAAGCCATAAACAATTGTATTGCTCCTACTATCAGTTCAGGTATTGCACTAAGCAATCCCTCGATTATAGCATTTATAATCTGTGGAAGCGCCTCTATCAATGCATCTATTATTACTGGTATTGCATCTACGATAGCCATAAGTAACTGTATAGCACCCTGTATCAGCATAGGTATGCCTGTAACGATTGCGTTAATTATTGTGGTTAAAATAGCAGGCAGAGCCTTTACCAGCTCTACTATAATAGTAGGCAAGGCATCTACGATAGCCATGAGCAACTGTATCGCCGCATCAAGTACTACTGGTATGTTTTCAACGAGCGTGTTTACTATAATAGGAACAGCCTTTACCAACTCTACTATAATAGTAGGCAAGGCATCTACGATAGCCATGAGCAACTGTATCGCCGCATCAAGTATTACTGGTATATTTTCAACGAGTGTGTTTGCTATACCTGTCACTAGATTAACTATCTCAGGTAAGAGAGTAGGTAAACCTTCTGCTAGCCCTGTTGCTAACTGTGTAATAATCTGAATTGCAGCTGATAGCAACTGTGGTAGTAGTTGAGTAATACCCTGCACTAATGTTGTAATAATTTCTATTGCAGCCGATGTTATTGTTGGCAGATTCTTCGAAAGACCATTAACCAACGTCGTAATAAGCTTAACGCCAATTTGTACAAATTCCGGAAGTTTAGATGCAATCAGACCAACTGCGCTGCTTAAGGTATTGCCTATAACTTCTGCCATTTTACCCATGTCACCATTTGCATCTTGTATTCCTTTAGAGAAGTCGCCCAGTATGCTAACGCCGTCCGCTGCTAGTGTATCAAGAAAGGGTAGTGCAATCATTGCAGCTGCATTTTTTAATCCACCCATACCAGCCTTGAGTTGCTGTACTTTATCATCAAAAGCGCCCAGTACAGTAAGGTTATCGCCGCCCATCACAGCACCCATAGCTTCTGCCTCTGCTCCATACGCCTTAAAAGACTCACTGCCAGCCTCAATAACCGTTCGTAAGTCTTTGCTGCTCTTTCCCAGTAGCTCTGTAGCCAGGTTATCTCTTTCAACCTCGTCCGTTACTCCTCTTAATGCATCTATCACTTCCCAGTATACTTCCTCGCTGTCTCTAAAAGTGCCATCTGCGTTCTTTACCTGAATGCCAAGTCTTTCGTATGCTGCTATCGCGGCTTTATTGCCTTCGACTGCATTTCCCATCTGCTGTTTTTGTTTTTCCATTGTTTTAATAAGAGTGTTCATATCTCCGTCAATGAAATTAAGTGCATACTGGTACTTTTGCACACTGTCAGTTGCAAGCCCTGTGTTAGCAGCTATTGTACATACTTCGTCTGCATATTCTCCACCAGCAACTGTAAGAGCCGCTAAGCCCGTTGCTGCAGATGCGGCAGCTGTGCCTAATGCAAGCACCCCTTTTGCAACTGCACTGCCAATACTGGACATTATGCTGCCTAGCTTACTGAACTTGCCTTCTGCTTTTTCCGCCTCTTCTCCACTTGCTTTAACCTCTTCGCCTAAATCGTTTACTGATTTCTCACACTTTTCCAGTTCTGCAGACGTTTTCTTAAGCTCACTCTCTGTACCTACTAGTGCTGTTTTCTGATAATTAAGCTGTGCTTCAAGCTTTTTACTTGCCTCGCTGTTATCTCCCGTTACCTTTCTGCATTTTTCCAACGCGGCTTCGGTTTCTTTCACCTTTTTCACCTGCTCGTCGTAGGTCTTTTGTAGTACTGTCTGCTTAGCTTTTAACGCCTCTGTACTGTTCGCATTGTCTTTATATTCAGCCGTTACAAGTTTCATTTCCGAATTAAGCACTTTAAGGGTGCTGTTAATTTCCCTGCAGGCTGCTTTATACTGTGCTTCTCCATCGAAGCTAAGCCTAGTTTTGATATTATCTGTCTTGTCAGCCATAAATTATAGTCCCCCTAGCGCTATGTCTATATCGTCCATTACTTCTGCTACTTCTGGTGCTGCCATACTCTCCTGCCTGAAAATGTGCGGATTGTATTCCTTGTGGTATCTGAATAACTTAGTAATTTGGAACGGCGTCTTTCGCCATGCCTCATGCTCTCTGTACCCCAAAAGCACCATTGCTATATATAAAAGCCGAGCAGTATCTAACTTTCCTGCTCGGCTCGACTGTTTCCCTCTTCTGTTGTTCCTCCTGCTGCCTCCTCACTATCTTTCTGCAGTTCTTCGTCCCCAGCTGTGCCCTTTGCAAATGCTTTAAAAATGGCACTCTGTACTTCCTGCAAATTGCCTGCATGTATCATCCTTCCTACTTTCTTTTCATCAAGCATCTGTGCATTCTCATTCTCCGCCAAAAGAGCTTCATTAATGAGAAGAGTAAGTAACCAACGAGTATCTTTAAATAATTTAGGATTCTGATTATTAAAAACCTTATCCAGTTTGTCATATCCGTCAAACTTCTCCTGCACCTCGTCTAATGCATTAAGTGAAAAAAGTAATCCGTACTCTTCACCATTAAGTGTTACTGGATATGCTCCGCTTTTTAATGCACCCATGTTAATAAATTAAGGCGCAGCCTGTGTGCTACGCCTTTCTCCTTTCCTCAATTATACTGTTGTCATTACTGCTGACGGTTCCGGCACTTCTGTAAACCATGTTGTAGCTGCGTTCTCTGTTTCCAAACCTACAAAATCCGCCTTCCACTTGCCATCCTTCTTTCTCTTGTAGAAAGTAGCGGTGATTTCCGGTGTGTTAAACTTGATGCTTTCGCCCTTTGTCTCGTACTTCTCGCCAGGCACTTCGAATTTGCACTTAAGCAGCCATACATACTTGTATCTGCCTCCAGTCTTTGCAGCTCTGAATCCAATTGCCAAAAATGGTGGCTCGTCATCACCGCCGGCCCATACAACATTATTCTGATCAACCATCTGTCCAAGCACTTCTGCAATGGTTTCAATAGAAAGGTCTTTAATGCCTAACTTTAATGTGCCGCTCACGAACTCCTTTACGCTTTCGCTTAATGCGTCATCTGCGTACAAATCGGCAGTGGCTGTTTTTACAGACAAGTCGGCATTAATAGCCTCTGCTAACTTCTTAGGCGCTCCGTATGTTTCTAAACCATCTGCTTCTGTGCATACCGCATAATAAAGGTCTTTTAATCCTAATGTCATTGTTTTGTCACTCCTTTAATATTTCGATTGTGATAGGTACAACCCAGTACCCTGTTTCTGTTTCATAATTTTCAGCGTCTACGCTGTTGATATAAGCACCTGCTGCCGCCAATACTGCCAGCGTTTTTTTTAGCTGAGCCTCAAAGTCTCCCTTGTGAAACAGTGTAACTCTGTATAGTTCTTTACCGCTGCTTTCTGCATCGTCAGCTCTTACCGCTGCGTTTTTTAATAATCGCAAAAAGGTGTAATATGCCACCGGTTTGTTCTTGCCAGTATATATGCCTCTTTCAGCTGGCAGTCCTGTACTCTCTAATACTTCCTTTAAGCTATCCATTTGTTACACTCTCCCATGTTTCTAACTCTGCTGCTACTACTTTCTGGTGAGCTTTTTTGTTTGCTGTTGTCATATACGGACGTGCAGCTTTGCTGCTTGTTCCATACTCGGCAACAAATCCGATTGTTGCGTATCGCACATTGCTTTTATCGCCTTTTCTGTCGTTGCCATGCTTAGCCCTGCCATGAGGATAAATTTCTACATATTTCTCTGTATCGTTACCCTTTACAGTAGTAGCTTTAATAGAATTTATAAAGCCTGCCGTATCCTCAATCCCCATAGCCTTTGCTTCTGCTCGCTGTGCCTCTACCAACACATCAGCGCCCGCTTTCAGCATCTTAGGGACTGCCTCAACCGTTGCATGCTCTCTGTTACTAAATGCCTCTATAACCTTCTCTAAACCAACAGTTGTAAAATCTGCCATACTTACGACCCCTTTTCTTTATGGCGCAGGTCGGTTAATGTAAGCTCTATGGTGTCGTCGTCTATATCATATGTCTTAAGCACAAAAAAGCGTTTTCCATCCATATCCTCTACGATATCCTCGCCCTCATAATCTGCTTTATGTACTTCATATTTTGCCTCCACTACTTTGCCTGTCTGCTGGCTCTTAAAATACTCGCTGTAGCCTACTGATTTCTTATTTGCAAAAACAGTACGCTTACTCTCTTCCGGCTGTTCTGCAAAGCCGTTTTTATTTACCCGGCTTTCTCCCTCGGTTTCTTTAATAAGCGTCAATTCGTCTACCCAATTTGCCATTTATACCTCACTTTCCCAAGCGTCCGTTTCAGACCCTTGCACTGTGTTGTATTCCTCGGATAACGACAAGCGCATCTTGAGTGTGTCATATGACTGCCTAAATTTTTCCGCATTATTGTTGAAACCAAATTCTGCCTTGCAATACAGCGTAATTGCCCTGATAATAAGCGGGTCTGACTCTTTTATCAACTTTACGCCGTCATTCTTTAAATCAGTCAAGCAAGCATATATACAGTCTTTTATTTCTTCTGTGATTTTTGCACTAGTGCTGCTGATACGCAGCGCTGCACGCATCTTTTCTGTTAATATAGTGACATCTGCTGCCATACCCTGCACCTTCTTTCTATAAAAGGAAACGGGCTACACTACTGTAGCCCTGCCGTATTATTCCTTAATCCTGACAACATTTGCAGCTACCAGTATCTCTGCTCTGGCTTTATCCACTGTAAAGACTTCTCCAGCGTTCTTAATCTGGTTAAGCTGTTTGTCTAAGTAGCGTTTTGTTACCTCTACATTAACCTTGGCGGTGGTCTTTTCCTCTTCTTTAAACTCGCTTTCGTTTGGTATTTCTACCTCAACCTCTGCGCATCTGGCGGCAATCTCTACCTTTGTTCCCTCGTCGCTTACTCCCAGCTCTCTTGCCAACGCCTGCAAATCTTCTTTCTTGTAGCTTTCCAGCTCTTTAGCGTCTAAATGTCCTTTCATGCCTTATGCCTCGCTTTCTCTACATTTACGCAGATGCAAGTTTCTTGATAACAACTAAACTGTTCTTATCAACTACCTTGCCATCTACCAGCATAATGCCCTTAGTTACCATATCGTCTGTATTGTTATCCTCATACTTCTTTACGCCCATTGCATAGTTAGTATTAAGTACATAGTCCTTGAAGTTAAAGAGGAACGCAAATACTGTGTCAGAAGAAAGAGTCGCTGCAAAGCCGGTTACGTAATCGCAGCATACTACCGGTCTGCCTAAAAGTGTTCTTTCCGGCTTTCCTGCAATGCCGTGGTTTACTCTGCCGATAGGCTGCCCGTTGGTATCAGTCAAGCCGTAATACTGCATAAATGTTTTCTTGCTCATACACCATACTGCACCATTTTCATATGCCTGCGGTAATGCTGCCTCTGCCGCAATCAAATCAGCGTATGCAGGTGCTGCACTTTCGACAACCTGTCCCTCTGCTGGTGTTTCTGCTAATATTCCTTTCGGCTTTCCTGTTCCATCTCCGTCAATAATGGACTGCTCTAACGCCTTTGTCATTGCCTCAACGATATTGTTAATAAGCAATGTCTCAAACGCACTAATTGCCATTGTGTCAACTTCAAGCGATACTGCTACAGCACAGCGTAACTTATGGTAAGCAAAGGTAATCATACCGTCTTTGGTAATATTTTTTTTCTGCTTGTCGCTTCCTACGCCTTCATTTACCCATGTAGCAGTAGGCTTAACGGTAGATACAGGGATAGATACACCGCCCTTGTAAGCAGTTCTAGTAACAAGTGCTAAGATCATACCTGTACTTTCAAGCTTCTCTACAATCTGGTTAAGCACAGTAGTAGGAATAATAGCGCCCACATCAGTAGTTTTGCTCAACTCATCTGCTCTATACTCTGTAGGAATTGCAGTCCCTCTTATCACATAATCCATAAACGCTTTACGATACTGCAATGTAGCGTATTTGTCTGTCTCTGGTTCCTGATTACCTACTGCCGGGAAAGAACGTAAAACAGTAGGTGCTACCTGACCTGCTACTGGCTGACCTGCTGCCACAGCAGCTAAAATTCTATTGCGCTGCTCCTGTGTGTTAGATGCTGCAAGTAACTGACTCCTTTCTTCCTGCAAGTTTGCTACTTCTGTTTCAAGTTCTGTTAATTCTTCTGCGGTCATTTCCGCACCTCTGGTTGTAATCTCTGTGTTGATTTCTGCTAATCTAGCTTCGATTTCCTGCAATGTATGCATATTTTTTCTCCTTTTCTTTACTTGATTTTTTATAACATTGTTTTAATCTTTAGTAACTTTGCTCGTCGTGACAGGTACTCCCCCTGTATTTGCTCGTAACTCCACGTAGCAAAATTCCGTGCACTTATTTCAGTATCCTCATTAGCAGGCCTACTAACGGCGGATACGTCGAATACTTTTTTTATCTCTAAAATATCCCTTGTGATGGTGCGAGCATTTCTATCTTCCGTTATGCTGTCTTTTGCCACGGTAAATGCCCAAGACATTTTAGTAACCATGCCTGCGTCTATGTCCTGATATAATCCGCGTGCTGCGTCGGTTCTACCAAGGTCTGCACACACAAAAAGCCCCACATTATCCGGCTGAACAATAAGGGACTTGTTAGACTGACGGGCAAATACTCGCCCTGTATGGTCGTACTGCATTATTACGTCGGATATGTCAGCCCCATCTAAGGCGTGACCATCTATGCGCTCATAATACTTCCAACCATCAGTAAATTCAAACAATAGATAAGGACTATTAAACGTAGTTGCATATCCCTCTACGTAATAGTCTGTCTGTATTCTCTTTGACGCTGCCGCTACAGATAATGGTGACGTCAGCGCTCTGTATTCTCTTTCTTTTACTACCGGCAATTTCTACACCCTCTTTCTATTCCTGGTTGCCTTCCAGATTACCCCCGGTTCCTGGTTCCTGTTCTGTGTATTGTGGTTCTTTTACTGCCCCGCCAGTATTCAACTGTGATACTTCGCAGTATTCTTTACGTATGTAGTACTTGTCGCCATCTTCTACATGTGCCATATTCCAAATATCCATAACACTGTTTCGGTTGAGCAATGCGCGGTCAAATAACTGAGTAGATACCTGTAGCTTTGTCGCATTGCTGGCATACTGTAATCGGTTGGCAGTCCAAGTAATCATATTTCCTCGGTTAATTTCATTCTGTGTGTAAGTCATATTTGACATAACTATCGACAGTTGGATCGCAAAGGGCTCAATTTTACCTTCGTAATATGCATTCCATGTATTTTCATCAAATTTATTTGTCAAAATATCCATGTTAGTACCGAAATGCATAAATACGTTCTCGTTAATCTGCTGCATTTGCAACGCATTAACTGTATATGGCTTGCTTTCTATCTGCTTTAGGTCTGCAAACTTTGTATCATAAATAATCATACCGCTTTTATTGTCTGCACTTAAGTTATCTTTTGTGAAGCGTTCGCGTTCTTTCTTTATGTCTTCCGGTTTTAACATTTGTGCAATTTTTGCCAGGAAGCGAATATTTGCACTGTTCTTTACGGCGTTAATAATACCTTCGTTCTGCGTATGCAGTAGTTGCATTGTTGGTCGTAATGACCGGTTGTCTTCACCAAACAAATCATCTTTGTACTGATACTGCGTCATTACTCCAACACGTTCAAATTCAATAGCCGCATACTCTCCATTCGCGAATTGATATCGCAAATAAATTATGCCCCCTGCTTCTACAATCTCACAACGTTGCGGTATAATTGGGTAATAACCAATAATACGTCCATATATCTCGTCTTCTACCGGAATGATGAAAGCTGTATTATCTACTTCCAGAATAGTAGCCAACCTATATAAAAACTTTGTGGTATCCATAAAGTAGTTAGGTTTAAATTGTAATGTCTTTTCCAGATGTTTTTTTGCAGTGCCGCTTATTTCCGGTTTAAGCTTGCTACACATTGTAGCAAACCTGTGCACTGCTGCCCTGGTTAGATCCATTTCATAAATACCGCCCTCGTATGTTGTAAACACAGGACTGTACCCATTAAGCATTTTAAAATAGCTGTCTATGGCTATCTGCTTCCTGCCTTTAAAAAGATAGTCTTTAAGGCTCGTTGTTCTCACTCCCTTCTATGCTGCATTTCTTAACAGCTCACCTACCTCGTCGTAATACTTCTGACGTACTGTCATCGCATCAATTACAGCGACAAATCCATCTATATGCGCCCGTCGCTCAATTTTTACAGGTCTGAATTTTCGTGTTTCCATGTTGTGTTTAAGTGCTACATTAAGGAAATGTCCTTTAAGCAGGTTGTTATTACAAATTTTAAAATTACCATCCTTAAGAATTCCTTCAAATTCTCGTATAACCGGCGTTAGGTTTTCGCCCTGGAATACATCATCTACATGGAACCCACGTGCAGCCAAATCTTTAATAAGATACTGCGCTGTATATCTGTCGTAGCCTATTTTCAGCACATATATTTCGTACTTGTCTAGCAATTCCACGAACCAGTTATATACATCTGTATAGTCTACGTAATTTTCACCGGATAGTGTTAATATGCCTTTCTTTACGAATATGTCATACGCTATACCGTCCGTGGCAGTCAGCGTTTCAATACGTCCGCGTGGCATAAAGAACTGGCAGAAGGAATATAAAACACCATCTCGTTCTATTACTACGCTGGCCGCTGTTAAGTCTGTTGTTTGTGATAAGTCTATGCCGCCTACAGCATAACAGCCGCGGAAATCCTCTAATGTGTACGGAGTCTCTTTTCCGTCCACCGTCTTTACTCCCGTCGCTTTCTCTACTACCTGACTTTCCAGCCATGCAATACTACTATTCTGCTTAATATTGCAATACTTGCAAAGAAATTCTGCACGCTTGCTCAAACTGCCTTCCGCTACCACTATCTCTTCACGGAAGAAGTCTTCTGTTACAGATACGCCCATATTAGGGTTAGCCTTCTTAAGTTCTTCTATGTCATTCCACTTCTCTACATCGTCTATCATGTAAAGTAACGGCAATAAGCGTTTTTCCTTACTGCTGCCTTTAAGGAACTGCGTAGCACGCTTCATGAGTTCGTCGTATATGCTGTCGTTAATGTATCCGGCAGTAGAGATAGATAAAATCATAGGCTGTCGCCTTGCTCCTAAAGCTGACTTCATAACTTCATATTGTTTTAATCCACCATCACCGCTCCATGCTGCGATTTCGTCACAAACTACCAACTGAGGGTTAAATCCATCAGATTTTTTTGCATTGAATGCGATAGCCTTAATAACCGTATTAGTTTCGGCTATGTATATATCGCTGCGTCGCTTTTTGGCTTCCGCCTTTAATTCATCTTCACTGTTTACTATTTGATAGAATCCGTCATATACTACTGCTGCCTGGTCCAGCTTTGGTGCCAGACAATATATTTCCTGGCCATATTCCGGTTCCAGGTATGCCATATACGCAATAATTGCAGATGCAAAAAGTGACTTACCATTTTTTCGCCCGATTACAATAAAAACCTCGCGAAAAATACGTATATTTTGTTCATCTACACAGCCAAAAATAATAGAAACTGCTGCTTTCTGCCACAACTCCAGCTGTAATAAATCGTTACGGCCTTTGCTATGGTGGCAGTAATTTTCTATAAATTTTATAGCCTTGTTTGCCTTTTTTGCATTAAAAAAATAGTCGCCTGCTTCCAACGCATTTACGACTATTTCGTATATCAATTTTATCCACAGCCCTGCTATTATTTCGCCACTGTTAATTTTAGCATAGTACTCGTAAATATAATTCTTGTATGGTAACAAAATTATTCCTCGCGTAGCAGCGCTAGCCCGTTTTGTTTCTTCTTTTGTGCTGCAGGTGCAAGTTCTGCTAAAGTCTTTACTATTGCGGTGTAATTCTTGATCATGGTATTGTATACGTCTACTTCCGGTGTTTTTTTAGTGCCATACTGGTTTTCTCCGTTTTTATATACGCATACGCAGCCTTCTGCCTCAATTATTTTCTGTAATTCCTCTAGCTCAACATGCATAAAAGCAGCTTTCTGTATCAGTGGCATTACTACTTTCTTTTTATTCTCGTCTAACTCTTTGAATACGCTTTTAAGTCGGGTATTTTCCGACTTGATTCGTTGTTCTTTTGTCTTCTCTTTGTTAGTAGCCATTAAATACCCTCCTTTCTTTACACCCCACCCCCCTACACCACGTACGCGCGCACCCGCAGGGTATTTTTGCAGTATCCCCCTCGGTAGTTTTCCCCTTAAATTTTTACGAGTTATAGGGGGGGATATAATATATTTCCTTCTGCATCAAAGCTATATCGTAATCTTGGTGATTGTTTGTGATGCTCCTTGTTGTGGCAATCTTGACATAATGCCTCTAGGTTATCCCAACATAGTGTTACGTGCGTGTCATTAATATTGTCTCTAGTTATATACCTCTTATGATGTACTATCTTTGCCGGTTCTCCACAACGCTCACATATATAGTCCTGTGATATCATGTAAGCGGTTCTGGTATGTTCCCAAGCTGATGACAAATAAAAGGCTTTTGACCATTCTTTCATTACTATACCTTTTTTCTGAAAAACGTATTAAGTTAAATGCATGGTGATATTTTTTATCTTTTTCTCTTACATGTCTTCCCTTCTAAACACTGCCTTTATTTCACAATAAAAGAGAGGCAGTGATTAGCTACCTCTCGTTTGTCTTTTTTTCAGATATCTCAACATCTAACAAACCACGTTTAATGCAAATCTGAAACAGTTTATCAAGACAACATTCTTTTTCTACTAGGGTTTCAAAACCTGATTCAACTACAATTTTACCATTTTCCTTTGACACTCTCTTTAATCTAAAATAATAACTTAATATTATTATTATTTCATCTTTAATTTCTGCAAATTCACATTTTTCGAATAAATTTTTGCACCCAATCTCAAAACGATATACCATTTTTTCCTTAGGTTCGCTTTCTGCCGAAAGTTTAATTTTTTGCCCTTGCTCTGCTGCCTCTTTCCACTTTTTTAATAGTTCTACAGAATACTTTTCTGCATCTGAGTCAATCATCTTTGAGCAGTTTTGACATAACCATATTCCATTACTTGCACTTTCTCTTTCCTCTTTCGTCATTGTTTTATCGTATCTTGGCCCACCTTCAGCCGCTGCTGCTATATGCGCTGCAACTCCTATTGATACAATTTGATCGTCATAATACCCTGGGCCTATTGTTGTTGTTTTGCAATTAGGGTTAGAGCATCTATAGCCAACCCTTTTCGCTAAAGTGTTTTTTACCTTTGCAGAAAAATCATCTCTATTATTTCTTTTCATAGCATTCCTCCGTATAAATTTTGTCTTTATGATACAACAAAAGCTTATACATTTCTACAGGGTGTTACGAAAAATAGTTCATTAATATAAAACTTTTCACTTACTTTATATCACATTCCTTATGCACATTGTGCACAACTTTAAAAAAATCATAAAATTTTCTACTTGCAGTCATGCGACTCATGTTTAGTTCTGTTCCAATATCAACCCAGCTCATGAGATTGATACATCTTAATCGAAGAATCAATCGCATCTCGGCATCATCTACAGATAGAAGAAATTCTTCGAACTGCTGCCGGGCTGTAAGCAGTTTATTCAATGAATAATTAATCATATTCTGAATATCACTCTTTTTCTCGATGTAATCATCTGCGATATTCCTATGTTGTCCTCTACCCTTTGGAAGATCAGACATGATAATGGGTTTATAATAGGTTCTGTCTTCCTCTAGTCTTGCAAGCTCTAGCTGAAGTGTTTTTATCTCTTTGTTGATATAATATATCTGACTAGCTTGTTCCAATGTCATGTCTGCCCCTCCTGCTGCCTAATTGTTTTACTGTGCTACTTCATCTATAACAAAGTTCTGTATATTAGAAACTCTCACATTTGACACCCTCACATCATCAGCCTGTAAATACTCTTTAAGCTTGCCTTCAAACGCTGATGTGTCCTTATCATCTTCTACGATGTCTACAAGGTCACTATCATTAACTAGGTTTATCATGGTAATCTGTACGTTTATAACCTTTGTCAGCTCCGTTTTGTGTGTTTCGTGGATATTTCCAATCACCTCTAGTTCACGATCAAAAAACTGTTTTAACGCCCTTGGTCCTTCTCCTTCTCTGTATAAAACAAATTCAGATGCGATGTTGCGATATCTGATTATCCCATCAAACATTAACGAATTGCAAGTATAACACTTAATTGTATCGTGTTCAAAAATTTTGTTGCCGTTTTTATCTGTTCTGCCGATATACTGACAAAGTGTGTCTGGAATAATCTCATTGTATGTCAACACGCCATACTCATCTTCTAAGCAAATATAATCTTTCTCCTGTTCTTTTACATAATAGCCTTCTACCCATGTACCATTACGCTTTCTTTTTGCTTTAAATAATATTTTTCTCATTTTATGCTTCCCTCCTAATTGAATGGTAAACCTTCATCTTCTACTCCATCAGGAATATTCATAAATCCGTCAGAATCCGGTGAAGGCTGTGGTCGTCCTGCTGCCTGGTTGCTGACTGCTGCCTGATTGGATTTGCTCTCGGCAAATTCCTGGTCCTCAACGACTATATCTGTTGTATATACTCTCTGACCGTCTTTGTTGGTATAACTTCCTGTCAGGATACGTCCTGTAACCACAAGCTTGATGCCCTGACGGAGATACTTCTCTGCAAATTCTGCAGATTTGCCAAATGCTACGCAAGATATGAAATCTGCTGTCTGTTGACTTTCATTGTTGCCGGTAAATCTTCTGTCAACAGCAAGAGTATATCTTGCAACGCACTGCTGCCCCTGAGTGTATCGTATGTCCGGGTCGCGTGTTAAACGCCCCATTAAAATAACTTTATTCATGCGTACCTCCATTTAATTAAATTAAGAGCAAGTTCTTTAATCTGATATGTGACCTTTGTAACTCTGCCTGCTGCCTTATACTCAAGTAAAACCACGTGTGGAAATATCTCCTTTATCGTAGCCAGACGTTCAATTACTGCTGTCTCATCTGATGTATGGCGCTTCATCTCTACTTTTAACTTATCCCCGACATGTAATGTCCTGCGAAAACTGTTTATGTACGCTTTTCCGTACTTGGGCCTTAACTCAGGCTCTTCCTGATTCCATATTCTGATCCTTTCCATGTTGTTCTCCTTTCGCATACTGCTTTAAGCAATTGATTATATTAAGATACTTGCGTTCCGCCTCTTGTATTTCAGCGTCAACTTCATCCAGTATCTCAAGTATCTTATCTACGTTTTTATTCTTAGTGCCGCCTATTCCACATATATTCTCGCCATTGGTTGCGAGAACCCTTAATATATCGTCCTTTGAACAGAGATTGAGTTCTGACAATATGACTAACTGAGTTCTCTTACTTTTGGCAAGGCGGAAGCTTCGGCAGATTTCATTTTCGTTAAGCTTCATTCTTCCTCCAAATAATTCTTACTGTACCGGCTCATCCACTTATCATGTCCGTAAAGTTTCTCATAAGCCCTTTGTGCTATTTTCTTTAGCTCGAGGTTTCTTTTAATGTTAACATGGACTGCATCGGGACTATAGATGTGGTGCGGCTGACAAAGATATACCCATAAGCCATCTTTTTCAGCTAACGGGCGATTAGGTCCGCCCATTATGTGATGCTTATGTAAATTGGTTCTGCTGCCGCAAAAGTAACATTCTTTGATGTTACATATAATACTCTTAGCCATAAGCTCTCCTATTCTTCAGGTTTACCGAAGGCGTCAACTTTTTCACTTAACCACCCCTCCAAATCCGCCAAGAACCCCAGCATCGAAGGTGTAAGTCTGTGTGCCTCGTATTCGGACGTTATGTACATAGCGGCTTCTTCGATAGTTAATAGGTCTATGTACTGTTTTCTACTCATGAGTACATCTGACATTAGTTCCGGCTTTAGCTCCTCTGTTGATGCAGGCTGGTTTATTGTGTTTTCCTCAGGTTTTTCAATCGGTTTTTCTTCTGTGTTTTTCTTAGGTTTTTGCGCCGGCGCAATTTCTGTTTCAGTCTCATTTTTCTCTTTTGCGGGCTCGTTTTCTATCAATTCTTCCGTCGCACTATCTTCAAGTGTTTTTATTTCGATTTCTTCGGCTGTGTTCTCTACTTCCTCGGGTAACTCCTCTCCATATATTTTTTTCATAACACCAAAGAATTGTTCCCACTTAACATTCTCCGGCTCAGAGCCAAACTTCTTAAGCATTATATGGTCTTCATACATCATCAAAAAGAAGATGCCTGAGCGGTAGGATCTGTTTCCGCTCGGATTAACCATTTCGGCCATTGCTTTTATGTTATTAACCTTAAATGCAGGGCTGTTATATATTTCTCTAAGCAAATCTTTATTATCTTCAAAAAACTTAGATACTATATCGGCAAAATTTCCGTCACCGCCGATATCAGACTTATTAAAAGCTTTAAGATTTCTGATGTCCTCGCGTCTGGCTGATGGCTCTATCATTTGCATATCCGAATCCGGCAACCCTAACATCTCTGAAAGCTTACTGCTGCCGTATAAGGCAAATTCCGGTCGTAATTCTGCCGAATAACCATCAATTGAATATCTTTCGTTAATCTCCATAAATCTTGATACCGTAGATGCCGAAAGACCATATTCTTTCTTTGCGAACTCAGAGAGTGTGCTATATCCATCATTTTTGTACAGCTCTTCGTCCTTAATTTTTCTTAAGGCATAGCCTATTCTCACAAAACTTGCTGTTACTGACTCCAGCTCTCTTTTTAACTGTGCTTTTATGTCTATCCATTCAGTAAGCGTAATCTGCGTATATTCCATATTGCCTCCTTATGCAACCTTCTTTATCTGTTTTTTAAATCTTGTCAGAACATTTTTAATGGTCTTCTCGTCAGGCTTGCGGTCGAACTCCGAATACCACTGAATAATTCTGTCATCTTTCACATTTATTTCAATGGTATAGTATGGCTTCTCGGGTTCGGCTTTCTTCCTGAGGAATAATATCCAGCTTGTACCTGCTGCCATTTTATTCATGTAGACGTCTGAAGCTCCCACGCAGTGATGAAGAGCTCGTCCTTCGTCTATCAATTCCTGGCATCTTCCCGCTGGAACAATCATATATATATCATCCTGCCAAAAATACTTTTTTACTTCGGGTAAGTTTTTGATAATCTTGTTATCAATTATTCTATATTTTTCAACTTCACGAGCCATACGTTCTGCATCTCTTCTGGCGTTTATTCTTTCAACCAATTCATCATGCCTCTCTTTTAAGTTTTTCGGAAACCTTACTATATCATCAGTAGTATCCATTCCCTCGTCAGCAGCCATCCTTAAGTAATCTCTCCATGAAGTTGTAAGATTTGATGGATGCATCTTCTGCTTTCTCATGTAATTAACCATACGGTTAACACTTTTTAATTCTCTTAAAATTTCTTTGCACGGACTTACAGAAACTTTTTTCTCGTCTAAATAACTCAAAGCTTCCTGCGATACTTTTATTTCTTTATCTGCCTCGTACTGCAACCACTCCAGAGCACATATTCCCCCATCCATTGCCCTTAAGCGGCTCACTCTGTTACCATCTAGCTTAAGAAGTTCTTTTATGTCATTTGCTTTAGGATTGATTTCTGATGGATTGCCCCACCACCCCCATAACCCAATTATTTGGGTAGATAAGTTGTAAAAACCGCCTTTTATGAGATATTCAACCCATGGCCGTTCATGGAAAGTTGCGATAAATTTATTGACATTAAACCTTTTCTGTTTGTTGGCCAAAATATCAATTCCCGAATGCTCAAGTTTGCCGCATGGCAATACTTCCCCTAGGTTTCCCGGATAAAGATAACTTTCAACAAACCTCTTATTGCTTTTGTTTGAATCCCAGTATTCCTGTTCGAATTCATCAGCTTGTCTTAGTTGTCCGTACCACACCTTGCCCCATGTGTTGCCTTGAGGTATAATGACCCTGATCTGTTCATACATGGATATTTCTTTTTTGCCGTTATGCCACAGGCAGACTGCTGTAAACTGTCTCTCAATCCACTCTTTGCCAAGTGACTGAATAATTACTACCCCTGTTTCATCTCTCTTGTCCTGCTGCCTTGTGAGTACCTTTACGCTCTGACCGCACTTTGGGCATTTGATAAGCTGGCCATGTTTTAGTATTTTCTTGGTCCATGTATTTGCACCGCATGCAGTACAGTTGTAATTGGTCCTTTTATTGTCTCTCTTCGCAAATACAAACTGTTCTGGGAAGATGCAGCTTTTTAACCAATGTTCCACGTCATCAGAAATCGTCGGTACTTCAGACATCATATTTCTAATTTTCACAGCTTTTCTGTTTAATGCTTTTAGGTAATTATCTGTACTTATTCGGCCTTCCCACGCTTCCACACTATATGTATCGAGAAAGTCATATGTTATCTCTTTATCTTCTTTAGAAGCAAACTCCCAATTTGCAGAACAATAATATTTTTCTGCCCCTCTCAAAACATCATCACCGATACATTTTCGGGCAACATTATCGATAGTGTTTGTATTCCATTTTCCTCCACACCACGCATAATGCTTGCATTCGTCAGACGAAGCGAAATAGCGTGCTTTGAGCTCGCCAAAATAAAACAAGTCAATGTTTAAAACCTCTTTATCTCCATCCTGTAAAATCTGACTAACCGCCAGCACTTTTGAGCTTTCTCTGTCAGGTGCGGTGCACGGAAGGCTTTTAATCAATGAGCTCCTTTTCACTTTGCATCCTCCATGTAGTAATCCCTTATTATCTTTTTCGCCATTCCCATTCCCGGAATACCCAAAGTTACTCTCTGTGCACTTACGGATGCGGCTTTTAAAATATCCTTGTCAACTTCGCGATGGTGAGCAAACGACCACTTAAGCAATGCACCTATCATTCCCTTTAAGCTTTTGCCTTTTCTTCTGACTGCAAGTGCAAGGTTTTTATTATCCATTACCTGTCCTCTCAGATACTCTACCCAATCCTCCATAATATCTTTAGGCTCCAGCTCCGATGTCTCAACATCTATCTTCCAAAGTGCTGCAGTCTGAGCGTCACAGAGTTCAGGAATATTTCCTGCAAGATACATTTCAGCTACTTCCTGAGGTATTCCGTTCTCCTTAGACATGATTTTTACGCTTTCAAAATCCCCTTCGTTAAACAAATTTTCCGCAAGTGTATTTATTTCTTCGTAAGAGTTCATTTCTCCAAATTTATCAAACATTACTTATCCCCTTTCTTTTATTAGTTGTCCAACTCCCTCTTCATCCAGTTGGTATATTCGTGACTGCTGCCGCTAAAAGAGAATGTGTGCTTATCAAATTCTAATAACATTCCTTCCCACAGGTCAGCGTTCTTGACCGGCTTACCCTTGGCATTGCACCAGTTATTCTCTTTCCACACCAAATGCCATCCATTTTGAATAGTGTTTAAAATGTGTTCGCACCGGGTAAACACCCGGATGAAACACGGTTGGTTGACCCTTTTTAGAGCGGTAATTATGGCAGTTAGATTTGCCTGGTTTTCAGTTCCTGCTTCAATGATAATTATCTCAGATTTGGTGTGCGGAGTTCCGTCGCTTCTCTGACACTCTAAAAGATATATCACCTTGCCATCACGTCTTGCTGGCCCCTTAAATGTGCTTTCTATGTAGAGGTTTACCTCTGGTCTCACCAAAATCACCTCTTTTCTGTAATTTGATCATTGTGTATCTGCGATACATGAACCCAGTAACCGGATTAAAACCTTCGTGTATCTTGGCTATGTAGTAACCTTTATTAGGCTTCGGAAGTGGTTTCCATCTTACAAGCTTGTCTACTTCCGGTTCAGGGAGAGGCATGTTACGACTTGTGCTGTAGCTTGCCTGACGTATGCGAGGTTTTGACTGGGTACCATCTGCTTTTATCTCTGTGGTATGCTCGTCTTTAGTCATGTAGTTGGCAAGCTTGGTAAAATCCTCGTCATATATTTTGTCGTTTAACTGAATGGCGACTGAGTATATTCCACCATTTCTCCAGTATTTGCGGATTATATCCACAATGCCGTCTGTATTCTTGACGACAATATGTATATGCCAGGCTCCGCGGGTCCCCTGCTCAATATTCCTAATCCATCTAAATACAACATCTCTTTTCTTATATTCTTTTCGAATGTCTTTTATTAGACTGGCAAAATCACTCTTGGCGCCTTCCATGTCCTCTGGTCTGTTATTGGGCTCATATGTGAGCGTAATAAACAGATCGCCCGGGTTGAAGTATTCGAGCAATCTGTGTCGGCATCTTTTTGCCTTGTTCAATGCGTTCACCTTCTGCATCTGCTCCGGTGTAGGTTTCACCTTCTTGGTTCTGTTCTCACCCGGTCGGCCGTAATTCCCATCATGATTCTCTTCTATCTCTACTATGTCACCTTTACGGAAGGTGTATTTCTTTCGCTTTACCATATCACTCTGTGTCCTAACTTTAATATCTTAATCAAGTTCGAAGAACGATCGTCTCGCCCCAGTATTTAAGCCATTTTTTAACTTGTCAGATATGCCACAAAGTGATATAATTAAATTGTGTTTTAGTAGTCACTTTGTGGCTTTTGGACAGGTGTAAGGCCTGTCCTTTTTCTATTCGTCAATGTTCTCGTGAACTCGCACCTCTAACGTCATGTCTTTTGATATATGTACAATACCCTTTGCGTAGTCTTTTGCTAGAGAGTTGTCCCTCATATCCTGTACTGTGGAGTTGCCCCTCATACGCTGTACTGTGGAGTTGCCCCACATAACCGTTACTGTGGAGTTGCCCCTCATATCCTGTACTGTGGAGTTGCCCCTCATATCCTGTACTGTGGAGTTGTCCCT
>JAZULV010000106.1:0-6092 GCA_045603305.1 Lachnospiraceae bacterium | reverse complement strand
ATCCAGCAGCTCTTGTAATAATCCCCTCTATTTCCTGAAAATTATGATCAAGTACTTGTATAACACAACCTGTTTCTTTCATATTCTTTAATAATAGTTTATATGAATCTTCTCTTTCCTGCGAATCCATTCCCAGCAAAGCAAAAATCATTGGAGAATCTAAATAGACATTTAAACCTGCGTATTCTCTACTTTCAGTTCCAGAATATAATAGTGCTTGTTTCGTTATATTACTCGCACACAAGGCTGTAATAAAATTAAACAGTTGATTTTCTTTTTCTGCCTGTTCTTTTACAAATGAGTACCAGGCGAAATCAATCTGACTCATTCCTTCAGATGGATCTGTTTTATCATTCGACAAAATCACTTCATCAGTCTTATCAATTGCAGATAGAATCTTAGCCTCAACCTCATTCTGTAACATCATAATTTCTTTTAATGAGCAATATTCCCTAAATGCCTGTACCAACTTTGACCACATTTCATCAAAATCAGTACCTTCAAACCTATATTGTTCAAGAACATCTTTTTTAATCAAATATGCCCCTCTCTCATCAACAATTGAACCATTTGCTAACCCTATACCTAATACTTGCCTAATGAAACTTAATGGAAGTTCAATCTGATATTTTTTTCTAAAACGAGATGCAATTTCTGTTTCATTAACTGTACTCATCTTGTTTTCCAAAATAATATTAGCAAAAAACTTAAAATATGTATCTAAAATATTATCTCCTAAACATCCTGATTTATAAGCTGCATATAATTTAATCAAATCTTTATTCTTCATATGTACCTCTTTCAAATAATATAACTATTAACAGTCATAAATATCTTTAATATAATAATTAATACTACATTTTTAATTATACCACACAACACAAAAAAAGTACAGAACATTTGTTTGGAACATTCTGTACTTTAAATATTTATTTTTCTCTTCCTACTTCCCGCTCCAGAAATCTACCGGCTCATAATCCTGAAGTTTTGCAAGAAAACCTCTCTTCTTAAGCTCTTCCTGAATCATGTCCAGAATCTCTTCACTGTCGGCAGTGATTGTATGGTAATGATAGTTTGAGGTCAGCTTCATCAGCTGGGTTGATTTTCCTGTGGAAATGTCATATACATATTTTTGAACATCCATGCGGGATTTTATGTTCATATCAACTTTTATTACTCCATGTACCTTGTGATATACGAATACATCTTCAACCTTTCCACCATAGTCCACATAAAGATTCAGTTCTTCCTCTACCTGCTCCTCGGTGTGAATTACTTTAAACACACGACTGCAACGCTTTTCGACTTCACCGGAAATAACGTATCCGCGGTTTGTGGATATAATCTCTACACCATTTGCACGCAAGAGTGCCATATCCTGCACAATCACCTGGCGACTGACATCCAGACGTTTTGCCAGTTCCATGCCTGCAACCGGTTCCCCACTAGTTTTCAATATATTTAAAATTTGTTCACGTCTTTCCTGCCCGTTCATCCCCATTTTGCTACCTTTCTTAAACTGCGTGAAGATTCTTAAGTGAAATATCCATAATCGGTGCTGAATGTGTCAATGCACCGCTTGATATGTAATCCACACCAAGGTCTGTAAGCTTTGCAATGTTTTCTTTTGTTACATTACCGGATACTTCAACCTCTGCTCTTCCGTCGATATACTCAATTGCTTCTTTAAGCTGCTCATGACTCATATTGTCAAGCATAATAATATCAGCCCCTGCTGCAACCGCTTCTTTAACCATATCAAAGTTCTCTACTTCTACTTCGATTTTACGAACAAACGGAGCATATTCCTTCGCCATCTTTATAGCCTTTTCTACGCCGCCGGCTGCACCGATATGATTGTCCTTTAAAAGAACTCCGTCTGAAAGATTGTATCTATGATTATTACCACCACCGATACGTACAGAATACTTCTCGAAAATACGGTTGTTCGGTGTTGTCTTTCTTGTGTCTAAAAGCTTTGTCTTTGTTCCTGCCAGAAGAGCTGCAACTGAATGAGTATATGTTGCAATACCGCTCATTCTCTGTAAGTAATTAAGGGCTGTTCTCTCACCGCAAAGGAGCACACGGATATCACCATATACCTTTGCCATCAGCTGTCCCTTCTTTACCTCGTCGCCATCTTCTACAAAGAACTCTACCTTTGTACTGTCATCCATAAGTGTAAATACTCGTTCAAATACCTGAAGACCACAAATGATACCATCCTGCTTGCAAATTAAATCTACTTCACCGGCCTGTGGCTTTTTCATAATACTATTTGTAGAAACATCCTCACTACTGATATCTTCTTTTAATGCACTTAAAATAAGTGGGTCTACATTCAACTTTAAAGTTACCTGATCAAACATTTTTATTCTCCCTTTCTTGTCATAATTTCTACTTTATCTCTTACTAGTCGGTGATACTTTCTGCGCAATTTATCAATATCACTGTACTGCTCCATATCAACCTGCTCTATTATCTTTTGATTCTTTACCACAGGTTCCTGATTCTCTGCAATATCCAAGGCAGCACGCTTTGCAAATACCAGACTTTCCAAAAGTGAATTACTTGCCAGGCGGTTCTTTCCATGGACACCATTGCAGGCTGTCTCACCCACCGCATATAACTGCTCCATGGAAGTCTTACTCTGATGATTTACCTTAACACCACCCATAAAATAATGCTGTGCCGGTACCACCGGAATACATTCCTTAGTTACATCATATCCTAAGCTTTCACAATGCTCAACGATGTTAGGAAAATGGCTCTTAAGCTCTTCTAAAGGTATCGGACGTAAATCCTCCCATACAAACTCTGTGCCATCCTTCTCCATCTGCTCTTTAATCGCCTGAGTAAGTACGTCTCTTGGTAAAAGTTCATTAACAAAACGGTTGCCATTCTTATCACGAAGCACCGCACCCTCACCACGAACTGATTCAGAAATCAAAAAGCATCTCTCTTCATCTGAATATAATGTAGTCGGATGAATCTGAACATATGTAATATCCTTCAACTCTACGCCGTGACGAATTGCAACAGCAATACCATCACCGGTAAGATGCCTGAAATTAGTAGAATGTCTGTACAGACCTCCCACGCCTCCGGTAGCCATAACAGTATAATCAGCCTCTGCCTTTTCGATACTGCCATCCGCCATCAAAAGTACCGCACCATAACATACATTATCCTCTGCAATCAAATCAATCATAGTTGTGTATTCCAGTATTGTTATGTTTGGACGCTTTCTCACTTCTGCCAGCAGGGTACTGGTAATTTCCTTTCCTGTCACATCCGCATGAAAAATAATACGCTTTTCGGAATGACCGCCCTCTCTGGTAAACTCCAGTCCTCCGGTTTCATCCTTCTCAAAATCTGCTCCAAAACCTATCAAATCTTTAACAACATCCTGGGAAGAACGAATCATAATCTCTACTGACTTCTCATCATTTTCATAATGACCTGCCTTCATTGTATCTTCATAAAAGCTGTCATAATCTGCTTCGTCCTTAAGCATACACATGCCGCCCTGAGCAAGAAATGAATCATTGCTCTCTACGTCTGATTTTGTAATAATAGTAATGTTTTTATCCTGCGGAAGATTAAGTGCACAGTACAAACCTGCACATCCACTTCCCACAATCAATATATCAGTCTTCATATTATCTCTTTCCTATTTCGCAAGCTCAAGCATTCTCTCAAGTGGTGCCAGCGCTTTAAGTCTCATGTCCTCTGTAACAGTCATCTCATTAGTTTCATTCTCTAAAACTTCAAGCACCTTTTCTAAGGTCACAAACTTCATATCTGTACAAATCTGATTTGGAGAAAGTGTATAGAACTTCTTGTGCGGATTCTGCTTCTTTAACTCGTAGAACACTCCAATCTCTGTTCCTATGATATACTCTTCACCTTCATCTTCTGCCACAAAATCAATAATTCCTGATGTACTGCCTATGTAGTCTGCCTCGTCTAATAAATCCTTTGTACACTCCGGATGCACTAAGAATTTAGCTTCAGGGTACTTTGACTTCGCCTGCTGAACATTCTCCTTAGTCATAGCTGCATGGATTGGACAGTAACCATCATTTAACACAATATTCTTCTCCGGAACCTGCTCTGCAACATATCTTCCGAGATTTCCGTCAGGAATAAAGAAAATATTCTTATTAGGAAGATTCCTTACAATCTTAATTGCATTGGCTGAGGTCACGCAGACATCTGAGTATGTTTTAATCTCTGCTGTAGAGTTAATGTAACACACCACCGCAAGGTCATCATACAACTCTCTCATCTCGCAAATCTTGTCCAGATTCACCATATGAGCCATGGCACAATCAGCTGCCATATCCGGCATCAGAACCTTTTTGTCCGGATTTAATATGGCGGCACTCTCGCCCATGAATGCAACTCC
Source organism: Lachnospiraceae bacterium (assembly GCA_045603305.1). GTDB lineage: Bacteria > Bacillota > Clostridia > Lachnospirales > Lachnospiraceae > JAFRXK01. The sequence goes on along the minus strand of JAZULV010000106.1, from coordinate 1,681 downwards.
ACAAAATACAATAATGTCTGCATCTGTATCTTTTGCTACCTTGCTCAAGTAATAGGAGTCTCCAATATAATCAGCAATCTCCTGCACCTCATCCGGCACATAATAGTGAGCCAGAATAACTGCATTCTTCTCTTCTTTTAAACGTCTTATCTCTTCTGTAATTGACATTTATACCTCCAAGATTAAAAGTATTATCACTTATCGTATGGCATTATAACACTTAATTTGTCATCTGACAAGACAATTGTTAAAGCAGTGTAAACTCTTATATCCTACCACTTATTTTCCACTTTCTCAGCAAATCCCATCAAATCGGCAACTTTCACTACAGTACCATCGTCAAGTACTGCCTTACCTGAAAATCGTCCAAACACCTGATGCTGGTCACTCTTTAAAAGCTTGAAATCCGTACATGAAGCTCTATCAATAACAGGTTCAAAGTCCATCTCAAATCTTCCATCGTCACTGGTAAACTTCCATGGTTTCAAATAGTCTTCCTTACCATCTTTCATAGGTATCTCAAACTTAACCTGCGACAACTTATGAGCCTTACCGGCGTAAAACAGCATATTCTCACTGGCAGCTGAAGTATCACCAAAACCATAACCGATATTAAAACCGAAGTCCACACCATCAGCTAACCCTGAGGCAGAACCCCAGTACCAGGTATTGTGATAGGTCCATACACCACGCCCCCAGTCTAAAACACCAAAAGCAGATTCAGGCTCGAATACATAAGTCTTTTCACCTATAGTAACTGTACCTTCGGCACGCATACAGTTAATCTTCTGATTATAATAGAAATGGGCTTTCTTCTTAAAGGGTGTACATATAACCATTGATTCCTCCGGCTCTTTAGACAAAGTTATGTTAATATCAATTGCCTCGCCATCTTTAAAATTATCCATATGGGCAGTAAGCACTCGCTTACCCTCATCAACCACAAACTTTATCCCGTAGTCTTTGCCCTGTATCTGAGATACTCCTGTCTCTGATGTAACCGGAAGACCAGTCTTACCCATTGTCAAAATACGCATAGGACTCTTGGTTATCTCCCACGGTTCATCCTCAAAAGACAAGAATGATATAGAATCCAAACCCATATAACTATTATCTGCAATGGTCAGTGCTACACCAAACTTATCATTTCCAATATAGTAATAGTCCCATTCCTTAAGTCGCATTATGCCGCCTTTAACCTTACTTCTATCATATACAGGCAATAAACGCTTTGCATAGCCTGCCTGTGTCAGATTTCCCTGTTCATCTAACAATGGAATAGCATCTTTAATCTCGTACTGCATCTCAACACCTCCATACTAAATTAAAATGTCAATATTAAATGCGACACTTTTTCAACTTTTTTTAAATTATTTTTGCAAGCTCCATATCCAACATTTCTGCAGCTGTATGATACCCATGTATACGTCTCGGGTAATTATTAATCCACTTCTCTATCTCAATAATATCTTCTTCAGTCTTATCATCAAAATTACTTCCCTTAGGAACTTTACGTCGTACCATCTTATTAGTTACTTCATTAGTTCCTCTCTCCCAGCTGCTATATGGATGACAATAATATATATGAGTACGTTTTTCTTCAGGATTAAATACGGATCTCTCCATCTCAGCACAATAAGCAAACTCATGTCCATTATCAACAGTTATACTTTTAAATACC